>DATDRM010000202.1:0-36800 GCA_035291705.1 Anaerolineales bacterium
ACAAAGACCTCTTGGGGAGTCGCGGCTGCTGGGGCGCAGCCAGCCAGTAAACTTGCGGCCAACAGAATTAGGATCAGGCCTGAGGCAAGGTAATTTCTTTTAATCATCGCGATTTCTCCTCGGTAGTTGTTTTCCTTCTCAAGACGTCGATCCCCTGTGAGAAGTTCCATAAGATGGATTACCCCTGCATTGTTATTACCACTCACCAGCCACCGCTCAGGCGGTGGATGTGACGAGCGGGCAGGTCGTGTGCCTGCATGCGGTCTTGAACGCTGGTTACATCGTACGGAACCCGGCGGTAATCCCAGATGTGTTCTTCAGGTTCGAAAATAGCGTAGGAGGCACGCGGGTCCCGGTCGCGCGGCTGGCCGACGGAACCCGGGTTAAAGATGGCGCGCGGAGCCATGGCGATCTGGTGGCCGGTTTCGGGAATGATCAGATCCGCGGAGCGTCGTCCCGCGTTGAGCTGGTAGATGACCGGTAAATGGCTGTGTCCAACGAAGCAAAAGGGGGTTTCGAAATGGGCGAAGTTTTGGGTGGCGGTGCGGGTATCCAGCAGGTATTCCCAGACTGGCTGACGCGGGCTGCCGTGGACCAGCGTGACAGAGTTTAACAAGGCGCGTTCTGGCAGGTTGCGCAAATAGTCTGCATTGGCTGAAGCGAGGTTTTGTTGTGTCCACACCACGGCCTGGCGGGCTTCCGGATTGAAAGAATCGATCTCAATTTGCCCAAGGACGGCGGCGTCGTGATTGCCGATCAGGCAAAGTAAGTTGGGGAGCTGGCGCACCCGCTGGATGCATTCATTGGGGTCTGGACCGTAACCGACCAGGTCGCCCAGGCACCAGGCCGCGTCGACTTCACCAGCATCGGCAATTACGGCTTCCAAAGCGGTCAGGTTGGCGTGAATATCAGAAATGATCAGGATACGCATGGGGTGAGTAGACACTTGGACAGAAGAGATACACCTGGGTGGGAACTATTATACTATCATCCAAACCTGATATAGGCCTAGCTGGCCTCCCTTTCCGTCGGAGAGAAAAGTTTTGCCGATCGTGAATCCTGATTCTCTGGCCAGTTCAGCCAGCTCCTCCAGGGTGAACAAGTGAACATATCGTAAGCCCAGGCCGCCATGTCGCCAGTCGATCAGGTAATCGCCGGGGTCGACTTCAGCCTCGCTCAGGTCGATCTTCTCCCACAGCTGAAGGCGAGCGCGCAGGCGCGGGCTGTGCAAGAATTGCCACTCGGAGTGGATGAAGCACCCCGTTGGGGATAGGTGCGTTCTTACCCTCTCCAATACTTGATGGCGCAGGGCAGCCCCAGGCAGGTGGTGGAGCACGGCAAAGGCCAGGATGACATCGAAAGTCGAAAGGGGAAGGTCCCGGTCCCAGTCAGGGGTGGCCAGGTCTCTTTGCAGGAAGGTACTGAACGAGGCATCTGGCAGGTCCTTACGCGCTTCGGACAGCAATCCGGCACTCAGGTCCAGCCCAATATAGTGGCCTTGATGAGCCCTTCTCACCAGTTCTCGTCCCAATTCCCCGTTGCCACAGCCTAAATCCAGCACGTTTGCAGCGCTGTCCAGCGAGGCCACGACCTGCCTGACGCCGGGTTGCAACCGTTGCCGGGTGGCAGAAAATTGGAGGGCAAAGGTCTGGTAAAATTGTCGATTGAGGTCGAGCAGGCGATTAATGGTGGTTACGTTCATAGGACTATTCTAAGACGGGTGACGTGAAATGTGAAGCAGGAAACGTGAAATGTGAAACGGATTACGTGAAACGTGAGACGTGAGACTGGATAGGATGATGGATAAGCGGGATTGGTGGCAGGCGCGTGAATATTCAAAAGAGAGGATGGCCCTGGCTCGGCGCATCCTGGAGGAAGTGCGCGCCGGACGGCGGGTCGCCGAAGCGGTCGGGCGGAATCCTTTGCCCGGCGGGGTTGGTTACCTGGGTAAACACATGCTGGTGGCCGCCTACCAACAATTGGTCGAAAGCGGGGAATGGCAACCAGACCCGCGTCTATTGGCGCGCATCCGAATGAAACCGGTGCGGACGCTGTCCGGTGTGACCGTGGTGACTGTACTGACCAAGCCGTACCCGTGCCCGGGAAAGTGTATTTTTTGCCCTACCGACGTGCGCATGCCAAAGAGCTACCTGCCGGATGAACCCGGCGCCATGCGTGCGCTGCAGCACGATTTTGATCCTTACAACCAGGTGAAATCCCGCCTGGAGGCGCTGGAGGCGGTCGGCCACCCGACGGATAAGATCGAGCTGCTGGTGCTGGGTGGGACATGGAGCGCTTACCGCCGGGATTACCAGGAATGGTTTATCCTGCGCATTTTTGACGCCCTGAACAAAGTGGAATCCAAGACATTGGTGGAGGCACAGGCACGCAATGAAACGGCCGCCCATCGCAACGTGGGGCTGGCCATCGAAACCCGGCCGGATCACATCGACCAACAGGAGCTGGCCTGGCTGCGCTATCTTGGAGTGACCAAAGTGCAGTTGGGCGCCCAAAGCCTGGACGATCGCATCCTGGAATTGAACCAGCGCGGCCATACCGTGGAGCAGACGCGACAGGCGGTTTCCCTGCTGCGAGCTGGCGGTTTCAAAATCGTCTTGCACTGGATGCCGAACCTTCTGGGGGCTACTCCCGCATCGGACCGGGTAGATTTCCTCCGGCTGTGGGATGGATTTTGCCCGGATGAGATCAAGATTTATCCCAACCAGTTGCTTGCCAACGCAGAGTTGTATGAATATTGGCAGCGCGGCGAGTTTGAGCCTTATACGACGAAGGAACTAATCGACCTGATCGCGGATATCAAGCCAACCATCCCGCGCTATTGCCGGGTCAACCGGGTGATCCGCGATATCCCCTCTACGAACGTCGTGGAAGGCAACAAACGCACCAGCTTGCGGCAGGACATTCACATAGAAATGAAAAAGCGCGGGACGCGCTGCCAGTGTATCCGCTGCCGGGAAGTGCGCAGACAGCCGGTTGGCAGGGAGAGCTTGAGACTCGAGGATCAGATCTACCAGACCGGGGCAGCTGAGGAACACTTCCTCTCATTCGTGACCGAGGAGGATAAGATCGCCGCCTTCCTGCGCCTATCGTTGCCGGAGCTTGATGAGCATGGCAAACCGCCTCTTGAAACAGATTTGGCAGATTTGCCAGGTGCAGCCATCGTTCGCGAGGTGCACGTGTATGGTCAGTCACTCGAAGTTGGTGCGAAGCAGGATGGGTTGGCGCAGCACACCGGAATGGGGACGCAGTTACTCCACCGGGCGGAAGAAATTGCCCACCGCAAAGGCTTTCGCCGGCTAGCGGTGATCGCAGCAGTTGGCACGCGGCGTTATTATCTCCAACGGGGGTTTCAACGCGGGGAATACTACTTAATCAAAGATTTAGCCTGATGCCTGCAAATCGCTGATTTTATCGGCAACTATCAGAACTGCAAACGAAAAGTGACATTTCAGATAGGGTCAGAGCGTGGATAGCCGATAGAAAAAGTCTATAATGGGCGCATGGCAAAAAAGGCGCCTCAAACACAGGAGATCAACGAGGAGGAGTGGGCGGAAGAGGTCCTGCGTCGCCGGGCTGAGGAGCTTGCCAGGTTGCATGCGATTTCCCTGGAAATCACAGCTGCTCACTCGCTTCCTGACTTGCTTCAAATCATTGCTAAACGGGCGGCGCGTTTGCTCAATGTTCCCGGCGGCAGCTTATCTCTCTGCGATCAGCAACGGCAGGAAGTCACTATTCACGCAGAAAGTAACCCGTTCAGAAAGGATTACACTGGGGTTAAGGTCAAATATGGCGAAGGGGCGGCGGGGGTTGTTGCCCAGACCGGGAAGCCGTTGATCATTGATGATTACCGCGTCTGGCCAGGACGTTCCTCTGTTTATGAGCAGGACCAACCTTATTCGGCGGTGCTCAGCGTACCCTTGATCTGGCAGGGACAGGTGATCGGGGTGTTGCAGGTATTGGATGAAATAGACCAGCGCCGTTTCACGGAGACTGACCTAGAGTTATTAACCTTGTTTGCCAATCAGTCAGCCATCGCCATCGAGAACGCGCGTTTGGTTGAGATGGAGGAAAAGCGCGTTGCCCAGTTGGAATTGTTACGCCAGACAAGCCTCAGCCTGACCGCCAGCCTTGACCTCAGCGAGGTATTAGACAGGATCCTGGAATGCACCTTAACTTTGCTACCTGGGGCGAACAACGGTCATATATTCCTTTACCACCCAGAAAGCGGCGGCCGGCTGGCTTTTGGAGCAGCCTTGTGGCCTGATGGACGGCGGGGTCAATTGATAGCTGAACCGAGGCCCGAGGGTCTGACTTACACGGTTGCTCGCCTGGGAGAGCCCATACTGGTGCCGGATATGCGTACCCACCCGCTATATGCCAGCGCTCCGTCCTCATGGACTGGATCGATTTTCAGTCTCCCGCTGAAAATTGGCGAACGTGTGGTGGGAGTGATGAACGTCTCGCATACGAAGCCAGGAGGTTTCTCCGAACCTGACTTACAGGCATTAAGGTTGTTCGGGGACCAGGCAGCGATCGCCATCGAGAATGCCCGTCTCTTTCAGGAGGCAGCTACAGAACGCCGCCATTTGAGCCTGCTATACGATATCGGGCGAGATTTAGCTCCCAGTCTGAATGTGGATGAGATCCTCCAACGCGCCGCCCAGCTGACGAGCCGGGCTCTGGGAGGAACCTATGGAAAAGCATATCTCTTCCTGCCCGAGGAGAATCGGCTCTGTTTGCGAGGTGCATCTGGATATTCTGAAGAACAATTTGATATTCTGCGGAAATTAAGTGTTTTTGGCCTTGGGGAAGGATTGGTCGGATGGGTGGCTTTAAACCGCCAACCGTTGCTCCTATCTGATGTTCAACACGACGCACGCTGGAAACACGTGCCGGGATGTGATGAGGAGATCCACTCTGCCATCCTGGCTGCGATCCTGCATGGAGAGCGGCTACTGGGCGTATTTACCCTGCTACACCATGAAATAGCTGCCTTTACCCCAGATCATTTAGACTTGTTGCAAGCGATCTGCCAACAGATAGGATTGACTCTGAGTAATGTCGAGCGATACCAGCAAGTCCAAACCCTGGTAGACCTGCTCGCGGCTGAACAAAAACGCCTCGAGAACCTGGTGGAGCGATTGCCAGTGGGCGTGCTACTATTGGACGCAAATTACCGGTTGGAGGTAGTTAATTCATTCGGCAGGGAAATCCTAATGTTGCTGGGTTCAGGCGGGTTGAATGAAAGGCTGGTCCGGTTAGGGCCGCATGCGATCGATGACCTGGTCAACAGAGACCATGAAAGTCGGCCGGTTGAGATCCTTTTAGAAGAACCTGCCAAAATGATGCTCGAAGTAGAGATTCTAACGCTTGGCGTCGAACGCGCCCAGTGGGTGGTGATGATCCGGGATGTGACCCAGGAACGCCAGAACCAGGCGCGCATTCAAATGCAAGAGCGCCTGGCCACGGTTGGCCAACTGGCGGCTGGCATTGCGCATGACTTCAACAATATCATGGCCGCTATCCTTGTCTACACTGATTTGCTTAAAAAGGATCTGGAATTGGTGCCGGCTGGCCGTGAGCGGTTGACTATTATCCAACAACAGGTGCAGCGCGCTGCCAGCCTGATCCGGCAGATCCTGGATTTCAGCCGCCGGTCGGTGATGGAACAAAGCACGCTGGACATGCTACCCTTCATCAAGGAATTGGATAAGCTCCTGGCGCGGATTTTGCCTGAGACGATCCGCGTTGAATTGACTTACCAACCGGATTCATATCTGGTAAATGCCGATCCTGCCCGTTTGCAACAGGTCTTTATGAACCTAGCTGTCAATGCCCGTGACGCAATGCCCGAAGGTGGAACCTTACGCTTTGCCCTCAACCGCCTGCGGCTCCAACCCAAGGACAATCCACCCTCTCCCTACCTGCCGCCAGGGGAATGGGTGGTGGTTACCGTCAGCGATACCGGCACCGGGATCGTGCCCGAGGCAATCCCGCATATTTTCGAACCCTTCTTTACCACCAAACCGGTTGGACAGGGTACCGGATTAGGATTGGCTCAGGCGTATGGCATTATCAAGCAACATGATGGGTATATTGACGTGCAAAGTATGCCAGGCGATGGAACCAGTTTTACTATCTACCTGGCGTCCCTGCCAAGCCCCGAGGCGGAGATTTCCCCAGAGCAAGAGTCATATCCGGCCGAGGGGATGGGAGAGACGATCTTGGTTGTAGAAGACGATGAGGTCACGCGGATAGCCATGCAGGCGTTGCTCGAGGCGCAAAATTACCGGGTAATCACCGCGGGAGACGGCGGTGAAGCCTTAAATCTCTACGAACAGAACCCGGATGGCATCGCGCTGTTAGTGAGCGACGTGGTGATGCCGAAGATGGGAGGAGTGGCGTTGTACCGCGCCTTGCGGGAACGCTGGCCGCAGGTGAAGATGCTGCTGGTCACCGGCCATCCTCTGCAGGAGGAGAATCAAGCATTGCTGGAGGAGAACCGGGTGTGCTGGATGCAGAAGCCGTTCTCCGTGCCCGATTTCTGTCAGGCAGTGAATGTCTTATTGGATGGCAAAGGGCGAGCGATTTAAAACCCGTCTCTGGCATGCCCGTCTGGCAAAACGAGGGGAGTGCCATAGGTGGGGTGAGCGATCACCTGGAGAGGCACCCGATACGCCTCCATAAGGTGCTGGCGGGTTAATACTTGATCAGGATTTCCTGAGGCGCGCAGATGACCATTCACGAGCAGCGCGACCTGGTCGCTATACAGGGCGACCAGGTTGAGATCGTGCAAGGCCATCAGCACGGCCAGGCCCTGTTCTCGAGCGAGATGTCGCACTAAGCTGAGCAAATTGGATTGGTGATGCAGGTCCAGGTGGGCGGTGGGTTCGTCAAGCAGCAGAATGGGCGTGTCTTGTGCCAGGGCGCGCGCTAGCAATATTAACTGCTGCTCACCTCCGGAGAGCTCGTCCACACGCCGATCAACCAGATCGAGGGTCTGAGTGCGTTCCAGCGCCCATTGGGTGCGTTGAAGGTCGCGCTGGCTGGGCTGTCCCAGCCAACCCAGATGAGGGGTGCGGCCTAGAAGCACTGTCTGCCAGACTGTGTAAGACGGAGGGAGTTTTCGCGCCTGTGGAACTACTGCCAGGAAGCGCGCCCGCTGGGTGGCTGATAGAAGGGTTAAATCTCTATCAAAAGCCTGCACCCTCCCGGCCAAAGGGCGGATCACTCCACTGATGGCGCGGAGCAGGGTCGTTTTGCCAGCGCCGTTCGGCCCGATCAAGGCGAAGACTTCGCCGGATTTCACACTCAAAGAAACCCCTTGAAGAACAGGCCGTGAGCCATAACTAACAGAGAGAGACTGGATGGTGAGCATGCTTAAGAACCCCTTCGACGTTTACTCGCGTATTTTCCCGCCTTGGGAGCGGCGCAAGACCCATAGAAAGAAGGGAGCGCCTGCCAGAGCGGTGATCACCCCCACCGGCAATTCCTGGGGGGCCAGGACGATGCGGGCAAGCAGATCGGCGATCAGGAGCGCCGTTGCCCCGCCCAAGACCGAGAGTGGGATCAGGTGGCGGTAGTCTGGTCCCCAGAGCAGGCGGACCAGGTGGGGGACGATCAGACCAATAAAACCGATCACACCAGAAAAAGCGACTGCCGTAGCCGTAGTCAACGACGCAGCCAGGACTACTATAGTTTTTATCCGCTCCACCGGTAAACCGAGTTGGAGGGCTTGTTCATCTCCAAATTGGAGTACATTAAGCGAGTGGCCGGAAGTGAGCAGCACGCCAATGCCAAGCGTTAAATAGGGCAAGGCTGCATAAACCGGGTCCCAACCGGTCATCGTGGAGCCGCCCAGCAGCCAGGCTAATGCACGCCGTACCTCGCCCTCCGAACGGAGCATAAAGAACGAGGTCAATGCAGAGGCAAAGGAGCCCACTGCTACGCCAGCCAGGATGAGGGTGGTCGTGGGGAGCGCGTTCCTCGACCTGGCCAGGGAGTAGACGATGGCTACAGTCAGGATGGCTCCCAAAAAGGCTGTAACTGGGATGGTGAAATATCCCAATATGTTATCGGGCCAGTTAGCAGACATGGCTAACACGGCGCCCAGGCCAGCACCCGAAGCAACACCGATCAAGTAAGGGTCAGCCAGGGGGTTGCGGAAGAGACCCTGGTAAGCTGCTCCGCTGCCGGCCAGGGCGGCACCGGTCAGGGCGATCAAAATCGTGTGCGGCAAGCGCAGCTGGAAGACGATCGTATTGAAAGTCTCCGGCCAATCCCCGGAGCTTGATAATCCTGGTAATGTCGTAGCCAGCATTCGCGCGACCGTACCTGGAGGGATGAACACCGCCCCTACTGCGACGCTGAACAGCGAGGCGAGAGCCAGGAGTAATAAATTGAGCAGGAAGGGACGTGCAGGGAAATTCATAAATCTGGGTGAAATAATCGGGCTAAAGCTTCCAGTCCATCTACCAGGCGCGGGCCCGGACGGCTCACCAGGTTGTCATCGAAAGGATAGACACGCTGATTCTGGACTGCGTCTAGCGATTCCCAGCCGGGGCGCGCCAGGACAGATTCAGGGGTTACCCCATAAGCGGCGTCGCCAAGCAGGATGATCTGGGGGTCCTTCACCAGCAACTCTTCCAGGCTGATCTGTGGATATTGGTCTTCCAGATGGGCGGCGACATTCTCCCCACCCGCCAGAGTGATCAGGGTGTCAATAAACGTGCCTGGGCCTGCTGTCCAGGGGGCGTTTGGATCGGTGCTGTCGAGCTCATAGAAGATGGTCGGGCGGTCGGTCGCGGTGGACAGTTTTTGTTCGACCGCCTCTGCCCTCGACTGGAGGTTTTCAACCAGGCCCGCTGCCTCAGCCTCCCGTCCGGTCAGGTGGGCCAGGGTGTTCAGGTTAGCGTACATCTCATCCAAACTGGTCGGGTTGGGAAGAAAGAAGACCACCAGGCCCAATTTTTCTAAGGCCTGCACTTGTTCAGGTGTGTTAATCTCCGCTGCCAGAACCAGATCGGGCTGCAGCGCGACGATCGCCTCATAATTGTAATCTCCAAAGCCTCCGCCTATGCTGGGCAGATTGCTCACTTGAGCCGGATAATCAGAGAATTCATCTCGTCCAACCACCTGGTCGCCAGCGCCGATTGCAAACAGGCTTTCGGTGTTGGAAGGAGCCAGGGAGACGATGTGCAGGGCGGGGGCTGGCAAAGCTACCGTACGACCCAACCCATCGATGAGTTCAATCGACTCGGACAAGGGTGCGGTAGTTCGCGTGGGTAGGCTGTTCGCTGACGGTTCGGTCGGAGCAGCGTTGATCTGCTCCGTGACGGCAGGTGTTGGAGATGAGCATCCAGCCAACCCGAGCAGGCACACCAGCATCAGGGAATAGATGATATGCGGTGATCTTAAGGTCATGATATCTCTCCGGAAAACGGTTTAGACTGGCAAACAAAAAGCCCTTGTCATCGGGACAGGGGCAGGAAGGCTGAGGGCATGGTCACGCTCCCACCCTCTATCCGCGAGGAGGTGGAGAAGCCAACCAAGGCGGGCGGCCTGGCTCATTAGTCGTTTAGTCTGGTAGTCGAATAGTCAGATAGTCTTTGGGTGGACTATTGTACTATCGGGCGACGGGACTGGGTAACTAATTTACAGTTGCGGGACAGCGCCGGACTTTCACCGGCTTCGCCTTTAAACCTTCCCATCCGGGGGTAGAGATACCCTGGTCGCTCGGATATTAAATTGTATCGCCATTTTAAGCGAGGGCCGAGGAGGAGTCAAGATGATCTTTTGCGGCTGACAGCCAGTTCCTTTAACCTGGTACTTTTACGCTATTGACGATAACTTGTCCGATTCGTACAATGACGTACAAATCAATATAGAAAAGGGCAACCTTGTCGAAAGGCAAGGACGCAAAGTTACGGGTCTTAGCGGTGAGGCGGTTTCCTTTCAGGGTACAAGATTGAACCCCTAACCGGATGATCGCAGGTTTGCCTGTAAAGACTTATATAAAGAAGGCCCTTTCGGCAGTCTTTTTGTTGGAGGGGCTTTTTAGTAAAAACCGTTGGTTATTTAATGGTAATAATGTATTAGTTTAGAGTAATACTGACTCTGGTTGACGATATCAGACACACAGAATGAAAATAAACACCAAACGGATCCTTATTGGGGGCCTTGGTTTCGGATTATCTTTAATTTTTAGTTTCTTGCCTTTTTTAGGGGGTACGCAGATTTCCCTTTCGGCTTTGGGCCGATCGGCGATTGATACATCTGGCAGCGTCTATTTGCCGGTGATCAGCAATACCAACCCCGCTGAAGACACTCCGCCCAACCCGATCCCTCCAGGAGCGGAGGAAGGCTGGCTGGCTTACCTGAATTATTACCGGGCCATGGCCGCGCTGCCACCAGTCGATGAGATGGCTGGATGGAATACTGGAGCCTGGTACCACGCGCGGTATATGAGCAAGAACGATTATGTTGGTCACAGCGAGGATCCCGAAAATGAATGGTATACCCCGGAAGGGGATAGCGCGGCGCGCTCCAGCAATTTGCTGGCCAGCAGCAGCACCTCCGTCACCGATCAGGACGCCATCGACTTATGGATGCAAGCGCCATTTCATGGGGTTGGCATCCTCGATCCTCAATTGCATCAGGTCGGGTTTGGGAGTTATCGAGAAGAAGATGGAGGCTTGCAGATGGGCGCTGCTCTGGATGTGCTCAGAGGTCTGGGTGAGCTGCTCCTGACGTCTGGTTTTCCGGTCACCTGGCCGGCAGATGGTATGACGGTTCCTCTTGCTTCCTATACAGGGGAATATCCTGATCCATTGGCCGGTTGTGAAGGATACAGCCCCCCGACCGGGCTTCCCATCATCCTGCAAATTGGCCCTGGAAACTTAACTCCAGAAGTTACCTCTCACACCTTTATGCAGAATGGCGTATCTTGGAACCATTGTGTATTTGACGAGAGCACTTACAACAATCCAGATGCGAGCGCCCGTGATCTGGGTCGAGCGATCCTGGATGCCAGGGACGCGATCGTGTTAATCCCGCGCCAGCCTCTGCTCCCAGGAATGGTTTACACCGTTTCAATGATGGTCAGTGGGCAAAGTTATACCTGGTCCTTCAGGGTGTCAGATACTGCTAATCAGGCTGGTGCGCTTACGGGAGAGGTTGTCCTGCCTTAATCCATCTCTTGGTCAAGGTTTGATTCTACTTTTACTAATTCGGCGAAGACAACCTGTCGGCGGAGATAGCTTTTCGTTTTTTCATCCCAGGTCGTGCAGGTGAGTAGTGTGAGCTGGGATCGGGTTGTTTCTTGAGTGATGGACACATCCCCCGGATTGACGATAGCCAGATCGCGTACCAGGTAAGTTAATATCTGTTTCTCGGTATAGACAATGACTTTCGCGCCGGGGGCAAGTCTGGAGAGGTAGCGAAAAGGACCATTCTGGGCGTTGCCAACCGTAACATGACTGGCCAGCACAAAGTTCTTATTCACTGCCTGGCTGGGCATTTTGCCCAGCCAGGCAACATCTTGCTCAAGGCTGGTAAGGTCCCAGGTTGCGTCGCTAAATGGTACAAAGACCACCTTTGCATCGACTCTCAAAGAGGGGATGACGAGACGGTTGATCGTCTCATCTGCCTCGACATTTTGCGGGGAAGGTACGTTATTGACCTCTGCCTGCAAACCACCCGGAGATTGTTGGGGAGCAGAGACTCTATGGCCGGGGAGGTGTATTCCGGAAGACGCAACCCGTTCGATTGTGATGCCTGGCTGCGCAGCTGTGGCTGGAGGAGGCTCTTCAGGCAAGGAAGAGGTGATCGATAAGGATTGGGAAATTTCCTCCTCAGCGCGAACATTGGTTTGGCTGACGTTACCAGCTGTGAACCAATTGGTACTCCCCCAGGACACCAATCCAATCAACACCAGGAACAGAATCAAACTCACGGATCGCATAGATCAATCCAGCGCCTGGTTCTACCTCCTGCCGACCCGGAAAGCCCGGAAAAACAACATCCCGATCAAGACAACAAGTACCACAATAAACAGCCAATCCAACCCGAACCCGCTGGGATCGAATGGGAATTCTCCGGTTTGGGGCAGCCGTGGGGGTTGGGTGGTAGCAGTAGGTTCCGAATTTCCCGGGGGATTGGTTGGCGTTGGTGAAACCGGTGGCTCGATGGTGATGATCGGGGTCGCGGTCTGCTTGGGAGGAGTGCCGGGTGCTGTCGGAGAAGGGGGTATGGACGTTGGCGGTATCGGAGTGGAGGTGGGCGTAGAGGGTGTAATCGAAGCCGTCTCCCGGGTCGCCGTAGGGGTCGATGGAGTATCCGAGGGCGTTACGGGGGTCGCGGATGGGATGACCGGGGTCTCCGATGGCGGAATGGGTGTGGCGGTTGGCGCTTCAGGAGTATCCGATGGGGTCACCGGGATTTCGGTCGGAGTCGTAGTAATCCCCAACATCCGGGATGCATAGGCCGCAGGAGGATGGATCGCTATCAGGATAATTATAGCAACCATGAAAATCATGAGAAAAGTAAACTTGTGCTTCAACATAGGTTTTCCTTCAGCATCTCAGTTCTGGATGTATGGCGAATAGAGGAAATGAGAGCGAACCAATCTCATCGCCGGGTCTCCAAACAAGGTGAATGTATCGATCAGGTCAAGAAAGGCATTTGCGGTTGCCAGATTCACTTTTCCTGCCAGGGTAGCCGTTCCAAGATCGGCTTCCTCCACCCGAAAAGTGTTGAACAGAAAACCTTCCGCTAGCCAATGATGACCACTTGCAATTCCCAGGCCAGTTGCACCCCAAACAGCCACTGCGCCGCCACCAGGCTGGCGCAGGAGCTCTTCGTCAAGCGTCGGAAAACCTGGTACTTGGAAAGATCCGGTGAGGCAAGTCATTTCCAGGACAACGGGCAATCTGTTTTCGTTCTTCAAGCCTGATACATCCTCGAGATGAAAGACACGTTCGCCGGCCCATTGGTGGATCGAAGCGTGGCCGGTGTACATCAACAGAGTGGCACCAGCAATCCACGTGTCCAGGATTGTCCGGCGAAAATCTGCCGGGGTATTGTTTGCCGGATCAAAGTACAGGCGTTGGGGGATCAATGGAGGGGTGGGGAACATTCGGATGGTGGCATCCGACAAGGCCGGGAAGTTTCCTGCTCCATCGGGGTTATCGGCAACGTAGGTGGCTACGCCTTTCCAGGCACCTGGCTCGGGTTGTTGCTCATATTCCACGATTTTAGCGACCATCGTCCGAGCCTCGGTCAGGCTGTTGGCGGGTAGGCGGCCGATCAACATATCAGGAAGAGTGTCATTCCCATCCAGGGTGACATAACGATTATCGGCGGCCGTCTCCCCTGCCCAGGGATCTACGTCTTCCAGGTAGGGGGGGATAAATGTCTGTGTAGAAGCATCCACATACCGCTTTGGGTCGGCTGTGCCATCACCGACCAGGAGCACATAGGTTGGATGTCGTTCCCAATTATGATATGCGCTGGACAGATAAGCGGTAATTGCGGAGGGTTCAGGCCGTCCATCGCCATAGGCATCGTAGATCGCCTGGACATCCTCGATGGCGACGATCAGCCCTTGCTCCTCGCGCCAGGTAACCAAATCTGCCAGGGCCGGGATGAATTCGAGTGGGGAGATCACTAAGTAGTCGGCGCCTGTAACCCCATATCCGTCTTGCAAGGGGGTGGCCAGACGGATGCGGCCAGGGGTGAGGATACCGCTTTCGCTGGTAACCCAGTAGTGATTGGCTCCGCCTCCGGCTGGATCTCCCAGCGAGATCCTATCCGGCACGCTGATTTGCACATCGGTCAGACGCAATGGTTGGTCGGGGTTGCTGACGGCGTACGCGCGCAGGCCGTCCGTCGAATTCAGACCAACCGTGTAGGCGTGGGCAGACTCTTCGCCGGTAAAAGAGGTCGTCTCTCCAACCGGAGTGTTCTTGCGGGCATAACGGATTGAGAAGGCATCCAACCACACGCCCTCCACGGTGATGCCCTCGATTCCGGGCAAGGTCAACGAAAGAGTGTTATCTCCATTTTCAAGGACGGATGCCGGGATCGAAAAACTTGCCTCAACGGCCTGTTTTCCATCCCATTGGATATTGCCGAGTGCTAGTCCGTTAATGGATACCTCCACCCGGTGGTCCGGTGAGGCAGCCACGTCCGTAAAGCCTATTAGCCACAGGCTCAGGCTGGCAAGTTGGGTCTGATCGACTCCTTCAAGCTGGATTGGGAAGGATCCGGTGAAGGGGGTGGGCAATTGCAACCTGTCCCATACCCACCGGTCGCCGTCCCGCCCGGCCGGAATGGGCGCGCAATAGCAATCGGGAGTGTAGATGGCGTTGAACTCAGCTGTTGACTCAACCCAGGGGATTCCGACAGGCAGACCAGTGGGATCTGCGGAGCGGCTTCCCATCCTGATGCCGGGCGCCTGGGTTGGCTGGAGGAAATATACGTCCGATTCTGTCCAGCGGCTGAAGCGTGGCTGCGCGTAGAACAGGAGCCGTTCACCATCCTCGAAATACTCATCTTCATCACCCTGCCACTCATATGGAATCTCGATCCCGGCGTGAGAGAGGTGGAGAAAGTGCGGATCCACATCGGCGGTGGAGAAACCGATTACGGAAAGCGCTCCAGAGGAAACTTGTGTCAGGCCAGGACGCGTCACCTCGATCGCTACAACCTGTCCAGGATAGTCGATAATCCTGGCCTCTGTAAGGGGTTGGGGGATATGGCCTGGGTAAGGAGTGAGATGCTCAGGATTGATGACCAACTTTTGAAGTGTGGACAGAACCGGATCAGCGGTCTGGCTGGCGGCGGAGACGGGCGGGAGCGATTGGTCGAAGTGGATTACGACCTGAACGCGAGTTGTCAGGCGCAGATGATCTCCAGCTGGCTGGAGGGGGTAGAAGGTTACCCTGGCCAGGCGGAAACCGCGCAGGATGCCGAGGAGCTTGAGCACGACAGGCGGGGGAAGGTCTGCAGTCTCCTCAGACGGGGAGACAAATGCTCCGCCAAGGACTTGCCCATTAGGCGCACGATAGACGCCCTGAGGTTGACCGGCCAGTGAAAGGGGCACCGGTAAGGGCAGCAAGGTTTCCTCTACCTGTCGAATTACAAGAGAGGGATGGGCGTTAGTCGGAACAGCCACCAAGACCGAAGTATAGGGAAGACGCGGCATACCTGGTTGGCTGGTTTGTTCATAGCCGGGTATTTCCACGCGGGCTGTTCCTACTGGATCCACGTTGATCTGAACTACAGGCGGATGCCAATCTAAGGTTACCTCATCTGTTGTGGTTTTCACACTGAATCTCTGCTCCTGGAACTGAGACGGGAATGCAAAGCCCTTCAAATTAACCAAGGAGGAGCTCAAGATGAATACAAGCACAAATGAACGCTGGATAAGGCTCACTAACGATTGGGTGCGATCATTACAGGCAGGAAGGTTTGGTAGGTCCGCTGGGGTCCGTGATAGGATGCGATCCCCTTCGTATCGACGTCAGACAGCCAATACCACCAGACACCACTTCTTGGAACGGTATCCTCGTAGGTATAGGTGTGCCCCCCACTCCCATCTGCAGCCGGCTCAAAATGAATCGCTGAGGCAAGGGTGATATTATTCTCGGCAGCGCGATAGAGATAGAAACCATAATTGTCGACCTCGGCTTCTGTCTCCCAGACCAGAGACACTTTTTCTCCCCTCACCCCAGCCAGGCGGAAGGAGCTCAATTGTACAGCTGTGGGTTCGGTGGAAATGCGGACATTCAGGATCGACCCCGAGGCGTTCGTGTTTACTAACATGCCGTCCACCCCGGAGATGCCGACCGTGACTGTCTCCCACCCGACATCCCCTGTATCCGGGATCAAGATTTCGTTTATTAAAGAGCCACCGGCAAACAATTGGATGTAAGCGTCTCCAATCTCCTCGACATCAACGTCTTGCACGTCGACGCTTTCGACCGTGACGCTGCCGGGACCCCAGTTCGAAAAATCGAACCAAACGTAAGCGCCCGGCCTTGCATCGTCGTCGGGATCGCTTTGATCGAGGTCTCCGCTGACGATCAGGACATTGCCTTCCGGTGGATTGAATAAATCATTGCAGCCGCCCGTGCAATCCGCTGGAGTGCCACCCGGCTGACAGGTGGCATCGAAGATCATGGCCGCGTTTACATCCAATCCAAATCTCGGGTTAAAGCCGCGCACCGCGATTTCTCCACTGACAGCATCCCCACTGACCCCGTGGCCTGAGGATACGCTATCGACGAAATCCCCCTCGGAAAACCCCTCAAAGTCGATCACTTGTCCCGGGTTCGCTTTTGTTGACACAATGGTTGTCAACAACAAGACCAGCGCAAATAAGACGCTGGTGATGACCACATATTTCGTATACCTCATGTTTACCTCTCTGGTGAGGTTCTGTGCGAGTTCTTTGACCCACCTCATGCCTGTTAATTTATTGCCATTTGACTTACAATTCCGTCAATAGTATTAACGTAAAATTTAGGAAAAGATTACTGGATTTACCACTGATTAGGTAGAACCTTTCAATTCCCTCAGGTAAGCTGCTCAAGCATTAATTCGATACCAGGGAAATGATCATTGAGATGATGACGATCAAGCCGATCGCGATCAGGACAATTTGTTGGGAGCGCAGGCGACGTTTTTCGAAGCCCGAGAGTTCTTTTTTCTTTTTCTTAGCCATGGATATCTCCTCCTATTCTAACTGAGATTTGATCGCCTGGGCGACCTGCTCCGTGATGCCTGGCAGGGTGGTCAGGTCTTCTATGCTGGCTTGTTTAATATTCTCTATCGAGCCAAAGTGGGTCAACAACGACTTGCGGCGAGCTGGCCCAATACCGGGGATCGAGTCCAGCTGGGACGCCAGACCTGCGCGGGTGCGTTGCTTGCGGTGCGATGTGATAGCGAAGCGATGCGCTTCGTCTCGCACGCGCTGGATTAAAAATAATGCCGGCGATTGGCGAGGGAGGAAGATCGAATCGGGGCGATCAGGGATGAAGAGCTCCTCGTTTTGCTTGGCAATAGAAGCGACATAGATTTGGGGGCGGAGATTGAAGCGCTCCAACACGGCCACGGCGCGACTTAATTGACCCTTGCCGCCATCCACCAGTAATAAATCTGGCAGAATCGCGAAGGCCTGATCGGGTTTTTTGCCGGGAACTTCGCCAGCTTCCAAGGCGGCCTGCCAGCGATTGAAACGCCGGACAAGCACCTCTTCCATACTGGCAAAGTCATCGGGGCCGGTGACAGTGCGGATGTTGAAGTGGCGGTAATGGTTCTTGCGCGGTATGCCTTGCTCGAACACGACCATGCTGCCTACGGCGGAGGTGCCCTGGGTGTTTGAGATGTCATAGCACTCGATGCGGTTGGGCGGCACGGATAATTTCAAGGCACCTTGGAGCGCCGCCAGGGCTTCCTCCTGGCGGTGGCGATCCGCCTGCCATTGGGCCTGCAAGGCCGACAGGGTCTCGGCTGCGTTCTCAGCAGCCATGCGGATCAGCTCCTGTTGTAGCCCTTCACGCGGGATGAGGATTTCCACTTTTTGACCGGAACGGCGCGTGCCGAGCCATTGCTTGATGATCTGCATTTCCTCCACCTCATGGGGTAGGAGCACCTGGGAGGGCACGCTTGGAGTCTGGTCATAAAATTGCTTCACGAATTCTGCCATCACATTAGCATCGGGCGTGTCTTCGGCTCCTTCGAGCAAGAAGTACTCGCGTCCGATCAGTTTGCCACTGCGGATGAAGAAAACCTGTACGCAAGCTTCGCCATTCGAACGCGCCATGGCGATCACGTCCGAGTCCACGTATTCGGTTGAGACAATTTTCTGGCGCTCGACTACTTTTTCGATCGCCTGGAGCTGGTCGCGCAAAGCAGCTGCTCGTTCGAAGCGGAGAGTCTCGGCAGCCTGCTGCATTTCGGATTGCAAACGGGACACGATCGGCTCCGTCCTTCCTTCCAGGAATTGGCAAAGGTCATCGATCACCTGACGGTATCCGGCCTGGCTGACTGCACCAATGCAAGGGGCAGTGCACAGTTTAATATCATAGTATAGGCAGGCGCGCTCATCCTCGCCGGTGATCGTCCGGTCGCAGGTCAAGTAGGGGAAGATGCGCCGGAGCACGTCTAATGTTTGGTGCACAGCCCATACGCTCGTGTACGGTCCGAAATAGCGCGAGCCATCGGCGACCATCTGTCGGGTAACAGTGACCTTGGGGAAGGGGTCAGCCCAATGCACCTTGATGTAAGGGTAGCGCTTATCGTCTTTGAGCCGCACATTGTAATGCGGGCGGTGCTTTTTGATCAGGTTCATTTCCAGGATCAATGCTTCGAGTTCGGAGCCAACCACGATCCATTCTATGGCCTCAATCCTGCGCACCATCTGGCGCGTGCGCACGTGCAGCTGTGCGCTGGCGTGGAAATAGGACCGCAGGCGATTGCGCAGGTTGACCGCTTTACCGATATAAATCACCTTACCGTCGGCATCCTTCATGATGTAACAACCGGATTTGGTCGGCGCGGTATCTAAGATAACCTGGATTTGAGGGCTGATTTCCATATGATGACTATTTTAACATGACTGAGTTGCTCCGGGGTTTGTTGGCGAAGAACGGGTATAATTCCCCAGGTATGGTTGAGACTGTTGAATTCGTTATAGGAAGGTTATTGAGACAGCTGGGGATGCGGATGTCCGTTGCCGAATCTTGTACAGGGGGTCTGATCAGCCATCTCATTACAAATGTGCCGGGATCATCGGATTATTTCTTGGGGGGATTTACGGTCTATGCTAACGAGGCGAAAGTTCGCTTACTGGGTGTGCGTTGGGAAACCCTCGAGAAATATGGCGCAGTTAGCCGAGTGATCGTAATGGAAATGGCCGAAGGCGTGCGCACTGCAATGGCAGCAGACGTCGGCCTGTCCGTCAGCGGGATCGCTGGTCCTGGGGGAGGCACGCCAGAGAAGCCGGTTGGGACAACCTGGATTGGTTTAAACACCACGCGCGACGGGCAAGCCAGGTATTTCCAATTTGTTGGCGATCGGTTAAGCGTGAAGGAGCAAGCAGCGCGGATGGCATTGCAATTATTGGCAGAGTATTTGGGTAACCAGTGACGGAAGACCATAGTCGATGATCCGAAAAATCATTCTGGTGGTTATTTCATTGTGCTTGATAGCGCCGATTGTGGCGATAGATGCGCCACGCACCGAGGCCCAGGCTGGCGATGCCTGGTCTTTAATCGCCGAGGTCAATGCCTTGCGCGCCTCGTATGGTCTCCCGCCATATGAAATCAATAGCTCATTAATGGCCGCGGCGCAGGCACAAAGCGAATATCAGGCAGAGATCGGCACCTGGAGTCACAGCGGGCCAGATGGCTCGCGGCCTCATGACCGGGCCGTGGCTTATGGTTATGGCGGTGGGGCTCAGGTATATATTTCGGAAAATGTCGCCATGGGGGTTGACCTCAGCCCGCAACAGACGGTATACGAGATGTGGCAGGATGCCATTCATCTGGAAACGATGATCTCGTCTAATTACCGGGATATCGGCGCTGGGGTGGCCTTCTCAGGGGATTACGTGTTTTATACGATCGACGTGGGCTATATCGCCGGTTCGCCTGGCGTTGGCCAGCCGCCTGCTCCCCCAGGAGGGGCGACAGGCACACAAGCTCCTACGATAATGGCGATGATCCCTATTCAGGTAGCTCCCCCAAAGCCGGATGGCTCAATTATCCACGTGGTTCAATGGGGACAGTTTCTGATCAACATTGCCAAGGCTTATAAGATCCAACTCAAAGACCTGCTGGCGATGAATGGGCTTACCGAGAATGCCGTTATCTTCCCGGGCGATAAGCTGCTCATTAAACCAGGTAACACTCCTAGCGGCACATTGGATGCAACCGAAACGAGGGCGCCAGAGGCGAGTAAAAGGGCGGGAGTCCTTTCTACACCTTCGCCGACCGCCAAGCGCCCAACCGAAACGCCCGCGCCTGCCTCGTCGACCCCGCAGCAGGCAGCACTTTCGGACCAGGGGGATCCCGCTCAGCTCCTGGTTGAGCAAGAGCAAATCCGTTTCGCGCCGCCGAGTGATTCCCCGGATTATCTGCTGATCGCTATCCTTGTGATGGCGGCGGCTGGTATAGCCCTGGTGCTATTAGGCAGCGCGCTTAAGCGGATTGCTTGAAGTCCAGGCCGGCAGGGGAAGCTCAAATCGATCGTTTTACCAGCCACAAGTTAACTAATTTTCCTGTTACTTCATCGGTAAGGTCGCGCCAGGTATGAATCGGCAGGGAGATTTGTGCCAGCGCGGCCGTGGGCAGGGCGACGCTTTCATCTGTCAAAGTTGTGAGCAGTTCCTCCAGGCCAGGATTATGGCCTACCACCATAACGCACAAGTATTGATCTGGTAAGTGACCGACAACCTCCAGGTAGTCAGCGGGGTGGCCGGGATAGAAACTGTCCTGGATTTCAATTTCCCCTTCAAAGCCACAGTTCTCGGCGACCGCCTCGGCTGTCTTGCGGGCACGAAGAGCGGGGGAGCAGAGGATCAGGTCTGGCACGATACCTTCCTCCCGCAGCAGAAAACCGATATGGGGCGCATCCCGCTTGCCGCGCTTGTTTAATGGTCGGTCGATATCAGCCAAACCAGGCTCATCCCAGCTGGACTTCGCATGGCGTAAGATCAACAGGGATTTCAACATGGAATCCTGGTTTTTCTACTGACCTAGACGGGAACGTTCGAACGCCACAATCCCCTCATCTAGCTTTTGATAGAGCGGCGCAGGCTGCTCAAGCGGTTGCCCGGGGGACAGCTGGCTGGGTTCCCAACGGCCATTAGCATCTTCCGGGCGATAACGCAATACCTTGTGCTCTCCCAGGCTGTCCGTGCGAGATTCGACAAACTGCTCACCGAAAAGGGGTTGCTTGTAGCCCAGATAGGTGTGCAGACGTTCGCTGGTGAAGGGTAAGAACGGCGCAAGCAACACTTTGAGCGAATCGATCGCCCGCAAGGCGGTGTATACGGTGGTAGCCGCGGCGGCTTTGTCGGACTTGATCTCGAACCACGGGGCGGATTGATCCAGGTACTTGTTCACCTCTGTAGCCAGGCGGATGGCTTCGTTTAAAGCTGCTCGCAAGCGCACCGCATCCAGGTGTTTACCAACGGTTTGAAAGCCCTCTTCGACGGTTGCTAAAACCTGGCGGTCAGCAGGCTGGAGCTCACCTGGAGATGGAACACGGCCCTCCCAATGTTTGTAAGCAAAGGCGAGCACCCGGTTGGCGAGGTTGCCCCAGGTGGCGACCAGCTCGTTGTTGTTGCGGTTGAGGAAATCCTGCCAGTCCCAATCCGAGTCTTTGGCTTCAGGCATGTTAGCCGTCAGATAGTAGCGCAAGGGGTCTGGATCATAACGCGAAAGGAAATCCAATCCCCACACAGCCCAATTCCGGCTGCCAGAGATTTTCTGCCCCTCCAGGTTCATAAACTCATTGGCGGGAATGTCATAGGGCAGGATCAAAGCCGGGTCTTCCCGTTCTTCGAAGATTTTAGCAAACCAAACACCGGCGCCGATCAATTGTCCTGGCCAAAACACGGCATGGAAAGGGATATTATCCTTTCCGATGAAGTAATAGGATCGTGCCTCGGGATCGTACCACCAATCGTACCAGGCGTCCGGTTGGCCGTTGATCTGCGCCCATTCGATAGCAGCCGAGAGGTAACCGATCACGGCCTCAAACCAGACATACAGGCACTTGCCCTCCCAGCCCTCTACAGGGACCGGGATGCCCCAGTCCAAGTCACGTGTGATGGCACGCCCACGCAAACTGTCAGCCAGAATCTGACCAAGGGACTGGCGCAACACGTTTGGACGTAAATAGCTCTCACGCTGGCGCAGGAAATCCAAGATGGCGGGTTGCAGCTGACCATAATCGAGGTAAAAGTGCTCTGTCTCGCGCAGCTCAGGTAGCGAATCGTCGATCTTGGAGCGTGGGTTGATCAACAGCGCAGCCTCAAGCAGGTTGCCGCAACGGTCGCACTGGTCCCCCCGGGCGTTAGGATAGCCACAAATATAACAGGTGCCTTCGATGTACCGGTCGGGGAGGAAACGCGCCTGCGTGGGGGCGTACCATTGCTGCTGACGATCCGTGTATAGATAGCCACTTTTGTTGAGCGCCAGAAAGATCGATTGTGAAACTTTGAAATGGTTGTCGGTGTGCGTGCTGGTGAATAGATCATAGGTCAGGCCGAGCTTCTGAAATAGCTCAAGAAAACCAGCGTGGTATTTTTGATATACTTCCAGGGGAGAGGTCTGCTCGTCGTCGGCACGCACTGTGACAGGAGTCCCGTGGGCATCCGAACCCGATACCATCAGGACACGGTTGCCCGCCAGGCGGTGGTAGCGCGCAAAGATATCTGCCGGCAGATAGGAGCCGGTGATATTGCCAACATGGATCGGGGAATTGGCATAAGGCCAGGCAACAGATACGAGGATGTTCAAGGGCATGGGTTGACTCGTGCAGTTAGAGGTATTCCCGCAGCAGGCGGGCACGACGTGGGTGGCGTAAGCGACGTAAGGCTTTTCCTTCGATCTGGCGGATGCGCTCGCGCGTCAAACCAAACTTCTGGCCGACTTCCTCCAGGGTGTTAGGTTGGTTATCGTCCAATCCAAAGCGTAAACGCAGGATGCGCGCCTCACGTGGTGAGAGGGTAGACAGGACTTCATTGACGCGCTCGCGCAGCATTTCCTGGTAAACGATCTGGGAGGGCGAGGGGGTAGTCTCATCTTCGACGAACATACCTAATTCATTATCGTCGTCATCGCCAACTGGGCTTTCCAGGGAGATCGGCGTCCAAGAAACCTTCAACATCCACTTAACCTTGCTGACGTCTGTGCTCATCTGAGCGGCGAGCTCTTCGAGAGTGGGCGGGCGGCTCAGTTTTTGTTCCATGTCGTGCGAGAGGCGGTACATCTGCCGGATGCGGTCGGTCATGTGCACGGGGACGCGAATCGTGCGACTCTGATCGGCGATGGCGCGCGTGACGGTCTGGCGAATCCACCAGGTGGCGTACGTTGAAAAGCGGAAGCCGCGCCTAAACTCAAACTTTTCGATCGCTCTCATTAAACCGAGGTTTCCCTCTTGGATCAGGTCCAGAAAAGGGACACCATGGCCGACGTATTTCTTGGCAACGCTGACGACCAGGCGAGTATTGGCTTTGATCAGCTGCTCACGGGCAAGATATCCGTCCTGGATCAATCCTTCCAGGGCGTGACGCCGTTTAAGTGTGCCGCGACCATTAAGTTTAACCAGGTCGCGTAAGGCCTGTCGCGCGCATTCGATGCGCTGTGCCAGGCTGACTTCCTCTTCCAGAGAAAGCAGAGGGACGCGGGACATTTCTCTAAGGTAAAGCCCCACGGTGTCATCGGATTCTATTTGTTCCAAATTGAGGAAGGGAGCCTTCCTGATCGGGGTCGGCTCTGAGGGAGGATCAAGACTCCCTTCATTCTCGTCCTCGTTCTCATCTGTAAGGATCTCTACGCCTCGCCGGCGTAATGCAACCATTAAATTGGTGACCTGTTCTTCATCCTCCCATGGATAGATTTCGGTAACATCTTCGGCGGTCAGATACCCTTGTGTTTCGGCCTTGCTGAGCAGCGTGGTGAGAACCTTGCCCTTTTGGATGGTGTAGCCTGGGTAAACCATGCACGCCCCTCCTGAAGAATTAGGATTTTTTCCGAAAGAATATACGACTGTGAGAGTAGATGATATTATTCTTGCGTTTTGTCTTCAAGCAGGATTCTTAATTGAGCCAGGCGAGGATCGATGACCTCGTCATCATGATCGTGAGGATATTCGTTGAGATTCTCGCCGCACACCGGGCATAGTCCTTTGCATTCCGGCTTACACAGGGGGTTGATGGGAATTTCCAAGAACATATACTCACGCACCAGCGGGGCAAGGTCAATATGGCCATCTTCGGGTAAAATCAATCCTGATTCACTGGCTGTGCGCGGCGAAAAAGCGTACAATTCTGTGAAGTCGATCTCAAGCGGTTGTTCCAGATCGGTTAAGCAGCGGGCGCATTCAGTCAGCTGGGTTGCATGCATTTTGGTCTGCAGTAGTAGCCCCTGCGCGGTGCGCGTGATACGGGCTGTGCCTGACAGATGGTTGAGATCAAGATCTGGTTCTAATAGTAATGAGGGAAGATCAACGAGGAAATCTCGGCTGAAACCGACAGATTGGTTAAGCAGAAATCCGACGTTCAGCCGGAGAGCCTGGCGAGACTGGTTCATCGGTATGGATCGACTCGCAAAATATATTTATTTAATTTATATAATTATAACATACATAGATTTAACAGTCAAGCTTTAAGGGGTTAATTTGACATAATATCATGCTATGATTAAATTGCTATTGGCGACCGGGAATACCGGTAAGGCGCGCGAATTTATGGCTTTGTTGCAGGACATAGCCATCGAACTTGTCACCCTCCAGGGGATCGGCTTGAAACTGGAAGTTAAGGAAGTAGGCAAGACTTACGCGGAGAACGCGGCTCTAAAGGCGCTGGCATATGCGCGCGCTTCTGGTTTGCTTACCCTGGGAGATGATTCTGGCGTGGAGGTCGAAGCGTTAGGGGGAGCGCCAGGATTATATTCGGCGCGTTACGCGCCCCTCCAGGCGGCGACCGACGCTGACCACAGGGCTTATCTTCTGGGACATTTGAGTGGGTTATCCCGGCCCTGGTTAGCCAGTTTCCACTGTACAGTGGCTCTGGCGACGCCCAGCGAGGAAGTTCATTTCGCCGAGGGAATATGTCCAGGTGAGATTATCACCGAGGAGCGGGGGTCGAATGGCTTCGGATACGACCCGATTTTCTTGATTCCAGAGCTGGGGCGCACTATGGCAGAGCTCAGCATGGGTGAAAAGAACCAGGTCAGCCATCGGGCGCGGGCGGTCAAGGCAGCCCTCCCAGCCCTGCTGTCATTTTTGTAATCCATCAACTTAGGGTGTTGAGCCCCTGTCTGCCCCATTTTAGGTTATGATCTGGTCATGCGCAAGTTTGATTTTCCTGATTTCATTGAAAAGATAGTCATCTCGCTGCGCTGGCTGATCTTGATCGGCTTAAGCGCCTCGTTAGTCCTCCAGGGTACTGGTTCTTTGCCCGTTATGACGATCTTATTGGGGGCGGCGATTCTGAACCTGTGGCTTACCCTGCGGGCTCTCTTCGACCGGCCTGTCGCGGCTTATCGCATCCTGATACTGGTCGCCGATCTCCTGGTCGCCAATCTTTTGTATTTTTTTGTTAGCATCTTGCAAGGTCCGCTCGTGTGGTCAGGCTTACTGCCGATAATGAGTGCTGCTTTGTACTTCGAAACAAGGGCGATGCTGACCTTCACGCTAATCACCATCCTTAGCCTGGGCTTCCAGGTGTTTCTCCTCGACCCCCCGATCTTGGCACTGGCCTCTGTCGGCCTGGCAAGTCTCCTTTACCTGGGTGTCGGCGTCTTAATGAATTTCCTGCGACAACGCTTAAGGGCCGCTTTTGAGATGTCCCAAGGAGCACAACTAATAGCCCAGCAAAAAGCTGAGCGAGTTGAGATCGATCGTCGGCAGGCGATTTATAAACTCGTTACCGCCCTCAGCGCAACATTGAATTATCAGCGCGTCCTGGATACTGCGCTCGATATGTGTACCACCGCCCTGGCATCGTCCAGTGATCAAGCCGGTCCCCTGGTCAGCGCAGTGCTCCTTTTCTCACAAACCGAGGCGCAGGAAACTCGCTTGCTGGTGGGCTCGGCGCGCCGTTTCACTCCAGCAGACATGCGTATTGAGCTTCAAGGGACACGGGGCGTGATCGGACGTGCGATTGACGATGGCGAGACGCGCCTGGCGCACAACTTGGCGAAGGACCCTGAGCTGGGAAGGATCGTCGCTTTGCGGGTGTGCCGGGCGGCTTATTGTGTTCCCTTGCGGACAGGGTTGGACACTTATGGCGTGATGCTCTTCGCCCACCCGGATGAGAATTTCTTCACGGAGGAACATCGTGAGATCCTCGACATCATCGGCAACCAGGCGATGATCGCTATCCAGAACGCGCGCCTCTACCATGACCTGGAACAGGAAAAAGAGCGGATGATGGAGATCCAGGAGGAGGCTCGTCGAAAACTGGCCCGCGATCTGCATGATGGCCCCACGCAATCCGTAGCCGCGCTGGCGATGCGGGTCAACTTTGCCCGGCGGATGCTGGAGCGCGATGGTAAAGCTGCGGTAGATGAACTTCAAAAGATAGAGGAATTGGCTAGAAAGACGACGAACGAACTGCGACACATGTTGTTTACCCTCCGACCATTGGTGCTGGAATCACATGGGTTGACGGCAGCCCTCGAGTCGATGGCAGAAAAAATGCGCGAGACCTATAACCAAAATGTAATCGTGATTTCCGATCAGGAGATCGTCGCCAAATTAGAGATGAGCAAACAGGCGGTGGTGTTTTACATCGCCGAAGAAGCTGTCAATAACGCTCGCAAACACGCCATAGCTGCGCATGTCTGGGTGCGCTTGAAAGCGGTAGAAGGTGATATGGCTTTACTGGAAATCGAAGATGATGGCGTGGGTTTTGATCCCGGTTCGGTAAATTCCTCTTATGAACACCGGGGGAGTTTAGGGATGGTCAACATGCGCGAGCGGGCTGAGCTGGTAAATGGCGTGTTGAATATCGACTCTGTGGAAGGACGCGGCACACGCGTGCAGCTGCTGATTCCCTTGACCAACGAAGCTCATGAACGGCTGCGCCGCAGGCAGTGAACTATAAAACTGATCTATGCCTATCGCTGGAGGACTTTATTACTTTGCTTACCCCGGAGAAAAGCCTCCCGTTGTGTTGATTCATGGAGCGGGCGGCACACACTTGTACTGGCCGGCGGAAATCCGCCGCTTGCCTGGACATTGCGCGTTGGCGATCGATTTACCCGGGCATGGCAAGTCGTTCGGCTGCGGCCTGCAAACGATCTCTGCCTATGCTGAGGCCGTGTTAGGTTGGTTGGGAGCGGTAGGCCTAAGCCAGGCGGTGTTCGTTGGGCATTCGCTGGGCAGCGCTATTGTCCAAGAACTGGCCCTCGATCATCCTGAATATGTCCTGGGCCTGATTTTGGTTGGCGCAGGGGCGCGCCTGCGCATCCACCCAGACATACTGCAAAGCAGCGCCAGCGAGGCTACCTTTCACACAACAGTAAAGATTATTATGGAGTGGGCGTTCAGCCGGCAGGCTCCCGAACGCCTGGTTGAACTAGCTAGCCGACGCATGGCTGAGACGCGCTCCAGTGTGTTGCACGGCGATTTCCTGGCCTGCGATGCCTTTGACGTGATGGATCGGGTTGGTGAGATTAGCCAGCCGACCCTGGTGGTCTGCGGGGCGGATGACCGACTCACTCCCCTGCGCTACGCTCAATACCTGGCCAGCGCGATCGCCGCTGCCCGCCTGGAGATCATCCCGGACGCCGGGCATATGGTTATGCTGGAGCAGCCGCAAGCAGTGGCGACGCTGGTTAAGGATTTCCTGGACAACATTATTTGAGGCCGAGCTTGCCTTTTTTATATGGGATAGGTATAATTTGGCTCAGTTGGGCGGTTAGCTCAGTTGGTTAGAGCGTTGCGTTGACATCGCAAAGGTCGTAGGTTCGAGTCCTATACCGCCCACCAGAACGACTCCCAAGCTGATCGGCTTGGGATTTTTCTATTGACATCAATTTCCGGGTTGACGTTTCCCGAATTTAACCTTAATATATCTCCCAGCACAAATATTCTATATCCAATACAATAACCCTCATTCTTCACGCATCACGCATTGCCTACCACGGAGTCTGCCATGGAAATTGGCCTGGTTCAGAAAATCGATATCGATAGCGAAATGCAACAAGCTTACCTGGATTACGCCATGAGCGTGATCGTGGCGCGCGCGTTGCCCGATGCCCGGGATGGCCTCAAGCCAGTCCACCGCCGCATCCTTTACGCCATGCATGATTTAGGGTTGCGCCCAGATTCACCTTACAAGAAATCAGCCCGTATTGTGGGCGAAGTCCTGGGCAAGTACCACCCCCATGGCGATATGGCAGTGTATGAAAGCATGGCGCGGATGGCGCAGGACTTCTCGATGCGCGCCCTCCTGGTGGACGGCCAGGGGAACTTCGGCAGTGTAGATGGCGATTCCCCGGCTGCAATGCGTTATACCGAAGCTCGCCTGACTGAGCTGGCTACCTATCTGTTGGCCGATATTAACAAAAATACGGTGGATTTCAGTGAGAACTTCGACGGCACCTTGAGCGAGCCAGACGTGCTTCCGGCTGCCTTTCCAAACCTGTTGGTGAACGGAGCGACGGGGATCGCGGTCGGCATGGCGACCAGCATCCCTCCGCACAACCTGGGAGAGGTTACCGATGCTCTGGTTTATATCTTGCAGAATTGGGAGAAGCTGGACGATATCTCGATTGAGGATTTAATGCGCTTTGTCAAGGGACCGGATTTCCCCACTGGAGGGGTGATCATTCAGGACACACAAGGGGAACCATTGGCCAGTGTATACGCGACGGGGCGAGGCGGAGTCACCGTACAGGCGCGTGCCCATCTGGAAGAGATGACTCGCGGCCGGAACCGGATCATCGTTACCGAACTGCCATACATGGTCAACAAGGCTTCCTTGATCGAACGTATCGCCAGCCTGGTGCGCGAGGAGCGGTTAGAGGGGATCACCGATCTGCGCGACGAGTCCGACCGGCATGGAATGCGGATCGTGATTGAGATGAGTAAGACGGCTGACCCGGAATCTGTCTTGCGGGATTTGTATAAGAGCACGCCGATGCGGAGTACATTCAGCATCATCACTCTGGCGCTGGTAAACGGCGAGCCGCGCTTGCTAGGGCTCAAGCAGGCGCTGCGGGTGTACGTGGAGCACCGCCTGACGGTGATCCGGCTGCGAAGTGAGTACGATCAGGAGCGCGCCCGCCAGCGCGCCCATATCCTGGAAGGTTTACGCATAGCCTTGAAGAACCTTGAGGAAGTGATAGCCATGATCCGCCGCGCCCCAGATGTAGAGACTGCCCGGGTGCGTTTAGTGAAGCGTTTCCGTTTGAGCGAGGTGCAGGCGCAGGCAATCCTGGAGATGCCCTTGCGTCGCCTGGCTGCGCTGGAGAGGAAAAAGATCGAGGATGAGTATAAAGAAATCCTGGCGCAGATCAAAGACCTGGAAGCTTTGCTCCGCTCACCGAAGAAGATGCGCCAGTTGGCGACTGAGGAACTGCTGGCCGTCAAGGAAACCTTTGGCGACCAGCGGAGAACCCAGATCGTTCATCTCGGAGAAGGGGAGACGAAAGCTGCCTTTCTGACTACCACCGATCTTGTGCCAGAGCAAACCGTGTGGGTGATGGCTTCCCCGGAGGGTCTTATATCTTGCACGGCGGATGAGAAGCCACCTCGCCTGAGCGGGCGCGATATCGCCACGCATTTAGTGAGCGCTAAAACACGCGATACGCTCTTCCTGGTGGCGGACAACGGGGAGGCAGCTGCGATTCCGATGCACGTCCTGCCGCAGGCGGAGAAGCCTAGCGGAGGGATTCCTTTTCACAAGATTTCGCCCTTGACGGCCCGCCAAAGCCTGGCTGCGATCTTTACCCTTCCCCAAAGAGAAGAACGGGCAGAAGATTGGTTCATCCTCACCGCTAGTCAACTAGGCATGGTGAAAAGGACTCTGCTATCCGAACTGCCCGGTGCAACAGCGCAGACTTTCATGCTGGTGAAGGTCAACCAGGGCGATCGGATGGGCTGGGTGCACCTTACGGACGGGCGGATTTCGGTGTTGATGGTTACTGCACAGGGAATGGCGATCCGGTTTTCAGAGGAGGAAGTCCGCCCGATGGGGTTAGTGGCAGCCGGGGTGATGGGGATTAAACTTCAAGGGAGGGACAGGGTAATCGGCACTGAGTTGGCTCCCGCGCGAGGCGAGGTGTTTCTAGTCGCCTCAGACGGTACCGCTAAACGGGTAGCCATGACCCAGTTTCCCAAGCAGGGACGGTATGGGCAAGGGGTGATGGCCTGGAAACTGCCGCGGGGTGTGCATGTGGCAGGGATGGCAATTGGCAAGGGTACGACACGCGCGACGATCTATCTGGCAGAGCTGGCTCCGAAGTCTATTCGCTTGGATGAAGCCCCTCAGCAGGGGCGCACAGCGCGCGGCAAGGCGATCCTGGAGTTAAAGCCAACCGATCGCGTAGTCGGATTGGGAATGCCGCGCGAGCTGCCGCGCCCGGCTACAGAAAAGACGAGTTCTATTGGAAAAACCAAGGCTTCGGGTCGTCAGCGCAGGTCGAGCAAAAAGGGCTCGAAACTTTAATAGGATAATGTAAAGAATGAGTAGTGGTAGGTTATTTTTCCGTTGAACAAGCCAAGTGTGTCGTTACCATTTAAAACACTGCCCTGACTGGAGGTGGCAGTCCAGGTGAAGTGCCGGGAACTACCGCTTCCAGAAAATCCGGTGAGGGTGAAGGCGGCATTGGGAAGTAAGGAGTTGAAGACAGCCTGGTACCAGGAGCGGATGGCAGCCTGGCCCTGGATAGTGCGGGCGGCGGTGACATGAACAGCGGTTGGAGTGTAGTAGTTGATGACCTGATCCGGGTTGTGAGTGTTGAGGGCATTCACTAATTGGTGGGTGATATCGCCTGGAGGGGGGGGTAAGGACCAGGGGTAATCGCGGATAGTGTTCCAAACATCGGGCACGGAAGCCCGGCAAGAATCCCAACTGTAAAAATTGGCCGCGCTGAGGTTGAGGCTTTGAACCGTTTGCAGGAAGTCGAGGACTTCGGCGGTGGTGGGTTCCCAGCCTCTTTCCTGGTAGGCCGACCCGGTCGGGATGATCGTCCGGAAGGGGGTCATTGACTGGAATTCGCGCACACTGCGAGTCAATTGTTCGCCGGCGTTATGGGAGAACATCCAATAAACCTGCGGCATGTTGTAATCGCACTTCTCCAGAAATTCCCGCCAGGGCAATTGGGGGTGAAAGGATGGGAAGCGATAAGAACACAGGGCGATGGGCGTGTTGGGGAGTGCGGCGCGTAAACGCGTCATGAATCTTTTTGCCGCTTCGGCCTTGCCCGCTTCTTTATATTCGGATTCGGCGTCGATCACGTAGCCGTCCAGGTTTAGCCCTCGCACGCGATCAATTGCCCGATCCGCTTCACCGATGGGGTCGTTGCCTTTGACATAATGCCATCCCCAAACTTCAATGTTCCGGGCGCGCAGCGCCTGGACGAGTGGAGGAACCAGATCGGCTCCATTGTAAATGTTGTAGGGGAAGATCGTATCGGCGATCTTGATTAAGACATGCGTTAATTGGGCTTCTTGGGCGAGAGCAGCGATCGCCTGGGGATCGCCATGTTCACAATTGGGGATTTTCCAGATAAAGAAACCTTTTCCCTGGAGAGCCATCTTTCCTCCTTGTTCTTTGAGAGATACTAGCGACCGTTCAAGGCCTGGCGCATGACTTTCAACACCGCGTCGCGATCCGGAAGGAGAACCTGCGCACCAGTTGGGGTGATCCAACCCGTAACTTGTTTCGATCCAATGTAGTAGTGATTTATCCGGGAAGTGTCGGCCAGCTGGGCGGCGAGCGGAAGCAAGGGAACGATATCCGAAAAATTCAGGTCGGTGGTTACATTTTCTTTGTAGATATCGTACAAGTTTCCGGCTTTTGCGATTGCGTCAATGCTTATCAGGCGCTCAGCCAGCGCTTGCAGGACTTCCTGCTGGCGGCGGTTGCGGTCGAAGTCGTTGGTTGAATAACGCGAACGAGAGTACCAGAGCGCAGTTTCCCCGTCCATGTGGGTTTTCCCGGGGGGGATGTAGTAATAGCCATACCGATCGCGCTGGTCGCCCAGGCCTTTTTCGACGTCGACTTTAATGCCTCCCAGTTCGTCAATGATCCTTACGAACGACCAGAAATTGATCAGGATGTAGTAGTCGGGCCAGACGCCAAGATTGTATGCGAAGGCCATCTGAGTGGTTTCAAAGCCGCCATGGGCGTGGGCGGTGTTGATGCGTTGCATGCTCCAACCAGGAATGTAGACATACAGATCGCGCGGGAATGAGGTCAGGCTGACGGTCTTGCTTTCGGGGTTGAGCGTGAGCAAGACCAGGGTGTCCGTACGGAAGCCGCTGGAATGGCGCCTTTGGTCGGAACCCATCAGAAGGATGTTAACCTGCCCATCTGGCTGCTTGATGCGATCAACGGGGGGTGGGATAGCGATCGGAGAGTATTCGCTCGGGCCGGGGAATTTGGTGGTCTTATCTTTTTGCCGTTTTTGCGCCTCAGTCGGTGGGAGGGGAGTGGGAGGCAGCGGAGTGGCAGTCGGCAGGTAGGTTGGCGTGGGGGGGAGCGGTTGGAAAGGCGTGGCGGTGGCGGTGGCATTGGCGGGCGCAGTGACCAGGATGGCTTGGTTGCCGCTCACTACGGCCGGGATTGCAGCTGGAGCCAAATTGGTTAATGTGCACGCCAAGGGGAGCAGGGCAAGCAGGGCGAGTATCAATCTATTGTAGGGGCGCATAGGGGGAACCACTCCAGTTTAAATCAGAAAGTTGCTGAATCCCTAGACGTTCATGGCGCTGAGGTTGTTCCCGATGCAGCGGAGGGGGGTGGAGGCGTCGAATCGTGGATATCGTCCTCGGTGGGGGTTGGGGGCGGAGGAGGCGTGTCGGTTGGCGGAGGAGGGGGTGGGTGCGTTTCTGTCGGTCTCTGTGTCGGACTGGGGCGCGGAGGTGGCGGCTGGGGGGGCACGTATAGCTGCTGTCCGGCGCGGATTTTGTCTGAAGTGAGACAGTTGGCCGATTTGAGCAAATCGACGCTCACGTCAAATCTCAGGCTGAGAGAGTATAAGTTGTCTCCGCGTTGGACGGTATAACGGACCCAACCATATGGTGGATCACACCTTTCTGGAGGCAGGGTGGGGATCAAGCCTGGCACATAAAGGGTTTCACCCCCTTCGAACTGCGAGACGGTCAGGCAGTTGACATCGATCAAGTCGTCTGGTGTCGTGCCATACTCCTCGGCCAGGTCGTTGAGATTGTCGTTGCGATTGGCGGTGATTTGTATCCAATCGTCGGGCGGCGCAGGACAGGGGGTGACAGTCGACGTCTCCTGGCTGGTGGGAGTCGCAGTCGGTGTAGAGGAAGGAGGCGTAGTTGGGGTAGCGGTCGGCGGAGGCAGCGTTGGCGGCAGGCGCGTCGGCGAGCTGGTCGCCTGGATCGTTGGCGAAGGGGCAAGGGCGAGACTATGACCGCCTTCGGTGAAGGCCAGCACGAAACTGCCCAACACGATGGCGCTGGAGGTGATGGCGGTCACCCCGCCCAGGAAAATCCCTCTCAGCCTGTGAACCCCGCCTCTCATTCTGTCACTCTCCAGGAACTCTTGAGATCGGTGAGGTTTGTTCCAGGGTTGGGGCTCTCTGTCCAGCCTCCGCAAGGGCGTCCTTTAAGCGGGAAACTTCGTCCAGGGTCAGGCGCAGCTCAGCTTGCAGTCGTTCGGTTTCGACGGATGTAGATTTCTCAGCGGGGGGACGGGCTCGCAGTGACTGGGAGAGGCGCTCGTTTTCAGATTTAAGGCTTTGCAAGTGCAGCCTGGCTTGCGAGAGCTGCTCTTTGAGGGCCCTGATCTCCTGCGCCCGTTGTAAAACGCCGGACAGGGATCTAGCGATGTCAGCCAGGTAGTTTTGATCGGAAGCGGACCAGATGCGATCGGTATAGGGAGAGAGTAAAACGAGTGACAGGTTCGTGCTCCCTCGGGGCGTGGTAATGGGAGCCGCAAGCAGTGGACCGGTCAGCGACAGGGCAAGCACTTTGCCGAGGCCGATCAAGTCCGGGATATCGCTATCCGCGGGGAGATGCAGCGGGCGACCCTGGTGGAGCGATTCGGCCAGCACGGGGGCCAGGCTGCTGTGGAAGGTGGCTGATCCCAGGTGTTCCTGGCGGGAAAGGATATAACCACTGTGGATGGTAAGGTGCTTCTTGGTGTTCGGCGGAGAGATCAGCAGGCAGAGGTCTGCCGAGAGGGCGCGGGAGACGGTCAGGGTGATCGCCTGGTAGAGCTCGCGTGGGGCGGATTGGGTGGCGAGGACGAGGAAAGACTGGAACAGGGTTGGATCGAGGCTGGCGAAGGGAGTTTCTTGGGATTGAAAACTGGCGTCTGGCCTGGCCCCAGAAAGATATACCTGATAGCGTCCCGGCAGGATAAGCAGCAGGGGGAAGGCGGCGGTTTGGGTCAGGCGTACGACTCCGGGAAAATCTCCCTCGGGGAGCGGGGCAAGCAGGTGGATCAAATGCCCGATGAAGAGCAGGGCGAACATGCCCAGGCCGGTTTCGTAACTGCCGGGCCGGCGGAGCAGGGACAGCACGCCGCCGGTAAATGCCAGGATCAGAGCGAACACCTGCCAGACGATATCGGTCAGAGCGCCGTTGTAGTTAACGGCGGAGTCTAAATTGGTTCCCCAAATCGTGGAAACGATCGCCAGGATGAGGGTGAGCAGGCTGAGCAAGGCAGTGGCGAAGTCGGCCAGGGGGAGCGGATCGGGGAAGACCCATAACCAGACCAGCAGAATCAGGCTGAAGGTGGTCATGGCGCGGTCCAGGATGGGGACGAGGGCTGAGGAAATAGGCAGGAATTGCGCTAAACCGGCGACAACCATCAGCGCCAGCTGGGTTGCAAGGAGCAGACCAAGACCGATGACCATGCGCCGCCCCTGGGGAAGCCGGCTGGCCTGCCAGAGATTAAACGCACCCGGCAGCGCTCCGGCGATAGAAAAGGTCAGCACCAGGTGATAGGCCAGGTTGCCAGGGGGAGTTGTGAGCAGGGTAAGGACTTGTTGGTAAAAGGAAACCATGTGCGCAGAAACCTCGTCGTTTACTCCTTAGCGGTGATTATAGCACGACGGCAAGCACTGGGTGGCTGAAACCGGGCGGAGCGGCCGAAAGAGGTGTCATTGTTCAGGGAAAATGACATCCTAACTGGTAAGCGAAAGTGTCACCTTTGCAATGAGCGTGACCCGAGTATAATCGGGTCAACCCGCAACGAGAAGGCGAGATGGGTTTTTGAAACCATTCTCGTCTTTTCATTTTGGTTTCTTCGCCCACAAGGGGCGTCTCCAGGGGTGATCCGGGGCTGGAATAGTAGGCTTCCGAGGCGCTTTCGGCGCTGGCTTAGCGGGCACTGGCCCGCCGGGTGTGTAAGGCATCCCCCATGACTACTTTGTGACGCAAATCAATGCTTTGCAGCACTTTGGGAGCAGCAGGGATCTCACTGCCCTTCCCTGCTATGGCCACTTCCATCAGCACAATGCCTTCGGTCGGCAGATAGGCAGCCAGCAGGTAAGTGCCATTTTGGGCTTCATCCAGCGTTCCACGCAGTACTTTACCATCTATCGCTACCAAAACCTGTTTGCCGAAGAACTTCTTCCCGCTCAAGTAGCGGCTGCTGACCTGCTCGAGTTCTTCCACGTAGACCACTTCTGCCAGAATACGACGATACGTGCTATGGTGGGGCATTTTCTTCCGTTTCAAGCGCAGCAGATCTGCTAACAGTTCCGTACGATGTTTGGCCCATTCTGCAATCCCACTGGGTCGATCTTCACCGCACAGTTTTGCCATGACCAGCACTACCAGGATGGTTGCAAGTTGATAGCGCAGCCCTTTGGGTTTGCGGTTGTCGCTCAAGGTTTGAAAATGAGCGTACAAACTGCCAATATCGAATACCAGTCCCGTTTCTGTGATACACTCCATGGCGACCTTCCTCGGTTTTGGTTTGTGGGTTCAACAAGCATAACCGATGAAGGTCTTTTTTTCTATGAGTTGCCTACTTTAAGAAGGCCCTGATGGGATCTAAGCATATTCACACAATCTGAAACGTTGAGATAGAATGGTGCCATGTGTCATTGGTACCCTTCGTTCATGACTTTTATGAATGTGCTTATAAGCACTGAGTGAGGATGTTTTTATGCCAGCTCAACTGACCGAAGATATTATTCGAGCGCTCAGCACGCCTCAAAGCTTCGAGCGCGGGCAGCAGTATTATCGAGCCGGGGCGGTTTTCAACACATCCCGGCAGGAGGATCTTCTGTTTGGTGAGTGTGAGGGCAGCATGGCTTCAGCTTACCGCCTGCGAGTGGAATTGGATGAAGGAGGCGTTCGTGCAGCATTCTGTACTTGCCCTTATGAGATGGGCGGTTACTGCAAACACGTCGTCGCACTCCTGCTTGCCTTTCTTTATACACCTGAGGAATTCACCGAACGTAGCGGGATTGTAGAAATGCTCGCGGGGTTGAGCCACGAGGACCTGTTAGGGTTGATCCACAAAATGGTAGAACACGACCCCAATTTGTATGATTGGCTTGAGATGGCGATCCCGTTTGCCAGAACCTCGTCCAAAGCGGAGGAGTCTCCACCCAAAGAGAAACGCCAGACCCAGGTTTCCGCCAAAGCTTACCAGCGACAAACCAGGAATATCCTGCATAGCCTGGATGGGTATCGGATGTCGGAGGCCTACTGGATGATGGGCGGCATGGTGGAAGAACTCGCACAGGTCGTCGATTCAGCAGAGGCGTTCCTCCAGGCTGGAGATGCCGAAGGAGCGATAACTATCCTTATGGTTCTGCTTGAGGAAGTGGCCGATTGTTATGAACAGTCTGATGATTCTAACGGCGAATTGGGTGGCTTTC
>DATDRM010000203.1:0-5335 GCA_035291705.1 Anaerolineales bacterium
CTTGAATGGACCAAGAAATGGGATAGGGTACTTGACGAGAGCAATCCACCCTTCTTCAAATGGTTTGTGGGTGGAGTGACCAACATCGTCCAAAACGCCCTCGATCGGCACATCAATACTTACCGCAAGAATAAACTTGCCTTGATCTGGGAAGGCGAGCCAGGCGACGTGCGTACTTTTTCTTACTATGCCCTCAATCGTGAAGTGTGTAAATTCGCTAACGTGCTCAGGAGCATGGGTGTCAAGAAAGGCGATATCGTTACCATCTACTTGCCGCGTATCCCGGAACAGGTGATCGCCATGCTCGCTTGCGCCAAGATCGGCGCGCCGCACAGCGTGGTCTATGGTGGCTTTAGCGTGGAAGCGCTGGCTGAACGGATCGAAGACGCCCAAAGCCGCGTATTGGTTACCGCCGATGGCGGCTGGTTGCGCGGCAAAATTGTGCCCCTTAAAGATATCGCCGACGAAGCCATGGCTCGCCAGCCAACAATAGAAAGTTGTATCGTCGTCAAGCGCACTGGACAAGAGATTTTCATGGAGCCAGGGCGCGATTACTGGTATCACGACCTGATCGGCCTGCCTATCGCTAATCCGCTTTGCTACACCGAGCCTTTGGATGCTGAAGATCCGCTCTTTATCCTATATACTTCGGGCACCACCGGTCGTCCCAAAGGTGTATTGCACACGCACGGTGGTTACATGGTCTACATCTACACCACCCTGAAATATGTTTTCGACCTCAAAGATGAAGATCGCTGGTGGTGTACCGCCGATCCAGGTTGGGTTACCGGGCATAGCTATATCGTCTATGGCCCGCTTTTGATCGGAGCGACCAGTTTTATGTATGAAGGCGCACCTACCCACCCATATCCCAATCGCTGGTGGCGTATGGTGGAAAACTATGGCATCACAGTTCTTTACACTACTCCAACTGCGATCCGCGGCTTGATGCGTTTTGGGGAAGCCTGGGCCAACCGCCACGACCTGAGCAGCCTGCGCCTGTTGGGGACCGTTGGTGAGCCAATCAATCCAGAGGCCTGGAAATGGTATTATAAAGTGGTGGGCAAAGAACGCTGCCCGATCATGGATACCTGGTGGCAAACGGAAACGGGGGGCTTCATGATCACCCCCTTGCCCATCACGCCTCTCAAGCCAGGGTCAGCCACCCGGCCGTTTTTTGGAATAGAGGTCGATGTTGTCAATGAAGAAGGCCATTCAGTACCTGCCGGCGAGGAAGGTTACCTGGTTATTAAGCGACCCTGGCCTGGCATGTTGCGCACAATTTACCGCGACCCAGAGCGTTACCAGCAACAATATTGGAGTAAATTTAAATCCATGTATCAGACCGGCGACTCGGCTCGCAAGGACAAGGATGGCTACGTGTGGATCATCGGGCGCATGGATGATGTGATCAAAGTCTCCGGATATCGCTTGGGGACAGCCGAAGTGGAGAGCGCTCTGGTGAGCCACTCTACCGTCGCCGAAGCGGCAGCGATCGGTCTCCCTCACGAAATTAAAGGTAATGCCATTCATGCATTTGTTATCCTGCGAACGGGTGTAGAAAAAAGCGAGAAGCTGGCCGAAGAACTGCGCCAGCATGTAGCCCATGAGATCGGCCCCATCGCCAGGCCGGAAGATATCACATTTGTGGATAGCCTGCCCAAAACGCGCAGTGGTAAAATCATGCGTCGCCTGCTTAAGGCGCGTGCCCTGGGACAGCCAGAGGGAGACATTAGCACCTTGGAAGATTAAAGCCTCCCAAAGACTATAAATAACTTGGATTCCAACTACACGCGGCAGGTAGCCGCTGAAAGGTTGCGTTTATCGCTTGACAAAACCTAGGTTATAGATATACTCACTCAGTGAGTATATCTATATGGCTTCCAAAACGCCCCACATAGGGCCGCTGTCCCCTGAATTCGCCTTGCTCGGTCTGTTATCGCAGAAGTCCGCGCATGGCTACGAACTCCACCAAAGGCTGGTTACCGATCTGCGCCAGGTATGGCATGTCAGCCTGAGCCAGACTTACAATATCCTCAATCGCCTGGAGGAGAGAGGCTATATCTCGGGCACATTCCAGGAACAAGAGAAGCTCCCCGCTCGGCGTCATTTCCATCTTATTCCCACCGGACAGCAGCGCTTCAACCAATGGCTGCATACGCCAAGCCGCTGTACCGTTCGGGCGATCCGGGTCGAATTCATCACCCGCTTGTATTTTGCGCGGGCAAGCAGTCCCGAGCTCGCCCTCCACCTGATCGACGTGCAAGTCGTTGAAACGAGTGCCGGTCTAGAGCGATTAAAGACCCTCCTGGATGAGATCCCCTCAGAAGACACTTTCAACCGGCTCGGCGTGGATCTTAGAGTCCGCCAGATGGCTTCGATCCTCGAGTGGTTGTCCTATTGCCGTGCGACGATCTTACTATCTTGACCCCCTTATATACACTTTGGGGGATTGATATGCACGCCCGCTTCCCCTATGGGATTTTGCTCTGCTTCATCGGGTTATCAGCCTGCACAGCGGCGACCCCCAGCTTGGTTATCTCGTCTCCTGAGTCCCACGCGAATACCGCAGGGCAGTCGTTGATGGTCTTTGCCGCCGCCTCGCTCAGCGAGGCATTTACCACACTCGGGGAACGCTTCTTGGAAGAGAACCCTGGCGACAAAATCACTTTCAACTTTGCCGGGTCCCAACAATTAGCGCAGCAGCTGGCCCAGGGAGCCCCAGCGGATATCTTCGCCAGCGCCGACCGGAAACAAATGGAAGCAGCCATCCAGGCAGGACGTGTATCCGGCGAGAGCCTGCAGCCGTTTGCACAGAATCGTCTGGTGTTGATCTTCCCCAAAGAGAATCCAGCTGGCTTGGTGCAACTCGAGGATTTGTCAAAGCCCGGCCTCAAGCTGATCCTGGCTGCCGAAGCAGCCCCGGTGGGGCGCTATTCCCAGGATTTCCTGGAGAAAGCCAGCCAAGACCCGGCTTTTGGATCTGGTTTCAAGGATGATGTGCTCAAAAACGTTGTATCTAATGAAGAGAATGTGCGCGCCGTTTTCAGCAAGGTGATCCTGGGAGAAGCAGATGCCGGCATCGTTTATGCGAGCGACGTCTCCCGGGCGAACGTTGAACAGGTCGCGACTCTGGCGATTCCTGACGACCTGAACGTACTGGCTGATTACTATCTCTCCCTGATCAGCGATAGCCAAACTCCCGACCTGGCGAAGAATTTTATAACCTTTGTGCTTTCAACAACCGGTCAGGATATCCTGGCAAGTTACGGGTTGATCCCGTTGAGGTAGTATGGCGACGCCCACAATTACTGGCTCGCCTCCCTCTCCCCCACCCCGGCCGCAGCTGAGTGGTTTGTGGCGGGCGTTGAGCTTGCCGATGCTGGTTTTTCTCAGTTTGCCTTTAATGGCGTTATTTCTGCGCATCGCTCCAGCGCGTTTGATCGCTAACTTCGGTGATCCTTATGTCTTACAGGCGATCGGATTAAGCTTGGCCACAACCGTTGTAACCACCTTGATCATAATTTTGGGTGGAACACCCGTGGCTTATTCCCTCGCCCGGCGCCAATACCGCTTCAGGCGCGCCATCGACACATTGATCGATCTACCCACCGTTTTACCACCAGCCGTGGCAGGGGTTGCCCTGTTGATGGCCTTTGGCCGGCGGGGCATCCTGGGAGGCCTGCTGGACGATTTGGGCATCCACATCGCATTTACTCCCATCGCCGTCGTCCTGGCTCAGGTCTTTATCGCTGCTCCCTTTTACATAAAATCGGCGACGGTGGGGTTCACTTCCATCGACACCGAGCTCGAACAGGCCGCCTCACTGGATGGCGCCAGCAGTTCGCAGGTCTTCCGTTATGTGACCATCCCCCTCTCGTGGTCAGCCCTGCTTGGGGGCAGCGTGATGAGTTGGGCGCGCGCCCTCGGCGAGTTCGGTGCCACCATCATCTTCGCCGGAAATTTCCCCGGACGCACCCAAACCATGCCCCTGGCGATCTACATCGGCTTCGAACTGGATCTGGAGGTCGCCCTGACGCTTTCGGTGATCTTGATCCTTTTCTCGTTCATCGCACTGATCATCGCAAAAGGCATCTTACATCGCGATTGGATCTAGTGCCTCCGCCAATAGGGTGTCGTCATTCTCGGTTGACCAGAGTTCAAAATTGTGGCATAATCACGCCAATCGATCCGCCAAATGGCTGTGATGGAAACGAGTAAGCCTGACCAAATCTGACAGCGACCCCGGAAACGGTGCGAGCCGGAGAAGATCTGCAGGCTGAAAATCCTTCCGGAGCCGCAATCTGAAATTAGTCGCCTGGTCTGCTAGTCGGATAGTCTTATACTCGTAAAAGACCAGATACTCTCGGGTTAATCGATTATGAGACGACAAGACTAAGAGTAAGAACGTCGGATTCGTCCTCCGTTACACAGGACGCGAGTATAACCAGACAGAAATCAGTAGAAGTAGACTGTATACTGAATTCAAAATACTGTACACTGACTACTGACTACTGACCCCTGTCAAGTCGTACTCGCCAGAGTTGTCCGCCAGAGCGCGGGAACCAGGGTGGTAGCGCGGGAGCGTTGGAGCCTATAATCCGACTCTCGTCCCTGACCAGGGATGAGAGTTTTTATTTCTAATAACGAGGTGATCATGTTCAAACCCATATCTCCCAAACTCAACCTCACTTCAATGGAAGAGGGTGTATTGCGCTTCTGGAAGCATCGCCACATCTTTGAAAAGTCAGGCACTCGCCGCCAGGGCGCGGCGGAGTTTGTCTTCTATGAAGGTCCGCCAACCGCTAACGGCAAACCTGGGGTGCATCATGTCCTGGCGCGCGTATTTAAGGACATTTTCCCGCGCTACAAGACCATGCGTGGCTACCATGTCGTGCGGCGTGGCGGCTGGGACACCCACGGACTGCCGGTAGAAATCGAGGTCGAAAAGAAACTGGGTTTCACCAACAAAGGCCAGATCGAAGAATATGGTATTGCCCGCTTCAACGAGATGTGTCGTATGTCGGCCTTTGAATATATCCAGGATTGGGAGCGATTGACCGACCGCATCGCCTTCTGGGTCGATCTGCAAGCCGCCTATGTCACCTTCACCAACGAATACATCGAGTCTGTCTGGTGGATCTTGAAAAGTTTTTGGGACAAGGGTCTGCTGTATCAGGGATATAAAGTAGTTCCCTACTGCCCGCGCTGCGGCACACCGCTGTCTGACCACGAGGTAGCCCAAGGTTATGATGAGGCAGTCGACCCCTCGGTCTTCGTCCGCCTACCCCTAGTGGATGATCCAGGCGCCTCTTTACTGGTGTGGACGACCACG
>DATDRM010000204.1:0-2319 GCA_035291705.1 Anaerolineales bacterium
GTCCGTTGGGCGGAAGCACGAGCCAAAGGCAAAAGCGAAGGGGGCGCGTTCCCCTGGGGATGGAAAGGTGGTAAAGGCCGGGTACTCCCCTTGCGCCGGATTGGGAGGCGAGTCGTTTAAAGTAAGGGCAAAGTGATAGTGGGTGTTCGGCGCCAGGTTCATCACCGGAGCCACTCCGGCAAAGCCGGTTTCAGCGCTCAGGGGCAACGAAGTGGCAGCAATCTGCGCGTCGCTCAAGTCAGGCTTTTGGCCTAACCAGGCGTGCAGCACTCCCGACCCATTTGCTCTTCCCCACAGGTGGGCTCGGTCGTGAGCAAGCCCTCCAACGATTGGGCCAAGCGAGAGATCACTCATATCAAGGAAATCCATTCACAATCTCTTTAGAGCACGGCATCCGCTGCTACCGGCGGACATGCGGCTTTGAAGATCGTGCAGGTGAGATTCAAATCTCACAGCTCATTACCATGCTTACCATCGTCGGCACCAAAATAGATCTTACCAGAAACTTAGGTGCAACAAGACAGATTCTTCGATTTCCATTCCGCGCGCTTCTTTCCCCCAACTGAGTTATAATCCGATCCAGGAGAGAAGTCGTCCGATTTCCTTCTTCAGGAGGCCTTTCTGTGAACCTTCCCAAGTATGCGTACTTTCGCGGCGAGATCGTTCCTTATTCTGAAGCCAGGGTGGGGGTCTTGACCCATGGGCTCAATTATGGCACCGCCGTCTTCGGCGGCATGCGCGCCTATTGGAACGAAGCCGAGGAACAGTTGTATGTGTTTCGCCCCCGCGATCATTTCCGGCGTTTTTTGGATTCGACCAAGATCATGCGCATGGTGTTTGACCATACACCGGAAAGTTTAACCAGGTTGACGATTGAGGTGCTGCGCGCAGAAAATTACCGTTGCGACGTGTACATCCGCCCCCTGGCCTTCAAATCAGACGAAATTATCGGCGTCAAGCTGCACGACCTGCACGACGAACTTTCCATCGTGGCGTTTCCCTTCGAGCGCTACCTGGCAAACGAGACGGACGCCCACGTCACCGTATCCTCCTGGCGGCGCGTGGACGACAACATGATCCCGGCCAGAGGCAAGATCAGTGGGGCCTATGCGAACTCGGCGCTGATTAAAACAGACGCGGTCTTGGCTGGCTTCGACGAAGCCCTGGTGCTCACCCAGGAAGGTCACGTCTCGGAAGGCAGCGCCATGAATGTATTCATGGTCAAGGCTGACACGGTCATCACCCCCCCAATCACCGAGAACATCCTGGAAGGCATCACCCGCCGTACCGCCATCGAGCTGGTGCGGGAGGAGTTGGGCCGACCCGTGGTTGAACGCCCGATCGACCGCACCGAAGTCTACCTGTGTGACGAATTCTTCATCACTGGCACCGCTGCCCAGATCACCGCCGTGACCCGCATCGATCATCGCCCAGTCGGCGCGGGTGACATGGGCCCGATCACAACCAGCCTGCGGGAGCTGTATCAGGACGTGGTGCGCGGCCGCCATCCCAGATACCGGGGTTGGAATACGCCGGTTTACCTCACAGAGAAAATAGCGGCAACAAAGTTAGGTTAATCGCTTACGAGATAGCCAAACGCTCGACACCTGCGTAGAGACCAAGTGGAATCCGAACAGTGAATTCCGTTCCTCTACCCGGCTGGCTCTCAACCAGGATTTCGCCCCCATGTTGTTCAATAATATGGTGACACACGGAAAGGCCCAGACCCGTGCCTTGACCGGGGTCCTTGGTAGTATAAAACGGCTCAAAAATGCGGGACAGGTGATCCGGGGGAATCCCCCTGCCATTATCAGCTATCGTAATGCGCACCTCATCCCCGACTTTCCGGCTGGTTACGCGAATCTCGCCAGATCCCTCGTCGAGGGCGTCGACCGCGTTGACCAATAAATTGATCCAGACCCCCTGGAGCTGATCCTGGCTTGCCATGAGTTGCGGTAGATTTTCTCCCAGGTCAGACACGAGGTGGATCGAGCGTACAGAAAGCTCGTGCTGGATCAGGGCTATCGCCCGGCGGAGAGTCTCGTTTATGTCGGTGGGTGCCAGCTCGGAATGCTCCTGGCGTGCGAAAATGAGCAGATTCCGCACAACCTGGGAAGCGCGCTCGCTGGCCTGGACGATGAGATCGAGCATATCCTGGTTCTCGACATCCTGGCCCGAAAACCCACGTTGCAGCAGTTGGGCATTAGCGATGATCGCAGTGAGCGGGTTGTTGATCTCATGGGCTACCCCCGCGGCGAGCTGGCCGACTGCCGCCAGTTTCTCCGACTGTACCAGCGAAGCTTCCAGCCGGCGCCGCTC
>DATDRM010000205.1:0-10352 GCA_035291705.1 Anaerolineales bacterium
CGATCTGGGTTTCTATCTTCGCTGGGAGGATTGGGTCAGTAGCCTGGTAGGATACGGGGCTATCATGGCGGCGGCATTGGGCGTGCTTTTATTCCCTACTGCGCCAACGCGAGCTTTTGGGATCGGTTTGTGGGTCGGTTATTGGGTATATGGCATGGCCTTCGCTTACTTTATCACAACCCACTCTTATTACCATCTGCCCTTGATACCGATCATAGCGATCACACTAGCCCCCCTCGGCGCTGTGCTTTTCAGACCGCTCACTTTGTTAAAACCAGTTTTACTCACCAGGGTTATAGTTAGTGGAATATTATTTTTTGCCATTTTGATCCAGGTTTGGAATGTGAGGGTCGACCTGGCGGAGGATAATTTCCGTGATGAGCCCGCCTATTGGCAGCAAATCGCTGAAGTCCTCGGGCGCGATACATCGGTGATCGCTCTGACTCAAGATTATGGCAATCGCCTGGCATATTATGGCTGGATCACTCCCAAGGTATGGTTGCCACTTGGCCACCAAAACTACCGGAAATTACAGGGTAAACCTCCGCTTGAGGTCCAACAATGGTTTGCCGAGAAAACAGGCAATAAAGACTTTTTTCTGGTGACGATGCTCGGACAACTCGATCAACAAGCAGAATTGAAAGATTTGTTATACAAAAACTATGCCATCTTTTCTGAAGGTGATGGGTATATCATTTTTGACTTGCGTCAATTGAAATGACAATTCAAAAACGACCTCCCCTGGTTTCGGTTGTGACCCCTTCTTTCAATCAAGCCAGGTTTTTGAGGGACACGATTCGCTCGGTTATCGAGCAGGACTATCCAAATATTGAGTATTTAATAGTGGATGGAGGTTCTACAGATAGCAGCGTCGAGATCATCCAGGAATATGCTGGCAGGGTAGCGTGGTGGGTCTCGGAGAAGGACAAAGGGCAGGCAGAGGCTATCAACAAGGGAATGGCGCGGGCAAATGGGGAAATCGTCGCCTGGCTCAATTCAGACGATCTTTATCTTCCAGGAGCTGTCAGCAAGGCTGTAATTGCCTTGCAGGAGAATCCCCAAGCCGGCATGGTGTTTGGAAACGCGATCACGATCGATGTTGAAGGAAGGTTGCTTAATCTTCTTACTTTTCCGGACTGGGGATTAAAGGACTTTATCGGATTTCGCATCATCTGCCAGCCAGCGGTGTTTATGCGCCGGGCGCTTTACGAGCAGGTGAGAGGGCTTGACCTGGAATACCATTACATGCTAGATCATCACCTGTGGATCCGCCTAGCATGCCTGGCGCCGGTGAAACACATTGCAGCAATCTGGGCTGCAGCACGACACCATGCAGCGGCGAAAAACGTAGCGCAGGCGGAGGGGTTTGGACGCGAAACGATCCGCCTGCTGGCATGGATGCAAACCCAAGCAGAGCTCGTTTCTTTGATTGAGAAAAACAGACACCAGGTTCTAGCGGGGGCGCATCGCTTGAACGCCCGCTACCTGCTCGATGGAGGCCAATCCGGTCCGGCGCTGAAAGCCTATGGACAGGCACTGAAATTTGATCCGGTATATACTTTGCATCACTGGCACCGCATGGTTTATGCTCTTCTCAGTCTGATGGGGATCAAAGGGTTGGAGCGCTGGAATTTCCGGGCGAATAAGAAACGCCGCCCAGTTTTATCTGGAGAAAAGGGGTTAAAGAACTGGCCTGGATTATACCTGGAGGAAAACGGTTAAAGGCGTGAATCAAGATTATCAGCCCAGGCAAGCCATCCTTGTGACCGGCGTACACCGTTCCGGGACGACTTGGGTAGGGAAAATGCTCGCTGCAAACCACCAGGTGGCTTTTATCAGCGAACCGCTGAACCTCTGGCACCGTCCGGGGGTGATGCGCGTTCCGGTGGGTAATTGGTACCCTTACATCTGCGAAGATAACGAAGTGGAGTTCTTGCCCGCATTACAGGAAACGCTTAATTTTCGTTATCACCCCTGGGATGAAATCAAATCGCTGCGTTCTGTCAAAGATGGATTAAGGATGCGGCGCGACTGGAGTATATTCCTGAAAGGCAAGGTTTTTCACCAGCGCCCGCTGCTCAAAGACCCATTTGCGATCTTCTCTGCTGCCTGGTTTGTTGAGAAGCTCGGATGCGCGGTGGTAATTGTCGTGCGCCACCCAGCGGGCTTTACCAGCAGTTTAATCCGTCTGGGTTGGGTTTTCGACTTTGGTCACCTACTTGCACAGCCACTGTTAATGCGCGATTGGCTGGAACCTTATCGGGCGGAGATGGAAGCAGTGTACAAAGTCCCAGATGATATCGTCATGCAAGGGAGCTTACTATGGCGGATAATTTACCAGGTAGTTGGAGGTCTTAAAGAGCGTTATCCACAATTCATTGTCATCCGTCACGAGGATTTATCTGTCGACCCCCTGGCAGGGTATCGAGAATTGTATGCCAGCCTGGGATTAAATTTTTCTCCCCAAGTGCAACAGGCGATCTTGAATTCCAGTAAACCTGAGAATCCTGGAGAAGTCTCGCGTCGTGCCGTCCATTCGGTTCACCTTGACAGCCGGGCTAACTTAGCGAACTGGAAACGTCGCCTGACTGTTGAGGAGATCGAACGCATCCGCTACTTGACTGCGGATGTGGCAGCGCATTATTACACGGACCAAGACTGGTAATGATCCTTTAAGTAATGAATACAGTGTTAGATAAACCTCTGGTTTCAATTGTCACCCCTTCTTATAACCAGGGGAGTTTCTTGGAAGAAACCATCCGCTCGGTACTGGGACAAGATTACCCGCACCTGGAATATATCATCGTAGATGGCGGGTCAACGGATGGCAGTAGAGAGATCATCCAGCGCTATTCCGACCGGTTAGCCTGGTGGATTTCTGAGCCAGACCAGGGGCAGACCGATGCAATTAACAAGGGATTTTCGCGGGCGAAGGGCGAGATCTTTGCCTGGCTGAATTCCGACGATACCTATCTGCCTGGCGCAGTTTCCGAGGCGGTTTCATTTCTCAGCTCGCATCCAGAGGTTGGGATGGTTTACGGGGATGCCAACCTGATCGATGATTCCGGAAAAGTGATCGGGAAGTTCCCGGCTCGGCAGACGGATTATCGCCGATTGATGCGGGGTTTTGTCCATGTACCTCAGCAATCAGCCTTCTTCCGCGCCCGCCTCTGGCGGCAGGTGGGGCCATTGGATCCTACGTTTCGGGATGCAATGGATTACGACTTGTGGGTGCGGTTATCCCGTATCTCGGCAATACGATATACTCCACGCCTGTGGGCAAATTTCAGATTGCATGGGAGCTCAAAAACCGCCTCTCCGGGCAATCTCTGCTGGCCGGAGATGGTGATCGTCCATCGCCGCCAAGGAGGCAGCTGGCTTTCCTGGTTGAGGTTGAAGGCGGCCATCCGGCCTCTGATTTTCGGTTGGCTGCCTTTGCGGATGAAGGTATGGTTGAGACAGGTATTCAATTGACCATTACTAGCAGGTTCATTGTGCATTCGTTCGAATGCCAAGTAAAATCTGCAAGCGCGTCAGATATGCTGGAGATACACGATGAATAAAGCCGATCAGTTTTCAATGTATGATTCTGCCCAGCAGCGATCGACTGCCCTGGAAGAGATTCGGGCGATATTCCAATACCGTTATCTGGTTGTCCAGTTTGTCCGCAGAGACCTCCTGACGCGCTACAAACGGTCCGTCCTGGGTGTCGCCTGGACAATGTTAAATCCATTGGGGACGATGATCATCCTGACGATCGTCTTTTCCCGCGTTTTCGGGGCCAACAAGGAGGGGTACGCGGCTTATGTGCTGAGCGGGTTGGTGGCCTGGAACTTTTTCGCTCAAACGACTAACGCTGCTATTGTCCATCTGGTCTGGGGAGGCAGCCTGCTGAGGCGCATTTACATGCCGCGCACGGCCTTTGCTGTGTCTGCGACAGGCACAGGATTGGTGAATTTAGTCCTTTCGCTGGTACCTCTTCTGCTTGTTATGCTGGTAACCGGCGTCCCGATCAGACCCACGGTTTTCTTAATTCCGGTTCCAATGCTCTTCCTGGCGATGTTCGCCCTGGGGTTGGGGTTGTTGATATCGACGGTGGCTATCTATTTCGCTGATATCGCCGAGATGTATCAGATTGTGTTAACCGCCTGGATGTACCTGAGTCCGGTCATTTACTCTTATGAAATCCTCCCGGAACCGTACCGATCATGGATTATGCGCCTCAACCCAATGTATTATCTGCTCACCTCGTTCCGTGCTCCTGTATACAGTGGCCAGGTACCAGATTGGTCTGAAGTGCTAATAGCAGGAGGAATCTCTTTTGTTACGCTGCTGGTCGGGTGGTTGGTGTTCACCGGAAAGGCAGATGAATTTGCATACCGCGTTTAGCGTTAGCGAAGAAGAGATCAAGGACCAGCCCCAGCAGATAGCCATCCGCCTGGAGGGGGTGGGGGTGTGTTATCGCGTCGCATCAGAACGGATAGCGACATTTAAAGAGTACGCGATCCGCCTGTTGCAGGGGAAAATTATGCATCGCGATTTTTGGGCTCTGCGCAGCGTAAGCCTGACTATCTCCACGGGAGAAATGATTGGGATCATCGGCCAGAATGGGGCTGGAAAAAGCACGATGTTAAAGTTAGTGGCACGGGTGTTACGACCCACGGAAGGCCGGGTTGTAGTCAGAGGCAAAGTGGCCCCTTTGCTTGAATTCGGGGCTGGATTCCACCCCGATTTAACTGGCAGGGAGAACGTTTTCTTGAATGGAGCCTTGCTCGGTTTTACCCGTGAGGAGATGGAAGAAAAATTTACCCGCATAGTTGATTTTGCCGAACTCTGGGATTTTATCGACGTCCCCATGCGTAATTATTCCTCGGGGATGTGGGCTCGCCTTGGCTTTGCAGTTGCTACGGATGTGGAACCGGATATTCTGCTTGTTGACGAAGTTCTTTCGGTGGGCGATGAGTCCTTTCAACGCAAGAGTTTCGCGCGCATGCAGGAATTCCGCGATCGAGGCGCCACGATCCTATTTGTCTCGCATAGCATGGATATGATCGAGGCCATGTGTCACCGTGCAGCCTGGATCAACCATGGAAGTCTAGAAGCGATTGGTAATGCGGATGAAGTGATCCAGGAATATCGGCGTAGTCAAACCAGTTAAAGACAAGCCCTTGGTACGTTCAACAATATTGCTAACTCTGATACTGGGATTCGTCTCCCTGGCAATCCTGAGGCTCGCTCCAGCTCAAGCTCATCCAGATTCCGAGGTGGCTGAGTGTGATCCCTTGGGCTGGTTTCCAGAAGACTTTGGTCTGAAGGATCACAGTGTGTTTTGGTTCGATGGGTATTATTATCTGGTAGCTACCCATGTCCCGCGATCGAAGCAATTTGCTTATGCGCGGTCAACAGACTTGTGTGTTTGGGAGGAAATGACGCCAATTCTCACTGAGCGTTCTCTGGGGAGCTGGGATGAAGCCGCGATTTGGGCGCCATATGTCTGGGAGGAAGGGGGTGTTTTTTTCATGGTTTACACTGGAGTGACGCGTGAATTTACCCAAAGCATCATGCTAGCAACCTCAACCAACCCAGCCGACCCTCTATCCTGGGAAAATAAGGGGATGATCTTTCAACCCGATCACGAGGGAATGGTCTGGGTTGATGGACAATGGGCTGATTGCCGGGATCCAAATGTTCTCATGGCAGGGATGACTTATTACTTGTATTACACAGGTGTGGATATTGACGGTGGCATCGTTGGATTGGCGACATCCGCTACACCCTATGGTCCGTGGAGAGATTGGGGTCGGACCATCCTTCCACTTTCTGATCAGGCGCTACCAGAGAGTTCCACGGTAACTGTACACGATGGTGTCTATTACCTTTTCTATAATGATTCAAAGCAGGGAGAGGTTTTTCGGATTGGGGCAAGCCCGTCTGGACCCTGGAAGAATCCTGAACCGTTTCGTCCAGGCTGGGCGCATGAAGTCTGGCAAATCCCAGAGGGTGAATGGTATACCTCCTACCTCACCAATTATGCAATAACAATCTCGCCTTTGATCTGGGACAGCTTTTTCTCGCCTGCGCGTCCTTTCATCGGCGATGAAATTCATCATACCTTAATCCCGTTGGTTCTTATGCGGGAATAGATACCCCGCGATCGTTAAATATGCAAGCCATTTATTTTTCCAGATACTCAAGATGGCAAGTGGTGGGCATGATCGTCTATGTATTGCTGATGACATCCGTCCTGTCCATCTTTTTGTCTGGTTGGGCTTATGACGATCCATTCATCACTTACCGATATGCTGAGAATCTGGCTAACGGAAGGGGGTTCGTTTATAACCCAGGGGAGCGTATCTTAAGCACGACAACGCCTCTGTTTACGTTGGTGCTAGTCCCCTTGGCCTTTCTGGGAGCGCACCTGCCTGCATATGCGAATCTGTTTGGTATTTTTTGCCTGGCACTGGGCGGTTTATCTCTCTGGGATCTGTCTTATTCCTGGAAATCGCCCAGCGTGGGATGGGCAGGGTTGATATTTTACCCGACTTTCCCACTCTTGCTGATCACGGTTGGTTCGGAAACACCGATTTACCTGGCATTGTGCCTGGCGACAGTTGCATTCTATGCTCGAGGTCGTTATACCTTGACTGCGGTTTCTGCGGGTCTGGCTACTTGGGCCCGACCAGATGGGGCATTGGTGGCAGTGGTGTTGGGGTTGGATTATTTAATCCGGCAGAGAAAGCCGATCCTATGGAAAACGGTAGCGATTTACTTGGCGATCCTTTTAGGTTGGGGGATTTTTGCCTGGGCCTACTTTGGTTCGCCAGTACCGGTTACCCTGGCAGCCAAGCAACATCAGGGGATCATGGCGATCAGCCAGCAGTTCTTCGCGGGCTTTTTTACCATCTTGGGCTGGTATGCATCCTGGCCTTACGTGGTTGAATCTGCATTAGCGGTTGCAGGGATCGTTTTCGCTCTCTGGAAGGGACGCGCATGGATCCTTTTCTGGCTGTGGTCGGTGCTGTATTTTGCTTCTTATTCAATCCTGGGGGTGAGTAGCTATTTTTGGTATTACACGCCGCTCGTGCCTGGTTTTGTAGTAGCGGTGGGATTGGGGATCGAAGCAGTCAGCCATCTGCCGCCAGCCTTCAGCCGTCTGTTCGCAGAAATAAGCAAACAAACCTCAGACCTCAGCTCTCAGCCTTCAACAGTCCGCAAAAAAAGTTCTGGGATCAATGGCCAATGGTCTGGCAATAGTCGCCTGCCTTCTGTTTTGGGTGTAGTCTTATTAGGGTTTCTCTTGATTGCCCAGGGGTGGGATGTTCTGACTACAAAACTCGATAAGGACAACCGCTATGCTATCTACCGGGCAGTCGGCGAATGGCTGAACACCAACACCATACCTGAAGAAAGGGTAGGAGCACTAGAAGTAGGGATCATCGGATATTTTGCTCAACGACCTATGGTCGACTTTGCTGGTCTGATCCAACCTAAGATTGCACAACAGCTCACCTCCCAAACAGATTACGAGGATGCAGCTATCTGGGCGGTTGAATCTTACCGGCCTGACTATCTCGTTCTACACGAAGGGCTCTTCGCGGATCTGGAAGAAGGATACGTAAAACAAAGTTGCGTCCAAGTTAAGACATTTCCAGGGAGCGAATATGGGTACGGATATGACTTAGTTGTATATCACTGCTCTAAATAAGTTACAATTGGCAACGATTTTTCTCTTAAGAGATTTATGAAATTTACACCGACTGCTATCACCGATGTAATCTTAATTGAGCCGGATGTATTTGGCGACGAACGTGGCTTCTTTATTGAGACTTATCACGCCAAGCGCTTCGCCACAGCTGGCATTCGGACGACTTTTGTGCAAGATAACCATTCCAGATCGAGGGAGGGCATCCTGCGTGGCCTGCACTACCAAATCCACCAGCCGCAAGGAAAGCTGGTGCGGGTCGTGTCGGGTGAAGTCTTCGATGTGGCAGTCGATCTACGCCAAGTCTCTCCAACGTTTGGGAAATGGGTGGGGCATTATCTCTCAGCAGATAACAAGTTGCAGTTGTGGATCCCACCAGGATTTGCACATGGATTCTACGTCTTAAGCGAATGGGCAGATGTGGTCTATAAGGTTACCGATTTCTATGCGCGGCAGTGGGAGCGGACTTTACTGTGGAACGATCCGGATCTAGGGATTGCCTGGCCTTTACTTAGCGGGATACTCCCAGTCCTTTCGGCTAAGGACATCGAGGGTAAGCGCCTGGTAGACGCTGAGACCTATGATTGGTTGAATTTTTCCAATAGTTGAACGATCCAAACCTGAGGTTGTAGATATGCAGCATGTCCTTATCACTGGTGGAGCTGGTTTCATCGGCTCTAATTTTGTGCGCTATCTGCTTGGGATTGAACCAGATATTCAGGTATTCAACCTCGACGCGCTGACTTACGCCGGCAGCCTGGAAAACTTGAGGGAGCTGCCCAATCCACAACGGCACACTTTTATGACGGGGGATATTTGCGACCGCTCCCTGGTAGAAGATTTGATCCACCAAAACCAGATCGACACGATTGTTCATTTCGCTGCAGAGACGCACGTCGATCGCTCGATCGTGTATCCTGAGCCTTTCGTGAGGACCAATGTTCTTGGCACATGGACTCTGCTGGAGGTCGCCCGCCAAGTGTGGATAAACGAGAAATCGATGCCCTTGAACAAGATTCATTTCCACCATATTTCCACCGACGAGGTTTTTGGTTCTCTGGCGCCCGAGGGCCCCGCTTTTTCCGAGAACACGCCTTATGCGCCCAATTCTCCTTACGCTGCAACCAAAGCCGCCAGCGATCACCTGGTTCGCGTCTACAGCCATACCTATGGCTTGCCGGTGACGATCACAAATTGCTCGAATAATTATGGCCCTTACCAGTTTCCAGAGAAGTTGATCCCATTGATGATCCTTAATGCGGTCGGTGGCAAACCTCTGCCTGTTTATGGGGATGGTAGGCAGGTGCGCGATTGGTTGTTTGTCGAAGACCATTGCGAGGCGATCTGGCATGTAATCCGGCATGGCAGCCCGGGGGAGACTTACAATATCGGCGGAAATAACCAGCTGACCAATTTATCGGTCGTCGAGATGATTTGCGATGTCCTGGACGAATTCTTACCGAATTCGCCCCACATCCCTCATAAATCGCTGATCCAATTTGTCGCCGATCGTCCTGGCCACGACCGACGCTATGCGATGGATATGACCAAGGTTCAGCGGGAGCTGGGTTGGCAACCGCGCCAATCCTTGGAAAGCGGACTCTTGAAAACGGTCGAATGGTATTTGAGCCATCCAGATTGGGTGGAGGCGATTCGCAAGCAGAGCGATATTCAAAGATGGATGAAACAGAATTATGAGCAGCGTGGAGGCCCGGTATGAAAGGGATCATTTTGGCTGGTGGGCGCGGCACACGCCTTTTCCCTCTGACGATTGGTGTCAGCAAGCAACTTTTGCCAGTATACGATAAGCCGATGGTTTATTATCCCCTTTCGATGCTGATGTTGGCCGGAATCCGGGAGATCCTTGTGATCAGCACACCGGAAGCCATACCCGCTTTTCGAACGCTGCTTGGGTCTGGAGAGCAATGGGGCTTGCGTTTCTTTTATGCAGAACAACCTGATCCGCGCGGTCTTGCGGATGCCTTCTTGGTGGGCAAGGAGTTTATCAGACAGGAACCGGTGTGCCTCATCCTGGGCGATAACATCTTCTTTGGGCAAGGTCTGGCGCAGAATCTGCGTAAGGCGGCTGAGCTGACCAGGGGAGCACTGATCTTCGCTTACCTGGTGCGCGATCCCGAACGGTATGGTGTTGTCGAGTTCGACGAGAATGGGCGCGCCCTGAGTATCGAGGAGAAACCTGACAGGCCGCGCTCTCATTATGCAGTGCCGGGGATTTATTTTTACGATGATCAGGTGGTGAAATTTGCTGAGAGCCTGCGACCCTCGGCGCGGGGCGAGCTGGAGATCACGGATCTAAACTGCATATACTTGCAGCGCAGCGAGTTGCAGGTGCAACCGCTCGGCCGGGGGATCGCCTGGTTGGATGCGGGCACCCATGAATCGCTGCTCCAAGCAGCCGGTTTTGTCCAAGCGGTTGAAGATCGCCAGGGTATGATGATCTCTTGCCCGGAGGAGATCGCTTTCCGCATGGGGTATATCGGACGGGAAAAACTGCGCCGGCAAGCTGAGAAGATAAACAACCAGTATGGCGCATATCTGATGCGTTTACTGGAGGAAGATCTCCCTTTTCACGCTAGGTAGAGATAAGTAGGTCATAATGCGTATCTTGCTCTTGGGCAAATATGGACAG
>DATDRM010000206.1:0-2540 GCA_035291705.1 Anaerolineales bacterium
ACCGGGGTTGGAGTCGCCCCCTCCGTCAGGTAGACCCGTAAGCCATTGCCGGCCAGCACTTCCGCGCAGGCCGCGGCAAAACTCTCTGACTGGAATCGCTTATCATAACCAACCACTACCCATTCATCTTCAATCCCTTGATCCAGTAAATATTCGGCAAATCCTTGGGCACAACGGCGTACATTGGCAAAAGTGTAGTCCTCTGCAATCACTCCACGCCAGCCGTCGGTGCCAAATCTGATCTTCACCGACATAAGGCCTCCAAAATGTGAGAATAAGAACAAGCCTATTATATCAAGGATGGAGGCGTGAGGAGAGGCAAATCGGTAAATCAGCAATACGATGGAACAGTGTCCTTGATCCAATTCCCCGAACAATAGTCAGGAATCAACCGCCTGAAGCCGTGCTATAATCCAAAATACTTGAACCACGCTCAGAAGATATACCTGGATTACGCAGCGACCACGCCCGTCGACCAACGGGTGCTTGATGCAATGCTGCCCTACTTCGGGCAGGTCTTTGGCAATCCATCCTCCGTCCACACGCTCGGTCAGCGCGCCGAGGACGCCCTCGAGACAGCCCGCGAGGATGTGGCGCAGCTGCTTAATTGCCAGCCTGGCGAGGTCGTATTCACCTCGTGCGGTACGGAGAGTGACAACCTGGCCTTGCGCGGCGTGGCGTTTGCTGCCAGACGCGATCGAGGCGCGCAGCATATCCTGATCAGCCCGGTTGAACACCATGCTGTCTCAAATACCGCTGCCCAACTGGCAGAACTGCACGGTTTCGAAGTCGAATTACTTCCAGTCGACGCATCCGGTATGGTCCATCCGGATGATGTTGCCAGGCGTATCCGCTCCACTACAGCCCTGGTTTCGGTTATTTACGCCAATAACGAAATCGGCACAATCAACCCGCTGGCGGAGATCGGCGAAGTCTGCGCGGAGCACGGCGTTCCCCTCCACACTGACGCTGTGCAGGCTGCCGCTTACCTGGACGTTGATGTGCAAAAGCAGCATGTTGACCTGATGTCAATCGGCGCCCACAAGTTCTATGGTCCGAAAGGTGTCGGAGCCCTATTTACTCGTAAAGACACCCCCATCCTGCCTGTTCAGACCGGGGGCGGGCAGGAGTTCGGTCTGCGCGCCGGTACGCACAACATCCCCTACATCGTCGGCCTGGCGGAAGCTTTCCGTCTTGCCCAGCAGGAACGTATCTCCCGCACCGCGCGCCTGCAGCCGCTGCGCGACCACCTAATCGGTCAGGTTCTGGAAGAAATCCCGGATGCCAGGTTGACCGGTCACCCAACGCTCCGCCTGCCAAACCACGCCAGTTTTGTGTTCGATAGGGTAGATGGGAACGCCCTCCTGATGATGCTCGACGTGGAGGGATTCGCCTGTTCTTCAGGTTCAGCCTGTAAAACCGGCGATCCCGAACCTTCTGAGGTGCTCACCGCTCTGGGTCTGACACGCGCCTGGGCTTTGGGTTCGCTCAGGATCACTCTAGGTGAAGGGACAACTGCCGATCACCTCGATGAATTCACCCGTGCTCTGCCCCGGTTGGTTGCCAGCGTACGTAAAGTTCATTAATGGTAAACCGAAATCCATTAAAACACACATCTAGAGCGGAGTCCCCTGCGCGAGTTGTTGTCGCCATGAGCGGTGGAGTAGACAGCTCGGTGGCAGCCGCCCTTCTGGTAAGCCAGGGCTACGAAGTCATCGGCATGATGCTGCGCCTGTGGAGTGAACCGGGGGGCGCATCCTCCAATCGTTGTTGCACGCCGGATGCAATGGCGCTCGCCCGGCGGGTGGCAGCCCACCTGGATATCCCCTTCTATGTCATCGACGCTCAGGAAATATTCAATCAAACCGTCGTGCAGTTCTTCTTGGATGGCTATGCACAAGGAATCACTCCCAACCCATGCCTAGTTTGCAACCGACACATTCGCTGGGAATTCCTGCTCAACCACGCTCTCTCGCTCGGCACTCGGTTCATGGCGACCGGCCACTATGTCCGTCTTCTGCGCGCCAATGACGGAAAACTCCAAATCCTGCGCGCTCTCGATCCAGGCAAAGATCAGTCCTATGTCCTGCACATTCTCGGCCAGGAGCAATTAGCCCACGCCCTCTTCCCGTTGGGAGAATTAACTAAACCGCAAGTCCGCCAACTGGCGCGCGAGTTTGGCCTGCCGGTGGCCGAACGGTCTGAAAGCCAGGACCTTTGCTTCCTGGGAAACGGCGATATGCGGGGTTTCTTGATGCGCAATATCCCCCAGGTACAAAAACCAGGGCCGATTCTGAACCGCAAGGGTGAAATCCTTGGAGAGCACCAGGGCTTGGCCTTTTATACGATCGGGCAACGCAAGGGTCTAGGCCTCGCTGCCCCGCTGCCCCTCTATGTATTAGAAAAAGACCTTCAGCAGAATGCTCTCATTATCGGTACGCAGGAAGAGCTGGGCTGGGATGAATTGCTGGCTTCCGGAGTGAATTGGATCTCTGGCGAACCACCAGCCGGGTCATTCCAGGCCCAGGTGAAGATTCGCT
>DATDRM010000207.1:0-10552 GCA_035291705.1 Anaerolineales bacterium
CACCGCTTTTTGTCCGACTGCGGCCGCCATGCCCGCCAGGGCTGCGCCAGCATTCCCCGTCGAGGCGGTCACCACGACCTGAGCGCCGGTCTGCCTGGCGCGGGCTACCACCACCGCGCTGGCTCGATCTTTGAAAGAAGCTGTGGGGTTGCGACTTTCATCCTTGATCCATAGACTGCGCAATCCCAGTTGATCGCTGAGTAGAGTCGGTTTAAAGTGCGGGGTCCATCCCGCGGCGCGCAGCGGCGTGGCCTCGCCTCCCGGATCGTCGACCGGAAGCAAAGGCAGGTAGCGCCATAATGAGCGATCAGGGGAGGCTTTGATCGTATCTGGGGAAAGATTTCTGTTGAGGGCAGCATAATCCAGGATGACATCCAGGTTGCCACCATCGGTGGGACAGGTATAGGTCGCTTCGCCAGGGCTGTATTGGCGATCGCAAAGGGAACAGCGATATGCACTGAAGCGAGGCATCATTCCTTCGCCGCCCCGCTTTCTGACTGCACGCCGGCCATCATTAACCCCAGCTGCTCCGCAGTTGCCTGTTCGGTGATCACCTCTCCCATGATTTGACCTTCGTAAATCACCGCAATCCGATCCGAGAGAGTCAGGATTTCGTCAAGATCTTCCGAAATCAATAAGATCGCAGTCCCTTCGGCGCGTTGTTCCAATAGCCGGTGGTGGACGTATTCGGTCGCCCCGATATCCAGGCCGCGTGTCGGTTGGGAGGCGATCAAGACGCGCGGCTGGCGCGATAATTCCCGGGCCAGGAGCAATTTCTGAATGTTGCCGCCAGAGAGATTCTTCACCGGCGTCTCCTGAGACGGGGTTTTAACATTGAAGTTGCGGACCAGCTCCGCTGAACGGCGTGAGATCGCTCGGAAATTAAAAAATCCATAGCGAGAATAGGGTTGCTGGTCGTGTTCACGCAAGATCAGGTTTTCCGCCACGTTGAACTCTTTGATCATGCCGTCGCGCATGCGCTCCTCCGGGATATATGATACCCCGCGTTCGATCACCGCGTTCGGCGATAAGCCGGTGATATCTTTCCCTTCCAAAAGTACCTTACCACCAGAGGGCGGCCGCAAGCCGGTGATCACCTCTGCCAGTTCGCGCTGGCCATTGCCGGAAACCCCGGCCACCCCCAGGATTTCTCCATCCCTCACTTCCAGGTTCACCCCGCGTAAGGCTGGCGTCTCGCGATCGCTTTTCACCCATAAGTCGCTCAAGGCCAGGCGTACTTGCCCCTGTTCCATCTGGATCCGCTCGGGTTTTAATCCCATCTCACGCCCGACCATCATGCGCGCCAGCTCACCCCTGGTGGTTTGGGCAGTGGCCTGCGTTCCAATCACGCGGCCATCCCGCAACACCGTGACCCGATCGCTGATGTCGAGCACTTCGTGTAGTTTATGGGAGATAAAGATCAGAGCATGCCTGTCCTTAACCATTTGCCGCAGGGTGACGAATAGCTCGCTCACTTCCTGCGGTGTGAGCACGGCGGTCGGCTCGTCGAGGATCAACAGAGCCGCGCCACGGTATAAAGCTTTGATAATTTCAACCCGCTGCTGCTGGCCGACTGCCAGCTGCCAGACATATGCCTCCGGATCCACCTGCAGGCCGTACACCTCAGCCAGCTCTCGGATGCGCTTCGAAACCCGATCCAGGTCGGTCAGCGACCCGCGCGAGGAGGGCAACCCCAGAGCGACATTTTCTGCCACCGACAGGCTGGGGACGAGCATGAAATGCTGGTGGATCATGCCGATCCCAGAGCGGATGGCGTCATGTGGAGATTCTATGGCGACCGTCCGTCCGTTAATCCTGATCTGGCCTTCATCTGGACGATATAAACCATACAGGACGCGCATGAGCGTGCTCTTCCCGGCGCCATTCTCACCCAGCAGAGCATGCACTTCACCAGAACGCACATCGAAATCAATATGGTCGTTCGCCAAAACACCAGGGAAGCGCTTGACGATCCCCTCCATTTCCATCTGGGAGATCTGCACTTGCCCGGACGGCAATAAGTCAGAAACGATCATAAATAAGTTTAATTGGTGTTTTGCGGAGGGGTTGCCCCCGCAAAACACCATGACAGATTTATCTTTACTCGCTTGGGCCTTGCATACCTTCCAGAAGTTGTGGCAGGTACCAGATTTGCTCGTCCGTGGCAGCTTCGCCAGCCGCGATATAGGCCGAACCGTCCTGAAGGTTGATCGGGCCGCTCCACACGTTAATCTCTCCCGAGGCCAGGCCGGCGATAAACTCGTCCAGGAAGGCCTGGTTTTCAGCCGACAACCCTGGCCCGGAAACCCAACCAACGGCCGTCTTGGTGTTATCGGTCAGGTCATCCCAATTGGGAGCATTCCAATCCCAGGATTGCGCCCAAGTCCCATCCTGAACGGCTTTAGCAGTCTCCAGGTAGGCCGGACCCCAGTTGAAATAGGGCACGCCCAGGCAGATATCCGGGGCATTGTCACAGGCGCCCTCGAAGTCATAGGGGACTGCCCACACGGCATCTCCCTGGGCAGCCTTTTGCCCGGTGACGTCGATCCCTTCGGTGGTATCGATGCCACTCAAGACGACATCTGCTCCGCCGTCAAGGAATGTATTGGTGACCTCCGTCGGATCAAGGGTCACGCCCGGGATGTTGAACCAGAAGCCGATCCAGCTAACCGTGAACTGCAAGTCAGCCGGGGCCATGCCACGATAGCTCTCGTAGCAGTATTTCGCGCCCAGGTAAGCAGAAGAGGCCAAGCGGCGGGTTTCAAAGTTGATCAGCGGGCCCAGGTAGCCGAGTTGACCGGTTTGAGAGGTCAAAGCTGCGGCGCAACCGGCGATGGCCTTCATGTCCTCCATGCGGCCCATGATGTTACCCTCGTTGGGGGGCGCTTCTCCGGTGAGCACGTCGTCACCCGAGATGTTGATCACGGTCACATCCGGATACTTCTCGGCCACGCCCAGGGTGTCTTCCTCGAATTCATCCGAAGTGGTGAAGATCAGTTTGGCGCCATCCGCCACCATATCGTCTACCACACCTTCCAGCGTGGCTTCAGGCTTATCGGCTGGGTTGAGCGACTCGAAGACGATCATGCGCGACCCAGGCATGTTCTGTAGGACGTATTCTCCGCCTGTGACGTGAGCCTGGCTCCAGCCGCGATCGTTCTTCGGCCCAACCAGCACTAACCCGAAGACGAACTCTTCAGCGGGTGGGGGAGGCGGCGCCTCGGCAACCACGATTGAGCCGTCGACGATCCCCGCCACGGTCTGGTCGGCCAGCACCTTAACCTCTGCCGGCAGGTCGAAGTCCGGGTTGAAATCCATCTTCAGACCGTCATTGGCCAGCGTCAAGGCGAATGCCTCGCCACCCATCTGGCCGCCTTTGACCTTGTTGATGATCTCGTTTAACGCTACCGTCCAATCGTAGACCTGGTTGGCGACGACGATGCCGGGCGCCAGGCTGGTCTGGCTGGATTGCGTTCCGAACCACAGGACGCCCTTCTCTTCGGCCACACCGATCGCGCCGACCACCATCTGAGCCGTTCCGGTCATGGCATCTGCGCCGGCCTGGATGTGGGTCTCCGCAGCCGCCGATGCCAGGGCCACATCACTGAACGAGCCGATATAGTTGACATTGACGGTGATATCGGGCTTGGTCGCCTTTGCGCCGGCCACGAAGCCGTCAACGTACAGCTTGGCGTCGCCGGTTTCGATCGGGCCAACCACGCCGACCACACCGCTCTCCGACAGGCTGGCGGCGATCACGCCGTTCACGTAGCCGCCTTGTTCAGAGCGCGCTTCGTAAGCAAACACGTTGTTGATGCCTTGATCTACAAACGTGTCAACCGTAGTGCCCCAGGCAAAGCTGGTCTCTGGAAAGTCAGGGGCGATCTCCAGCAGTGAGCTGCCGTACTGGGAGCCGTGGGCGATCACCAGGTTGTATCCCTGGCTGGCATAGTCCCGCAGCGCTGCGGCGGCGTCGTCGACGACGAACATCCCCTCGGAGTAGTCGAATTCAAAGGCATCCGCGCCCATCTTACCATGGATCACAGACAGGGCATCGTACATGCTCTGGCTGAACGCCAGGTCATTGATGGCGCTTGGCATGACGACGGCTACCCGGAATGGCTCTCCGGGAGCAGCAGTCTCTACAGGGGGTGCTTCAGTCGCAGGACCGGGTTCGACGGTCGCTGGTTGTGTTTCTGGCACCGCGGGGGCGCACGCAGCCAATACCAGCGCTATCGCCAGGAGCAATCCCATCCACTTGAAATGCTTGTTCATATTCTTTCTCCTTCCTTACTAAATCATGGAAAATTTGTAAGCTTCGTTCAGCCGGAAACATCCGATACTTTTCTGTCTGTTGCCATCACCTCCTTCGTCTATATTCAGCTGCATCTAATCATCATCTTATCATAAGTCCCTACTCGCCGCGCTCATAAGGTTTGCTCAACGCAGCCGGCGGGCGAACGCGCTGCACAGCCACAACCAGCGCCAATATTGTCAGGACATAGGGCATCATCACGGCAATGTCGGAAGGAACAGGGATAGCCAATACTTGCACCCACAATTGTAAAGCATTGACCATGCTAAAGAGCAGCGATCCGGCCAGGACCCCCAGCGGACGCCAGCCGCCGAAATAAACCAGGGCTACTGCGATGAAGCCCAACCCGCTGGTCAGGTTTTGCTGGAACACGTTGAGCAGGGCGATCGACAGCGAAGCGCCGGCAACGCCGGACAGCAAGCCGCCTAGGATCGTGGTAAAGTATCGCACGCCATTCACGCTCACACCCAGGGAATCGGCCGCCTCTGGATTCTCGCCTACTGCCCGGATCTTGAGTCCCAGGGTGGTCTTATTGATCACAAACCAGGAGATCGGCACCAGGGCATAGGCGATATAGACCATCAGATTCTGGCTGAAGAAGATCTCGCCAATCACCGGAATATCGCTCAGAAACGGGATGTGGATTGGCGGGAAACCGCTGACCGTTTCGACGGTACCCAGGGTTTTCTGGAACAGCAAGTCGCTCATCCCCAGGCCAAACAGGTAAATACCGATCCCGCTGATCCCCTGTTCAGCCTTGAGGGTGACGTTGATAAAGGCAGTCGCCAATCCCATGATCCCGCCAACGATGATTGCGGCCAGTAAACCCAGCCACGGGTTTCCCGTGGTAAAGGTAACATAAAAACCTGCATAGGCTCCCAGGAGCATGACCCCATCCACACCCAGGTTGAGCATGCCGCTTAATTGACCAAATGTCTCGCCAATGGTGGCGTAAAGGTAAGGTGTCGCCAGACGAAAACCTGAAGCCAGGATGCCGATCACGACACTCGCAGTGAAGAGATCCTGGATCATACGCCCACCTTGGCTTCTTTAGGGGATTGAACTTCTTCAGGAGTTTCGCTCACGCGCTGCCGTGCCCAACGCCGTCTCCAAATGTCGCTGGCAACGACAAAAACCACGACTAAGCCATTGAGCGCAATGATAAAGGCAGATGGGACTTGCATCGCGCGCTGCAATTTGTTCGCGCCAACCAGGAGTGCTCCGAATAAGAAAGAGGCTGGGATTGCACCCAGAGGGTGCAACTGGCCGAATAAAGCCACAACGATCCCGTTAAAACCTGCGCTCCCGGTAAAACCCGTCGCCGAGCCATCGGTAAACATGCGGTGGTGCACGCCGTATACCTGCACCGCGCCAGCCAGCCCGGCGAAGGCTCCGCTGAGCAGCAAGGCAAGCACAATATGGCGGGGCACATGGACGCCGGCGTAGCGGGAGGCCTTGGGGTTCAGGCCTACAGCCCGGATGCGATAACCAACCGTGGTGCGCCAGAGAAAAATGAACACCAAAACCGCGGCGATGATCGCCAGGCCAGTCCCCAGATGCAGGCGCGTCGGCACCAGCCTGGGCAGATCGAATGCTTCAGCCAGGCGCGCTGTTTGGGGAATGCGCGAGGCCGCTTCGAGCTGCACCGGATCGATCATCAGTCCGCGCAACAAGAAGTTCATGCCTTGCACCGCGATCTGGTTCATCATGATCGTGCTCAGGATTTCATTGACGTTAAAGTAAGCTTTCAACGCGCCGGGGATGCCGCCCCAAACTGCGCCAGCCAGAAAACCGCTGGCCAAGGCCAGCGGGATGAGCAACCATCCCGGCGCATCAGGAAAGGATAGCCCAACCAGTGTTGCGCTCACTGCACCGACCACCAGCTGGCCCTCGCCGCCGATGTTGATCACACCTCCCCGAAAGGCGATACAGATGCCTAAGGCCACTAACAACAAGGGTGTCGCCTTAACCAGGGTATCCGCCAGCGCGTTCTGGCTGCCAAATGCGCCTTCCACCAGCGCCGAATATGCCTCGACCGGATCCGCGCCCAGCAGGATCAGCATGACCGCCCCAATCGCCAGGGCCGCCAGCGTCGCAAGGAATGGCAGGAGGGCAGTGAAGATTATTCCAAGGCGTGGATGTTTAGCGAAGAATACCCACATCTTCTAGGAAGTCCGTTCTTCGACAAAGGTTGCCCCCAAAGCCCTGGGGGGAGAAACGCGCAACATGCGCCGCAATGGTCGTTGCGCGGCGCGCGGCGCAATGGCGATCAATCGTTCTGAGACCTCACTGCTCACCAGCAATAACACGCCGATCATGAGCAGCCAGGGGAGGGAGTTGAAGGCAACCACGGATACTTCCGGAAACGTCCGCTGCAGGAATGTCGCCAGGGCTTTCGTCGCGCCAAACAAGATCGCGCCTACCGCGCCGCGCACAGGAGACCAACCGCCGAAGATCACGATCGCCAGGGCAATCCAGCCTAAACCACGTGTATGGCCATCGGACCAGCCAATCTTGATATCCAGAGAGTAAGCCGCGCCAGCGATCCCAACCAGCGCCCCACCGAGCACCGCATAAAGATAGCGCACCCGGTTCACGTCCACTCCGCGGGCGAAAGCCGCCTCGGGGCGTTCTCCCGCCGATCGCAGGCGCAGGCCCGGCTGGGTGCGGAACAGCAGCAGCCAAGTCAATCCAACCAGCAGAAAGGCAAAATACACCACCGCGTCTTGATCGAAAAAGATCGGCCCCAGGATAGGGATATCTTTTAAAACCGGTATGGCGAAATGCTTGACGACTGGCCCCGGGATGCGGGTATAGTTTTGACCCAGGAAAGCGCTCAAGTCGTCCCCGAGCAGCGTCAGGACAAAGCCGATGGCGAACATGCTTTGCCGCAAGCGGATGCTGCCGAAGGCGACGATAAAGGCGAACAACGCACCAACCGCCATAGCAGCCAGCAAGCCCACCCAGATATTGTCTGCCTTCAGCCCAACCACAAAAGCCGTCATCGCTGCCATCAACATCGTCCCATCCAGGGACAGATTTACAATGCCCGATCGCTCGGTAATGATTTCACCGCAAACGGCGATCATCAACGGCGCGGACGCCAGGAGGATCGAGGCCAGAGTCTGGACGAGCTCGCTATTGTTCATCGGCCTCCTTCTTTCGACCGATCCCTAGTTTGCTCGCATCGCCGAACAATAAGATGAATAAGACCATCAAACCGGTCAGGATGCCGCCCAGGGAAGAGTGCAATTGAGTGCGGAGTTGAAGCGAGATGCTGCCGTTGAGTACGGCGGAGAAGAAAAAAGCGATCAGGGGCACCCAATAGATCTGGTAAGTCGCCAGCATAACCACCAGCAAGGCCAGAAACCCAATGCCTCCCGAGATGCTCTGCCGCAAGCTATCAAACCAGCTCAAGACACGCACCGCGCCTCCCAGGCCAGCCAGCGCGCCACAAAACATCATCGCCAGGATCATCTCGCGCTCGCTCGACACGCCCAACAGGTAGGCGGAGCGTAGATTCTTACCCAATGCCTTGAGCTTCAGCCCCCAGAAAGTCCCCCGTAAAGCGACCAGCACCATGCTGAAAGCGACCAGAGCCAACAGGAGAGACAACGGGCTGAAGCGGGAGTTGGCAAAGAGCGGCAGCAAAGCGGCATCCTGGAAGGGTTGCGTGCCACGGAAGGTGCCGCCCTCCGGAGGCTGCCAGGGGCCCGAAATCAGGTAATTCGTCAGGATGATCGCCAGGTTGTTCAACGCTAGCCCGGTGAAGATCTCGTGTACTTTGCCACGCGTCTTCAGTACGGCGGTTACCCCAGCCCATAAGGCACCGCTCGCCATCGCGGCCAGGATCTCCAGGGTGATCAGCAATGGCGCAGGGGCTTCCAGGCGCAATGCGACCCAGCTGGCGGCGATCGCTCCCATGACGATCTGCCCCTCCACGCCGATATTCCACAGGCCGGCGGTGAACGTGACCAGCAAACCGACCGCGCTGAACAGCAAGGGCACCCAGAACGCCAACACGCTCAATGTTTTAGACTGGTCTCCAAAGGCTCCCTGGAACATCGCCTGGAATGACTCGCCAGGTTTAGCTCCAAAGAGCACCAGCAAGGCAGAAGTAACGATCAAGGCCGCAAGAATGGGTACGATCGGCCAAATCCGGGTGATCCAGCGCCGCGTCTTCATGCCTGCCCTCCAATCAGGTGACCGAGCTCCTCTGCTGAAGTCTTCTTGGCCTCGACGACGCGCGACATCACGCCGCCGGAGAAGACCGCGATCCGGTCGCTGCGCTCGATCACCTCATCCAGGTCCGACGACATAAACAGGATCGCCGTCCCCTCTTCTCGCCGCTGGTAGAGCAGTTCCCAGATCCAATTGGCAGAACGGACATCCAACCCGCGGGTGGGATGCTCTAACAACAACAATTTCAAAGGACTGCGCAACAGGGCGAAGAGCAGGCGTTGCTGGTTTCCACCCGACAACTCATCGGCCAATGTATCCGGGCGACCAACGATTTGATAGCGCTCGATGCGCGTTTCCGTCTCTTTGCGGGCGCTGGTCCAATCGACAAAGAACTTGTGTTTGGGATGAGACAATTCGATATGCTCAACCAGGGTCAGTCCGGCTACCAGTCCCTCCTCCAACCGGCCCGCGGCGACATAAGCGACTCCCGCCGCCTGGCAGCGGTGGTACGTCCAGCCCTTGATGTCCTGGCCAGCCAGTTTGATGCTTCCGTGCGCCGGTTTAAGCAAACCGGCGCAAGCTTGGAGAACCAATTGCTGACCGCTCCCCTCCAGTCCAGCCAAGCCAAACACCTCGCCTGCTTTCAAATCAAGGCTGATATCCTTCATCGATAACCGGTAGCTGGCAATGCTCACCGCGCGCAGCTCCAGGACAGCCTCTCCAAGTTTGAAGCCTGGTCGCTCACTGCGCGTCGGAACCTGCCCAAACATCATTTCAACCAGCTCCTCGGTTGCACAGGGGATGTCGATCTCGCCGACTAGCTTCCCTCTGCGCAAGACCAGGGCATGGTCGCACAGTTCCTGTACTTCGTCGAGCTTATGGGAAACCAGGATCAGGGTCTTCCCCTCTTCATGCGCCAGCTTGCGCATCGAAGCGAACAATTTCTCTTTCTGCTCGGCGCTGATACCGGTCGTCGGCTCGTCCAGGATTAGAATCTGTGCCCCACCGATTAACAGGCGCACCAGCTCGAGCTGTTGGCGCTCTCCCAATGAGAGGCTCTCAATGTTTGCCTGCAAATCCAAATAGAAGCCGTAACGCTCCATGACTTCACGCAGCTCCCGGTTCGCCGTTTTGTAGTCAAGGAACACCCGCCGGTCCCGGCCTAAAAGATAATTGTCGCTGATATTAAATGGGGGAAAGTCCAGGGGATCCTGGTATAGCATCCCGATGCCGCTTCCCAGCGCTTCTGCAGGCGATGAGAAGCGCTGGACTTGGCCATCTAACAATAGTTCTCCCGCATCGGGTGGTTGATAACCCGATAGGATTTTCATTAATGTGCTCTTGCCGGCGCCATTCTCCCCCAACAGTCCGTAAATCCGTCCGCCCTCAAAGACCAGACTGATGCCGTCATTCGCTTTTACTGGACCAAAGTATTTGCGGATCTGGCGTAGTTCAATGTGCATAATATTCTTGGGTTAACTGACTGGTCCCGGCATGCTTTAATTATTTTACCCTTTTCCTCCTGGAGAGAACAATACCCGCACGCATGACTTAAATCACCAACCTAACTGGTAAGTATCCCTATTTTGGTAAGATCCAGGTGCCTGTTTCGCCTTTAAGGGCGCGTCCAATGTTCTCTGGATCGGTGATCAAGGCTTGTTTGCCGCCCGCCTCCAGGAACCAGAGCACGGCCTGGATCTTAGGGGCCATCGATCCTTTGGCAAAATGCGTCCCTTCCGCCAGGTACTGCTTGGCCTCGGCCATGGTCATGCGATCGATCCACTTCTGTTCCGGTTGGCTAAAGTTGATGGCTACTTTTTCAACCGCTGTCGAAATCAGGAACAGGTCGGCGTTGACCAGGCGTGCCAGCAGACTGCTGGCGTAGTCTTTGTCAATCACTGCTGCGGTACCGACCAGCTGCCGCTCCCCCATGTCGACCACCGGGATACCCCCGCCGCCCACGGAAATTACCACCACCCCAGCCTCGATCAAGGCTTTGACCGAATCGATCTCGACCACCTCCTTGGGCAAAGGTGAGGCGACCACGCGCCGCCA
>DATDRM010000208.1:0-13612 GCA_035291705.1 Anaerolineales bacterium
GTGAAATGCTTTTCGATCACCCGCGCTCCCATTGCAATCGCGCCCAATACGGTAGCGTGACCAGAGGTATGGTCAGACAAGCCCAGGACGACCTCGGGGAACATGGTACGGTATGTGTTTAGCACGCGCAGGTGAATATGATCGAAGTTCTCCAGGCTGGCGGTGTAGTTCGTGTTGCATTGCATCAAGACCAGCTGGGGGTTGATCGGTAGAATAGTGTGCACCGCTCGTTGCACCTCGCCAATATTCGAGGCGCCTGTGGCCAAGATGATCGGTTTACCTTTGCGAGCCATTCGCACCAGGGTTTCGATCCAGGTGATATCCCCCGACCCAATTTTATAGGCTGGCACATACGGATCGAGCATATCGATGGCGTCGAAATCGTAGGGTGATGAGAAATAGTCGATGCCAACATTGTCGCACGCTTCTTTCAAGATTGGTGTCCATTCAAAAGGGATGGAGGCATCGGCGTAGACCTCGAAGACCGATTTTTTCCAGGTCGCCTGGTGGGAAAATTGCCCGCCCATGGACTTGAAACCGTAATCAGAGACGATCTGCGGGGCGCAAAAGTTTTGGAACTTCGCCGCGTCGGCCCCGGCTTCCTTAGCCAGCCGGATGAGCAGCCTGGCGCGTTCCAGTTCACCGTCGTGGTTGGCTGAAATGTCAGCAATGAAGTATGTGGGCCGACTTTCAGCGATGATATGTGAGCCGATTTGGATTTCCATAGAGTTCCTCCCAGCTGCTGCTCAATTTCGAAGACCTTACCTCCCCATTATTTTCAACATTTCCGGATAACCTTCTTGATAGAGGTGATAAAAACGCGCCAGACCCCCAGAAAATCCTGGTGGAGACTCCCCTAAATCCCTGGTCAACTTGTCCACATTAAGAATTAATTTGGGAGAGCGGGCGGCTCTTAAACCCGCGTCGAAGACCGAGGCAGGGGAAATTAAATGCTCATCAAAACCGAACAGCCGTGCCAGAGCCAGGCCGAAATCGTACTTGCTGATACACTCGCTTGCGACAACATGGTAAAGCCCGCTCATCTCCTTCGCCAGCATCTTCAATAATAAATGCGCCAGGTCATTTGCTAACAGCGGGCAAAAATACACGTCCGTAAAACCCATCACCTGCTTGCCGTCTCGCAAGTTATTGAAGAACCACTCAGCCAGGCTGCGCCTACCGCTTATACTCCAGCCGAACAGGTTGACTCGGGCGACAATCGCTCCAGAGTTCGCCTCCCGCACCGCGCGCTCCCCTTCCAGTTTTGTGCGGGCATAGATGCTGAGCGGGTTGGGCTGATCCTGCTCAGTATACTCCCCGCGTTCCCCGTCGAAGACTGCATCCGTCGAAATATGCACCAGGCGCGCTCCGCCCCTGGCGACATACCTTGCCAGTTCTCCAGGAAGTTCACTATTCAGTTTTACCGCTAGGGCCGGATCAACCTCACAGGCATCTACATTCGCCAGCGCTGCGCAGTGGATCACCCAATCCGGTCGGGTCTCGTCTAGAACTCGCTCCGCACTCCCCGGAGCGAGCAGGTCTGCGTGCAGGACGGTGAAAGCGGAAGTTCGTAATCTATGCGCATTTACCGTGCCAAAGACCGTATGCTGCTGGCTGGCTTCGAGCGCCAGGTTGAGCCCTAGCAAGCCGCTGGCACCAGTGACGAGGATTCGCATCCTATTTGCCTAATCCAGGCATCTTATGGGACGAGGCCAGGAACTTATCTGGGCTGTAAAAGGTTTACAGTAAAGTTATCCTTCGATCAATCCTTGCAGCTGGTCAACTTCGATTGGAGCGACAATTTCCCGGATTTGGTCAAGAGTCAACCAGTCTGTGTTCGTATCGCTCGCATAGCGGTAGCCATCGGGCAGCAATTGCCCGTCTGCCAGCCAATCGTGCCCAAACCAGAGTTCAGCGGACGGTTGGACCACAAACATATCCGCCAACTCCACCGTGGAGCGGGCTTCGTCCTCATGAATCAGCACTTCATGCAACTTCTCGCCAGGTCGAATTCCAATTACCTCAAAATCTGCCTGGGGGGCGATGACTCGGGCGAGATCCCCGATTCGTGTGCTGGGAATCTTCGGCACGAACACCTCGCCCCCGTGCATCTGCTCGCAGCAGCGGATCACGAAGCGCACGCCTTGCTCCAGAGTCAACCAGAAGCGCGTCATACGCTCATCGGTAATGGTAAGTTTCCCGTTCTGGCGTTGCTTTAAAAAGATCGGGATCACGCTCCCCCGGCTGCCTACCACATTGCCATAGCGCACGCAGCTAAAGCGTGTGGCAGTGCCTCCGGCATAGGCATTGCTCTGCACGAAGAGCTTCTCGGCTGCCAGCTTGGTTGCGCCGTAGAGATTGATCGGATTGACAGCTTTATCCGTACTCAAAGCCATTACCTTCTTGACGTTGGAGTCCAGGGCAGCTTCGATCACATTGCCGCTGCCCAGGATGTTGGTCTTGATCGCCTCCATCGGGTTATATTCGCAAGCAGGCACCTGTTTGAGGGCTGCGGCATGTATGACAATATCAACGTCATGCATGGCGCGGCGTAGACGCTCAAGGTCGCGCACGTCCCCGATGAAGTAACGCAGGCTGGGATGGTTAAACCCGCCTGTGCGCATCTCATGCTGCTTGAGTTCATCGCGGCTAAAAATGATCAGCTTGGCGGGATGGTACTCCCGCAGCATGATCTCGACGAATTTCTTGCCAAACGATCCCGTGCCCCCGGTCACCAGGGCGACTTGGTCATTCCAGTTCACAAATATCTCCGTTCACATTTCACGTTTTACGTTTCATGTTTTCCTGATCACGATCAGCGGATACTGCCCTTTCTCTCCAAAAAAATGAGGGAAACGCTCTTCCATCCAGAACAGCGACCGCAAGAACCACCTCCCTCCCAGCCTTCGGTGGACAAACGTCCGCAAGAACTTCACACTGATGCTGCGCCAGACCAGGATCTCAAGCGGCATTGATGAACCAATTTCCTGTTTCATCCAGGCAGCGTTACTCTTGCTGATGAAGGTTCCTTTTGGTTTAGAACCATTATGCCCGGTCTTGCTATTGATCGACTTTTGTGGCAGTGGAGGTTCCCCCAACCGTCGATGGATTTTTCTGAGTACCTGTTTCATCCACTTTAGTGGAGTAACGAAGAATCGCATCAACGGCGGGTCCGCCCAGCCATTGACCACGACAGCTTCGCTGTGAAGAGCCAGCACCCGGTAAAGCTCCCTGTACGCCTGGGGGTGTTCGCTCTCCGGCAGATGGTGAATTGTATGTAAAGAAACGACGCCATCGAAGATTTCTGGCTCGAAAGGCAGGTTAGCGACATCCGCTACCACGAAAAGGCCATGGCCGCCGTTCTGCCGATCGCCGATGCGCTGTCGCGCCTCCTGTAAAGCTACCATCGAGATATCGGCACAGACGCGAGCCTGGTAGCCGCGTGAGTATTCCAAGTACTCAGGATACTGGATCGGCCCGGAGCCAGCGTCCAGCAGATATTTCCCGTCCGGATTGAGGTGGCGGGCGACGCGTAAATGACAGCGGTGGATGTACTCCCGGGACACTGGGCGCAAGTCTTCAAAGCGAGCATTCTGGTAAAATCCTTCGCCCTCTTCCTGCCAGCCGATCTGGTCATAGAACTGGCGCACCTGCTGTTTGATATCCGTCTCGATGGTCGTATTCACCTCGTCCAATCTACCGTTTCTCCAACCAAATAGCGTAAGGTATCGCCAAACTGCGCTTGACCCTCTTCGTCCAGGACGCGACCCACCGGCCACTCCTTCACATCCGTCCACAGATGAACCAGGTGCCAGGGAAAAGGGAATGGATACTCGAAGAAGAAACGGTAAGCGTATTCCCAGGCGCGTTCGACCTGAATCTTCGAAAGCCGGTATTTGTCCGGTGCTGAGAGGACTCGGTCCAGAAGGTCAAAATACGATTCCCATGAATTGGGATCTAACGTGAAGCCCTTAGCTCGATAATGAGTATTTCCGATGGCGATCACCGGCACACCGCTCATCGCCATCTCAAGGCCGACTGTCGTCGTATAGACCAGTCCCAGGTCGGCGATTTCGACGATATCGTAGGTGTTCACAGTTGCCGCGGCAGGCACCAGATGGATGTGAGCGGGCAAACCTTCCGGAAGCGCCTCCCCTACAACGTCTGCCACTGAGGGACCTTTGGTGATCAATTCTCCTGGATGGATGCGCACCACCAGCTGCACCTCAGTGCGACCCGTAAAGTACTGAACGGTTCGCTTCAACCACTCGGTCATACTCTCGCTGAAAACCTGTCGACCGAGGGTCAGGCTGTCCCCGATCACATTGGTTGCCAGCAGTACGATCGGACGCTGATCCAGGTTGAGTGCGGCGCGCAACTGTTGGCCGCCGATACTGGGCACATCCTGCCAGCGCCGAGAAAAATTTTCCCAAAGACTGGCTTTCTGACGAGCAGCGAACAGCTGCCGCACCTGGTCCAACTGGGTGGCACTCAAGGCGTGCCCGCCGCGCGCCGACCATAGATCATCAGTCTGTTGGCGCATGACTTCAACGTCCTTCCCCAGCCACATACGTTGGCGTTGCTCGCCGAATTCATAGGTCACTACTGGAATGCCGAGGGAACGCGCTACCCGATAGACCACGCCGAACTCTAAAATGCTCCCGTTCGGGATGATGACAATGTCAGGGCGATTGGACTTCATCCAGGACAGCGCTGCCCGAGCTGCGGCATTGTTACGCGCCAATCGCAACTGGTACAGATCGCTCTCCTGAGAGACATCCTCCACCTGTAAGGTGTATTGAGTATCGCGCAGCGAAATGTCCTCGACGGCCTCTTTCAAGTCCCTGGGTAGGTCAACCATCCGTGATCTTGTTACCAGCCAGGATACCGCCTGTACCTGCGGTGAAGCCTGGCGTAAAACATCCTGGGCATAAGCGTTTTGACGGCGTAAATCAAAACGATTGAGCGGTTTCTGCCACTTGCCATAAGGCAAATATGCCAGGGTAACCACCTGCCCCAATCCTGCCAAGGCTAATCCCAACAGTGTGGCATGCGAGATCCAGTAATGCAAGGTGCTGAAGATCAACACATTCTTCCCAGGTTGAGCGCCATGCGCAGCCTTTTCCGCCTGGGCGCGCCATTCCAACAATCCTTGCTGTAATTCCTGCAGAGTAAAGCTCTTATTGAGCGGCCTGCCTGGCTGCCGCAGGTGCCAGTATGCCTCTGCAGTCAATGGTAGTTCACCCAGGAATTTCTTCGCGGTTATCTTCGCAATCATCTCGCCTCGATCTGCCACTCCAGCAGTGGCCGCACCGGACCAAGGCGCGCTTCAGGCCATTGCATCCCGGGAGCTCCAGTGCCATCCACTGTGAAAGTCAGGGCATGTTCCTCTTGAAAATAACGCTTGACCCGGAACGAACTGGCGTTTAAACCCAATACATATCGTCCTTCGTTTAAAATATTTCCAGGAATAGTGCACGCACTGACATAATGACCGGCCGGGCGCACGCCAAACCGCTCGAACATCTCTGGATTGTCGGTGTCAAAAGAGGTAAGAACGTACTCCCCGCGCATCGTGACTAAATAAATACCAACTCGCAATCCGGTGATCGGCGCGTTGAGCGCATATTCTACCGCTACCGAAACCGGTTCTGTCGAGCGAATCGTATCCACAACGCGCCCTTTGGTGTCGTATAAGCGAAGAGCAATCGGCTGGAACGGCGCTGCCTCTGACGGAATTTCGCCTGCTTCCCAGGTGCGTTGACCAGTCTGGGAAAACCCGGATGCCATATAATAATCCACGGCTTCCCGAGTCGGGGCGCGCATCAGTAAACGACCTTTGTCCAGGACGATCGTCTCATCTGTCATCCGCGAGATGGCTGACATGTTGTGGCTGACAAATAACACAGTTCGCCCTTCTTGGGCGACATCGCTCATCTTCCCCAAGCATTTCCGCTGAAATTCAGCATCGCCGACCGCCAATACCTCGTCCACCACCAGGATATCCGGCTCCAGATGAGCAGCGACAGCAAACGCCAGGCGCAGGTACATCCCGCTGGAATAGCGTTTTACAGGTGTATCGATGAACTTCTCAACATCCGCAAATGCCACCATCTCGTCGAACTTGGCCTCGATTTCGGCGCGTTTCATCCCCAGAATGGCTCCATTCAGGGAAATATTCTCTCTTCCGGTTAGCTCGGGGTGAAAACCCGTGCCCACCTCCAACAAGGAACCTACCCGTCCGTGGATTTCGGCATATCCTTCACTGGGTTCGGTCACTCGTGAAAGGATTTTCAGCAAGGTGCTTTTTCCTGCCCCGTTGCGCCCAATCACACCCAGCACTTGCCCTTTTGGGACTTTAAAAGAAACCTCACGCAGAGCCCAAATGGTGCTATCCTCTCGTTTTTCCGCAGAGCGGAACAACCGCCGAGGAGCATTCACGACCTTCACCAGGCTGTCGCGCAGCGTGCGATACCGCTCCGGAGACTGACCAATGCGGTATTCTTTACCAAGGCTTTCAACACGGATAGCGAGATCGCTCATATTTCGCTACACTATATCCGCAAAAGTTCTTTCCATCCGCCTGAAATAGAACAATCCACTGATCAAGATGACCAGAGCGATAGCCGCCGAAACGGTCACCATAGGGCCGGGTGCCGTATCGGTATCCAACAACGCCCAACGGAAACCTTCTACCACTCCCACCATTGGGTTGAGAGCGTACAACAATCGCCATTTTTCCGGAATTTTGCTGGAAGGATAGACAATCGGCGTGATATAAAACCACAATTGGGTTAGGAATGGAATAATGTACCCAATATCGCGGTAGAGCACATTCATGGCGGAAAGCCAGAGGCCAATCCCCAACGCCGTCACGAGCGCCAGTAGCAAAAAGAGTGGTAGAGACCAGGCATTCGACGTCAGGCGGATGTCAAAATACCACATCATGCCTAACAATACGACAAATGCCAACAAGAAGTCCACCACACCAGCTAACACAGACGACAATGGGATCACCAGGCGGGGGAAATAGATCTTGGTAATCATGGTGCGGTTGTTGACTAACGAACGGCCGGCATCGGTGAGAGCTTTGGAGAAGACGCCCCACGGCAAGAGGCCAGTATACGAGAAAATCGGATAAGGCACATTATCCGATGATACTCTCAATAATCCACCGAAGAAAACGCTGAACACGACCATCGACAGGAATGGCTGCAGAATGGCCCAAGCCGCTCCCAGAACAGTCTGCTTATAGCGCACCTTGAGGTCCCGCCAGGTGAGGAAATAAATTAATTCCCGGAAAACCCACAGCTCACGCAGGTTGAGGGAACCCCATCCACGCGTTGGTCGCAGGATAAGCACTTCTTCTTTCTGCTTGGTAGAAATCGCTGTCTGTGTCATCAGTCTCTAAGAGTAAAGGTGAAAACCTATCGTAGAGTATCCCTTATCCCTTTTTCCTTGTTCTCCTGATACCATTCGATAGATTTACGCAGCCCTTCTTCAAAGGGCATTTGCGCTCGAAAACCGAAGTATTTCTCAGCCCGGCTGACATCCAGCGCGCGGCGTGGCTGGCCGTTCGGCTTAGAGGTATCCCAGACGAGCTTCCCGCTAAATCCGGTCAGGCGTACGACCATTTCCGCCAGTTCTTTAATCCGAATCTCGTACCCGGATCCCAGGTTAATTGGTTCACAGCCGTTATACCGTTCGGCAGCCAGCAGAATCCCCTCAGCCGCGTCCTCGACATACAAGAATTCGCGCGTTGGGGAACCGTCGCCCCACACCACCACCTCTTTTTCGCCGTGCTCTCGGGCTTCCAGGCATTTGCGGATTAATGCCGGGATAACATGCGAGGTTTCAAGGTTAAAGTTATCCCGCGGCCCATACAGGTTTACCGGCAAGAGATAGATCGCGTTGAAACCGTATTGCTCTCGATAGACCTGGGATTGGATGAGCAGCATCTTCTTCGCCAGACCATATGGCGCGTTGGTTTCCTCGGGATACCCTTCCCACAAGTTCACCTCCCTGAATGGCAACGGCGTGAATTTTGGGTAGGCGCAGATCGTACCAATGGCGACAAATTTATCAACACCGCGTTTCCAGGCTTCGTGAATCAGTTGCACACCCATCATCAGATTCTGGTAGAAGAACTCTGCCGGACGAGCACGGTTGGCACCGATCCCTCCTGCCAGAGCCGCCAGATGAATGATAATCGTTTTCGGAGATTGACTGTCAGCCCCAGATTCTTGCTCGTGGCCGAGGAATATTTGTGCATCGTCGAATAGCCGCTGGATGGCGTTCAGGTCGGTTAAATCATACTGCTCGACGCGTGGGACAATGATTTCACGCGCCCTGCGCTGCTGCAGCTTTTCCACAACGAAAGTACCCAAGAAGCCAGCGCCTCCAGTAACGATGACCCGTTTGTTTACCCAAAAAGGCGCATGGCTTAATGCCGAAAGTTGTTGACTATACATCGTATCCGATAGATTCATTGGACAATAAATTGTGCGTTTCGATAACGTTGGTCAAGCGGATCGCTGATGATCCCGGAGCGCAGGGTGTTCAGCACCTCGCGCACGCCATCCTCCACAGTCAAGTGGGTTTCAAAGCCCAACTCAGCATGTACTTTTTGAAACGATACGCAGATGTCGCGCATATCCCCTCCAAACGTCAAGTCCTTATAGCGAACGACTGTCTCAGGCATACGTTTTAGGATCAAATTGACGATCTCATCTTTTGAGTAATTTCCTTCTTTTGATCCCAGGTTAAAGACCTGTCCCCGGACCATCTCCTCTGGCGCCTGCAACCCTAAAGTGATTCCAGCCACCGCGTCGCGGATATGCATAAACGAGCGTGAGTAACCCCGCTGGTAGATCAACAATTCTCGCTTCGAATAAGCTTCCAACACGAACTGGTTAATGATCAAATCGAAACGCATGCGGGGGGCAAGTCCGTACAAAGTCGCCAGGCGAAAGAGGAGGGGTGCGCAGGGAGCATTTGCCTGGGCTATCAGGTAACGTTCGGCATTGACCTTTGTCTCTGCGTAAAGTGACTGTGGGTTTAGCGGAGTATCTTCAGTAACCGGCTGTCCATCAGGAGATAAACCATAGTTGCTGTAAGATGAAAGGTAAATGAAACGTTTTATTCCCAGCTCAACCGCCTGCTCGAAGGCGCGTTGTGTAGCTTCCACATTATAGCGCCAGGCGACCTGCCGACCGACTGCCTGGCAGGCCGGGAATCCAACGATCGCCGCCAAGTGCACGATGGCCTCCGGCGCAGGCCAATCTGTTCGAAGTGCAGAGCGAATCACACGCGGCTCCCACACGTTGGCTTTGAGGAAGTGGAAAGTCGGAAAGGGGAAATAAGCCAGCAGGGACTCGCCTCCAAAAAGCAAGTCATCTACCACTGTGACCGTAAAACCCAGGCGCAACAAATGGCCGGTTAATAGTGATCCGATATACCCCGCCCCACCGGTGATCAATACGTGCCTTTCATTGCTCATGTTTCCTTACTCTCTACACCGGTCCTTTTCGCTCCCAGCGATTCTGGCAGGTGGATGATCACCTTCAAGCCCCGTACCTCTAGAACTGGAACCTCTGCCGACTCCAGGACGGAAATGCCCTGTTCGAAACAGGTCAACCGGCAGATATCGGCGATGTCACCTTCGCCATGGATCCGCACCGCACCGAAGCCAGCCCGCTTCACATCTACCAGTGCATCCCGGACGCGCTCACGCACCAGGCGGTAAAGGTGCAGCGATTGTTCGATGTAATTCACGGTGAGGCGAGCGCGGAAAGCAATCCCTTCTGGAGTGATGATGTAGCGTAACTTCTTTCTTTGAGCACGTTTGACCTTGACATAGCCTTTTGCGATCAAGCGCTTTAAATGCCAGTTTACCGTGCCTACCGCAACTCCTAATTGCGCAGCCAGGGAAGCCTGGGTGACGTCCGGATCAAATTCAATATGCTCTAACAAAACCATCTCGCGGTTCGGATCAGGGGAGGTTTCCATAGCCAACTCTAAAATTCAACAATTGAATTATAACTCTTGTCCCGCTCTGGTCAAGGGGTATTTGAATGCTACCTCACTGGCAGGTGCTCACATCCAGCAACCATCGAAATCCCTCCTCGCCAGATATCTCCGCCAGCCTCTTAACACAAGGCTGCACCATGGCTTGCTGGTGCTCCGGAGAGAGCTTCTCCCACCAAACTTCATCCAAATAAACAAAGGAATAGTTCGCTCGGGCGAGAGCAGCCGGATCGGGATTTTGGATCATCGCTTTCCAACCTTCAAGCGGTTCATAAAAGCCCGTGCTGCTTCGGACGGGATTTCCAAAAAGGGTAACCGCTCGAAAAGGGATGCGATCGATCACCTGAGAATCCTCTGGGAGCCGGTCCCAATAACGCTGGCTGATCACCGAATCAACCGGCGTGACAAAATAAGTCAGCTGCGGTCTGGGAATAGCGATCAGTTGAATAGAAAAGAGTACCAGGCCACCAAATGTTGCAATTAAAAAACCTAAACCCAATAAAATTCGCCACAATTTATTCACCTTCTTCCAGGCCAACCAGGCGAGAGGAAATCCCAACATCATACCTAACATTAAAGCCGAACCAGTCAGGCGTGAAATATCACGCTCACGTTCCTGATAATCCACCACCAACGGGATCACGAACCCTAACAGAACAGCCAGACCAAGCGCCGCTTGGATTGATTTCCTTCGCCGCATTTGGGTAAACCCCCAACCGATCGACCAACAAGCCAGAAGGAATATAGGACCCATTTCCATCACCGCCAATAAAGCTTGTCCCGCGTTGGCTAAGGAGAGTTCGCCAAGGTGAGCGGATAGGACTACAGGAGGCCACTGAAATGCAAAACCGGAAAAACCGTAGCTCTCGGCCATGGTCAAGCCGAACCAATCTCCCACTATGCTTCGGATGACCCCCGTCAGCACCCCACCAGCCACCACCCCCAACCCTATCGCCGGAACCATCACCCAACCCCATTGCATGATCGATCGCCAGCTCCGCATTCGCAGTGCCTGCACCAACACCGCCACGGTCAGACCAATAACCACAAGCACAAACACTATCTCGGAGGTCAGGGCTAGAGAAGACAGAACCAAACCGTAGATCAACCCAGCGAGAGGAGTCCAATTTCGCCGGTAGCAAAGCAACAAGAGCAAGATCGTGAGCCACGGCAAAGCGCCGCTCCCTCCCAAGTTCATGGTCAGCGGATAAAATATACCGTTGATAAAAGCAAAGGGGAATGAAACCGGTCCGGCGCCTTCGATGACCCATACTCGCCCAAGATTTCGATACAGGTTAGGTCCTGTTTGCAACGCTGTACCCAATAGTTTCAGGCCGGAACCGATTTGCATCAGCCAACCCGGTGGCAGAAACAGCATCAACCAACGCGATCCGCCGCCGAACAGCAGTAAGAAACTCCCTAAGTAAGCCGCGGTATCACTCCGCACAACTCGGCGAATCCAGACCCAAAAGAGGATCACCGTCAGAGCAATGGTCAAAGCTTTAGTCAGGTCAAATGCGCTCCAAGGAAAGAAACCAGCGATCCGCACCAATTTGGCGGCGAATAGATGCAGGCCATAATGATACGCAAAGCTGAATTGCGGGTTAAGGTAGAAGTGCGGCGGGAAATCACCGGCAGCGATGGTCGATACCAAAGGCAGATTGTGATAGTCATCAAATATGGCAAATCCTCGTCCGATAAGGGTCAAGAGCCACGTCAGGCCGAACAATCCTACCAACTGCGGCCAGGCATTTAAGTCCTTAAACTGGAACCAGGCTGTATCGCGATTGCGCCAGGCAATCAAGATGCCGGAAATTAATACCAGGAGCGCTGCGGCCCAATAAGCTAAGCTAAGTTGCACGATTTGTCCCAAAACATTGCTTAGGACGATTTCAAGGGCCAGGCCCAATCCCAGTCCCACCACCAGCCGTTCACTAGATCTAACCCGAAAAACCTGTGCAGCGAGCAACCAACCGCCCAGCCACCAGAAGCTACTGAGCAAAATCCAGATGATGATATCGACAAGACTGCCCGTTCTACTCCAATACATTAATAAACCTCAGCGGTCACTCTATTGAACAGGAAAAGAAAGGGATATCCGATCGAAATAAGGCGGGCGATTGCGAGTTGAGATAGAAGATTGCAATACTTTCCAGGTAATCCTCAGCCAGGTATCCAAGTACGATTACCTCTGAGCCATTCGGGAAAGAAGCCGGCACACTTTTTAGAGGCAGGATCACATGGACATTTTGCGGTCCAACCAGGAAAAACTCTAGCCGATCGCAACTCCGAGCGATAAAATCCGGCCAGCTGTGCGGTTCTCCATTTCCATCTTCGTAGTAACGTGGGTAGAACGCCCGCCCTTTTATCAATACAGATTGTTCGTCGCCCAAGACGGTTTCCAAGGACATCTCACTCTCCGCTGGTATTTCCTGCCAGGCGCCTGATTCCATGAGTACCTTGGTCAATTCAGCCTTCGATTGGTTAGAAAAACGCGTTGGGATAACTATCTCCGCGATCGGCAATGCGCTCCCGGATAATAGAATCAAAATCATCGTCCCCATCAATGCCTTAGGGGAAGGCAACAGACTTTCAGCCCCCGTTTGCGTCGAGGATTCTGAAGGAGTGTATCCAACTGATGTAGATATTGTGACTGCATCTAATCTACCACCAGAATACGTGGACAGGATCCATAGCGTAGCTTCACTTATACCGATCCCATAATAGAGAATTCCCGCCCAATCCCCAGGTAGAATGAAGCGCCATCCTGAAATCCGAGCCAGGGCGTTGGTTAAACTGTAAACGATATTGACCAGCAATGGGACCAGCCCTAAAAAGCGATGGCGTTTCCATGCCACGCCGATGCCTAACGCAATGAACAATAAATTTAATGCCAGGTAAACTTCTGAGCCCTTGGGCAGTTCCCCATCCCAATGGAACCAATAGGGGACTCTCTTAACATACGTGGAAGCGCTTTCCCATTGCAGAGAGGTTGGCAAGATGATCACACTGAATATCTCATTGCGGATGAAGTTCACAAGAACTGACCTCGCCAAATAGCCGGGACGATCGAGCACCGACCGCGCGATCAGGCTGGCCAACCGCTGTGAATACTCCGCCTCCGTCTCCCCAGGCAACTGCTCATCATCGATCGCTTCAGGGGTATCTGTCTGGTGGCGGGCCAAAGTGCTCAGTTGCGAAGTTTCGTCAAGCACAATGCTTCCTGTGATCTGCCAGTTCCGCCACAGCCAGGGGATCAATACCAGCGCCACTCCTGCCACAAGCAGGAGAGATGTTTGCAGCCAATGCCCAAAGCGCCGCAATGAAATGACTCCTAATAATATTGGGATAGATACCAGCAACAACACCTGGGGACGGATCAACATTAAAACTCCCAATAACCCCCCGGCCAACAAAGGCATTGAACGACGCTTACCTGGTTCTTTCAGCCACCAGAATATCAGCAGAGCAAAAAGAACCACGCCCACCGTTACCGGAAGGTCTGTCATCAACAGCTTGGCATGAGATACATTGATCACATTGGATAATGCGATCGCGTTTTTCTCCCTCAAGATAATAAAAATGG
>DATDRM010000209.1:0-2852 GCA_035291705.1 Anaerolineales bacterium
AGCCTGCTGGTCATGAAGCGGGATTGAGACGCCTAGCGGTGGGCGGGCCGCCCGGCCATCACTCGCGGGGAATCTACTCATGGCGTACTCGGCCAGTGCGGTTATCGTCAGGCTAGGGTTGATGCCTGGGTTAGCGGGGATGATCGAGCCATCCACCACATACAGACCTGGGTAATTGAAAACCTGGCAATTCAAGTCGATCACCCCTTCGGATTCATCCCGACCAAAGACGCATCCTCCCAGCATGTGGGCGGTCATTGGCACCTTGAACAGCGTCTCCATGACGGTGGACGAGGGCTCGCCGCCGATCTCTGCGGAAAATTTGCGGGCCATAGCATGTCCCAGGTCGGTATTGATTGGCACCGTATGTTCCGGGTCATGTTCAGCAACCAGCTCGCGGCGGAAGAGGGTGAATAGACTCCTACCTAAGCGCAAGTGCATTTGATTCTGTTCCGTCTGCATCACCATCAGCGCGACGCCGCGCCGGGTCAACCCTGGGATGAACTTGGTGTTAATGAAATCCAGCGGGTTCCGCACGATCGCCAGCAGGAGACTCCCCAGGCGGTGGAAGAAGCTGCCTCTCGTGATAATAAATGGGGCAACCATTAACCTGAAGATCAGCGAAGAGTCTCCTGAGAAGCGAACGGGTTCCACCTGGGTGGTATTGTCCGCTCGAATGATAGATGTGATCGCCAGGCCCTTCGAGTGATCGACTTTTTCTCGGCGGGTAAACGCCCCTAAAAACGCTTCGCTGTTCGTTCGCACGATCTCCCCCAGGCGCGGCGAAAGCTTGGGCAAGGTTCGATTCTCTTCCCGGCACTTCAACAACAGCTTAAGGGTTCCCAACACACCCGCCGCGAGAATAACATTGCGAGCTCGTAACACATGCGTAGGAGTATACAAGATGCGGGTGGGCGATCGGTAAACGACTTCATAACGAGCCCCGTCGGGCTGTCCCTCTGCCAGAGGCCGGATATCCTGAACAAAGGCCTCGCCGCGCACCTCTGCCCCCCATTTTTCGGCAAAATACAGGTAGTTCTTGTCCAGGGTGTTCTTGGCGTTGTAGCGGCAGCCGACCATGCAACCGCCGCAGTGGATACAGCCGGCGCGCGGCGGCCCTTCGCCATCGAAATACGGATCTGGAACCTCTCCTTCCTCTTCGTTAAAGAACATCCCCACCTCGGTGGGCCGAAATGAATCGCTCCGGCATACTTCCTCGGCGACAATTCGTAAGGCATCGTCGGCCGGCCACAGGCGAGGGTTTCTGGTCACGCCCAACATGCGCCGGGCTGTCTCATAGTGAGGGCGCAGGGTTTTCTCCCAGTCTGCCAGATGGCTCCAGGCAGGGGAATCGAAGAAGCGTTCGTCTGGCTCCATGAGCACGCCGGCGTAAACCAGGCTCCCGCCTCCCACACCGCTGGAGTGAAAGACGAAGAAGCCGCGGAAAAGGCTGAGCTGCAATATGCCGAAGCAGCGCAGGACGGGCGCCCAAAGGTACTTGAATATGTTCCAATTCGTGCGCGGGAAGTCCTGATCGCCGAAACGTTTGCCCCGTTCCAGCACCAGGACACGGTAGCCCTTCTGGGTGAGGCGCATGGCCGACACGCTGCCGCCAAATCCGGAGCCAATCACGGCGAAATCGAAGGTTTGGTCAGCTGGTTGGGTCATCATGCTTCCTCCTTGATCAGACTCTGTCCCAGGAACCAGCTTGAGTATACTCCAATTCGTCGAAAATCAATTTCGTCCCCAAAGCCGCGATGCCCGCGTATAAGCCGTTCACTGCCATGCAAACTTAAGCCCAGAACATCTTACCGGCCGGTTCGAAAATGCCAGCTTCTTTCAGCATGGCGACGGCCTTAGCCAAGCCCTCATCGACCGACATCAAGGCATCCTCATGTTCAATGGAGATGACGTAATCGTAGCCAACCAGGCGCAGGGCGCTGAGCATGTCCTTCCAGGTCTTGGCGTCGTGGCCGTATCCAATGCTACGGAAGGTCCACGCCCGCTTGGGGATCTGGTCATAAGGCTTGCTATCGTTGCACCCGTTCACCGCAACGTTATAGGAGTCGACCGACACATCCTTGCCATGCACGTGGAAGATGGCTTCGCCGAGCTGGCGGATGGCGGCCACCGGGTCGACGCCATTCCAGAACAGGTGGCTGGGGTCAAAGTTGCAGCCCAGGGCCGGGCCGCAGGCGTCGCGCATCTTGAGCAGGGTCTCCACATTGTAAATGAGCATACCGGGGTGCATCTCCACCGCGATCTTGACGCCATGTTCCTCGGCGAACTTGCTTGCCTGTCGCCAGTAGGGGATGCCAACCTGATTCCACTGGTAGTCCAGCATCTCAGTGAAATGGTTGGGCCAGGGGCAGGTGACCCAGTTTGGCTGGCTATCGTCTGGCGATCCCGCCGGCAGCCCGGAGAGCACATTCACCGCCGGCACTTCCAGCTGTTGGGCAAGTCGCACAGACTTGCGGAAAACCTCATCTGACTCTCTAGCAATCCCCCGGTCTGGGTGCAGGGGTTCATAGTGGCAGCTGAGCGCACTCAGGATCAATCCACGTGAATGGATCGCCTGTAGATACTGTTTGCGCTTGTCAGCGCTCTGGAGCAGCTCGTCCACCGGGCAGTGATGGCTGCCAGGATAGCCGCCCGATCCGATCTCGACCGCCGTCACCCCCGCGGCGACCGCCTTGTCCAGAGCCGCCTCAAAAGGCAGGTTTTGGAACAGAACGATGAACACACCAATGCGCATGGGATTCTCCTCTCAATAGCTGAAACCAGTAGACATTTGGTCTTGCTCTCGTCGCAGTCGGACGACCAGGCTGCTCTCGTCCAACTCGACATCTTCC
>DATDRM010000210.1:0-17942 GCA_035291705.1 Anaerolineales bacterium
GATGAAAATTCAAACGATTATATTAACAGGCAAAGTGGTCCGGCTGGAACCACTCTCTGAGAGCCATGTCCCGGATTTGACAATTTCCGGGCAAGATGAGAGCATCTGGCAATATATGCTGTATAACACCATCCATACGGAGCAACAAATGCGCTCCTGGGTGCTCGATTTACTCGACCGGCAAACAAAAGGCACAGATCTTCCATTCACTGTGATCCATCTCGATTCAGGGAGGGCCATTGGTGCTACACGTTATCTCAACATTCGCCCGCAAGATCGAGCACTCGAGATCGGTGGCACCTGGTATGCGGTTGAGTTTCAACGAACTGCCGTGAACACAGAGTGTAAGTATTTACTCCTAAAACATGCCTTCGAGGGGCTCAAATGTATCCGCGTACAATTCAAAACCGATCTCCGAAACGAACGCTCTCAGCGAGCCCTGGAACGAATCGGCGCTGTCAAGGAAGGCATTTTACGCAGCCATATAATCACACCGGATGGATTTATCCGTGATTCGGTTTTTTACAGCGTCCTGGCCTCCGAATGGCCGGTAGTAAAGGCAAGACTGGAAGAAAAACTACAGAAAAAATAAAAAATCCCGCCGGCAAAAGCCCAGTGGGATTTTTTGTTGGAATTAAACCCTCAGCTTTCTGAACAAGCATACATCCCTAATCCGCAGCAAGGGGCGGAGGGGTATCCAATTCATCGTCTGAGAGTACTTCCACCAGGGCTTCCTTCTCCACTTTCTTTTCTGGTTGGCTAGTATCCATTGCGACATTGCCAAGCTCAGCAAAGCGACCTGGGACGAAACCAGTACCGGCTGGGATCAACTTCCCAATGATCACATTTTCCTTTAAACCATAGAGCGGATCTTCAGTAGAGGCGATTGCAGCGCCAGCCAATACCTTGATTGTATGCTGGAAGGAAGAAGCCGACAAGAACGACTCTGTGCTTAATGAAGCCTTGGTGATGCCCAACAATACTTCAATAAACCTGGCAGGCCGTTTGCCATCAGCCAGCAAACGTTCGTTTTCTCGTTGCAGCTCCAGGAAATCTACCAGATCACCAGGCAAAAATGAGGTATCGCCAGGGCGAGTGATCTGCACTTTGGACATCATCTTTCGGATGATGACCTCAAAGTGTTTATCATTAATGTTCTGTCCTTGGGAGCGATATACTTTTTGCACCTCGGAAAGCAAATACACCTGGCATTCCTGGCGACCTTGGATGCGCAGAATTCGATGGGGGTTGAGCGAACCTTCCGTTAGAGGTTGACCAGGTTCTACATAGTCTCCATCTTTGACCAGCATCCGAGCATTGCTTGGGATCTCATACTCCGCTTCCTGGCGAACCTCGTGCGAGACAACAACCTTGGCGTTGTCAGTGCGATCTGCTTCTTCGATCCGTACCCGACCGCTGTTCTGGCTTACGATGGTCGCTTCTCCCAAAGTGGCGAGCACATCTCCATCCTTGATCTCACTTCCGTCTTCTGCGATGATCGTCCAGCCGGCCGGTAAATCGTATTCGTCGCCAACCATTTCGCTGTATTTAACTCGAACAACACGAAGATCACTATAGCGATCCGACTGCTCAACAAAGGCCACCCCGGAGATTTCGGAGACAACCGCTTCACCCTTCGGCGTCTTGCGTGCTTCGAACAGCTCCTCCACGCGTGGCAAACCGGTGGTGATGTCTCCGACTGCGGCGACGCCTCCGGTATGGAAAGTACGCAGGGTCAGCTGCGTTCCCGGTTCACCGATCGATTGTGCAGCCACGATCCCAACGGCCGAACCCACTTCGACCATCTTGCCTCTACCCAGATCCATACCGTAGCATTTTGAGCAGATGCCATGGTTCAATTCACAATTAAGTGGCGAACGGACTTTAACTTCTTCGATTCCAGTAGCGACGATCTTCCTCACCTGTTCGTGGTTTAGAACTTCGTCCCGATCGACAAGAATCTCACCAGTGTCGGGATCGATTATAGACTCGGCAGCCAAGCGACCATACAGACGGTTCCCCAGCGACTGGCCAGCGATGTCATCAGATCGGCGGATCACCACGCCTTGCACGGTCCCACAATCTTCGTCGTTAATGATCACATCCTGAGCAATATCAACCAGGCGGCGGGTCAGGTAACCCGCGTCGGCAGTGCGCAGAGCGGTATCAGCCAACCCCTTGCGAGCGCCATGAGTCGAGATGAAGTATTCAAGAGCAGTTAACCCTTCGCGGAAATTTGACCGAATGGGGAGCGGAATAATCCGCCCAGATGGATCGGCCATTAATCCACGCATCCCAGCCAACTGCGAGATTGGCTGAAAGCCACCCTTTGTAGCGCCCGAGTTGGCCATAGTAGCCAGATTGCCATGTGGATCGAGTGTATCCCTAACTTTCTCAGCCAATCGATTGGTGGTTAATTGCCAGATCTCAATCAATCGCTCGTTTTGTTCCTGCTCTGTTAGCAAGCCACGCCGAAAGTCGCGCTGCGTTGCTTCAGCTTCCTCCAATGCCTCGGAAATGATTTGCGGTTTTTCTGCTGGGACGGTGATATCCGAGACTGCCAGGGTATATCCAGAACGAGTGGCATATGTGAAGCCAATATCTTTGATCCGGTCGGCGACCTCGGGCGTAACGGCCTCTCCAGAGACTTCATAGACCTCAGCCACCAGGTCTTTCAAACCACCCTTCTCCAACACATGGTTCACAAACTGGATCTCGGGAGGAAGGATGTGATTGAAAAGCACACGCCCAACCGTGGTATTGATAAACCTCTCTTGAGGTTCAGGGAGACGATTATCCTCGTCATCGTACCAGGTAATGGTCCAAAGACGGATATTCGTATGCACCTCTACTTGATTCAGGCTGTACACCAATTCAACCTCGTCCTTGGATGAAAAAACACGCCCATCCCCGAGATGCGGTCGTGAATCGTCGATCTTCGTCAGGTAATACACGCCCAACACCATATCCTTGGATGGACTAATGATCGGTTCGCCATCAGCTGGTTTCAGTAAATTACGTGAGGAAAGCATCAACTGGCGAGCTTCCATAACCGCTTTCTGAGATAGGGGTACATGAACCGCCATCTGGTCACCGTCAAAGTCGGCATTGAACGCCGTCGTTACCAAAGGGTGTAATTGAATTGCGCTTCCCTCGATCAATATTGGTTCAAAAGCCTGAATTCCTAGACGGTGCAAGGTGGGCGCACGATTGAGTAATACCGGGCGCTCCTTAATAACCTCTTCTAAAACCTCCCATACCTCAGGGCGATTCCGTTCAATGAAGCGCTTTGCGCCTCTGACATTCGCTGCGTAATTATGAGATACAAGACGTGAGATCACGAATGGCCGATAGAGCTCAAGAGCCATGCTCTTGGGCAAGCCGCATTGATACAATTTCAACTTCGGGCCCACGACGATCACCGAACGGCCAGAATAGTCAACACGTTTTCCCAATAGATTTCGGCGGAAGCGGCCTTTCTTACCTTTGAGCATATCGCTGAGAGATTTAAGTTCCCGGCGACCGCGGCGGGAAAGCGCTTTCCCGCGCTGTGAATTGTCGATCAGTGAGTCCACCGCCTCCTGCAACATACGCTTCTCATTACGCACGATTACATCCGGCGCGCCCAACTCCAATAAACGCTTAAGGCGGTTGTTGCGGTTAATCACGCGGCGATATAGATCGTTCAGGTCAGAGGTTGCGAAGCGACCTCCGTCCAGCTGCACCATGGGGCGCAGGTCGGGAGGGATCACCGGAAGGACAGTGAGAACCATCCACTCGGGTCGGTTTCCTGAACGACGGAACGCCTCAACAACCTTCAGCCGTTTCGTGGCTTTCTTTCGTTTCTGCTTGCTCTTCGAAGTGCGTACTTCGTACCATAGCTCATCAGCTAGTTTATCCAGGTCTAGGCGGCGCAGAATGTCGTAAAAAGCCTCCGCGCCCATATCCGCCCGGAAAACTTGGCCCCAACGCGACTTTAACTCTCGAAAGCGACTTTCACCCATAAATGTCAACGGGCGTAACTCAAGCAACTCATCGCGCATGCGAGTATTCTCATCGCGGGATGCCGTCGCCTGGTCGTCGAGCTGGTTACGCAGGTCCTCCATTGCCATCTCGGCTTCGGCGCGTAATTGTTCGATTTCTTTATTGATATGCTCAATATCGCGCTGTTTTTGGTCTTCCAATTCGTGTTCCAACTCCTCTAACTGGTCCTTGACGATCTTCTGCACGGAAGAGAGGTGTTGATTGGTGATGGGTGTCCCAGCTTCTACCACAACAATATCAGTGTCCGGAAAGTGGATTGCTGTACGAGGGGATTCACCGAGCTGCTCGCGTAGATTTTGTTCCAGACGTTGACCGGATTTGATGATCGGATCCAGCTTCTCCGCTACTGCTTCTTCGAAGTTCTTTGCGATCTCCGTTTTTCGACTCTGAAACTCGGCGAGTTTGCGATCGCGCCCCGATTTGACTTCCTGGATCTTAGAATTTATCCTCGCCCCTTGCTCGCGTTCGGTTAATGTAATTTTCTCTTCCAATCGCTTGAGGGCTTTCTGGCGAGCCTCCTCATCTACATACGTTACGACATATTGTGCAAAATAGAGCACTCGATCCAGGTTTCGGCGGGAGATATCCAACAAAAGCCCCAGGTAAGAGGGAACCCGGCGCGTATACCAAACATGCGCCACAGGCGCGGAAAGTTCGATGTGACCCATCCTCTCCCGCCTGACCGATGACCGCGTCACTTCGACGCCACATTTGTCACAGATAATCCCCTTATAACGAATGTTCTTGTACTTTCCACAATAACACTGCCAGTCGCGCGTCGGACCGAATATCGCCTCACAGAACAGACCATCTTTCTCCGGTCGTAAGCGGCGGTAATTGATGGTCTCGGGTTTGAGTACCTCGCCATAAGACCAACTCCGAATGGTCTCAGGTGATGCCAGGCTAATCCGAAGAGAGGTTAACCCCTTAGTTTCCACTCGTATACCTCCTTGAACACAATTGAAAAAATAGTTCGATTAATCAGCACAGGCAAATATTCCCCCACCACAGCGTCTCCCGATGCTGCTGTCGTGAGCCATTGCCTTTGTTATCCGGATGAGGATTGGGGATAAACCAACCAAATTTGATTCAATTAACAAACGAAAACAAGCGCATGAGAAACCCTCTCAAACGCTCACTGGCGTTACAGTATTTCTATGGTTTGCATGCAGCCTAATTATAACCAATAATATCAAGTTTCGTCAAGGTTTTTAATTACCGCTCCTTCGATGGCAGCCAGTCAACTTTTGCCTCACCTGGCGGGGTGCGATTGGCGGTTAGGGATCATCAGGAAGAATGCACTTCCTCGACCCAATTGGCTTTCCACCCAAACCCGGCCGCCATGTCGATCAGCGATCGACTTCACGATGGCTAACCCAAGGCCGGTGCCGCGTTCAATTTCTACTCCCTTGCGTTTTGAGCGGTAAAACTTTTCAAAGAGTCGCTGCTGATCAGCAGGAGCTATGCCCATGCCAGTATCTCGTACTTCATAAATTGCATTATCTGGATGGAGCTTGAGCCCAATTGTAACCTCCCCACCTGGCTGAGTGTACTTGATCGCGTTCTCAACCAGGTTGTGCAGTGCCTGTTGTAACAACGCCTGATCCGCTTCGATCAAGGGAAGGTTTTTCTGCAAGACATCCACGCTTAATTTGACTCGTTTTTGGGCGGCCTGCAATTGAAAATCATTTACAACACTTTCTATCACGGCACTTACTGGTTGTTTAGCTAATTGCAAGCCCACACCAGCTTCGATTCTCCCAAGATCTAATAGATTGTTGATCAGGTGGGTCATTTTTTCAACACCACCAATTATTTTCTGCAAGTAACCCTTTTGTTGTTCGTTCAAGTCGCCCACCATCTGCAACATGGTCGCGTATCCACGGATCAATGTAAGCGGCGAACGCAGATCATGACTAACGGTGGAGACAAAGTCAGATTTGAGCGAATCTAATTCCTTGAATTGGGTTATATCGCGTAATACGCACACGCGTCCCATTCGTCTTCCATCCGCCTGAACAGTTGAAGCGGTTGCCAGAAATATTTGCCCATCTGGTAAGACTAACTCGGCCGACCCTTTTTCATCGGCTGAAGAACGTAGTAAATAAATGAGCTTTTCTTGATTGATGATCTGTTCGATCGGCTTACCTATGCCTGCCTCAATGCTTGGCCCAAGAGTCTGGCTGGCTGCCGGATTGGCAAGTAAGAGTTGGTTAAGTTGGTCAGTAACCAAAACCGGGTCTGGTGTCGAGGCAAGGATCGCTTCCAGCTGCTTTCGGCCGATCTCGGAGGTTAAGAAAAGACGAGCGTTGGCCGCTGCCAAAGCAGCCTGCCCAGCCAGTGTCACTAAATACCTGACCTCCTCTTCCGGGAATTGGTGAGGTTGCTCATATGCCACCCATAAAGCCCCATAAAATAAGTTTTCATGACGCAGGGCAATAGCAAGCAGCGCCTGAGGCCGGAAGGATCCTGTTGGAAAACCAAAAAGGCGGGGGCGCGTCAGGCTCGTTAATATTACGCGTTCTTGTTGCCGAGTCAGGGATAGGACTTGTTCATCCAGGTAGCTGAACATATCACTGGCTGGGCCACAGCCAAAATGAAGAGGTGCCTGGACTTCGCTTTCCAGGACAGGAACGATAGCTGGAGCCAAGATCACGCGGGCAGAGGCAGCCCCAATCGCCACAGCAGATTCTAATATCGGCTGCATGGAACCCTCAATATCGAATGTGGAGGCAATCCCCTGGCTAATGACCAGCAGGCGGTTAAGCTCGTCCAGCCGTGCTTTCAAGCTAGCGCGCATCTTCTCAAAAGCCCGGCGCAACTGCCCAACCTCATCCTCACCCCCAATGTGTAGGGGTCGTTCAAATTGACCGTGAGCCATGCGGTCTGCTTCGACAGCCAGGTTTTGGAGGGAAGCCGTAACCGCTCGTAAGCCAAGTCTGAAGAAAATGACGGCGATTAGCGTAATGACGATGATAATCCCCAGCAATTGGATGGCAATGTCCAGGGCCTGTTGCTGGGCATAACGAGCAGGGACTTTCAACACCACCGCCCACCGCCCTCCAGGTGAGGGTGTATAGTAAACGATTTTATCTGTCCCATCCGATAAGGCTTCGTTATAAAAGAATGCCACTGTTTCTAATTTACCGTCGTAGTGCAGCATCACCTCGCTTGCCTCGGGATGGAACAAGATGAATCCATTCTCGTCAATCAACATCCCCTCACCCTCGACTTCCCCCATGCTTTGAAGAAAAGTCAGGAGTGGCTTGAAATACTGGTTTGATGAGAGATCACTCCGCCCAATCAGCACACCCTGGAACTCACCAGTCTCATCCTTTACGCCGGTCAAGAATGAGATGGTTGCAGCCTTGGCAGCGGGTCCTGGATCGACTGAAAATATCTGGACAGGTATGGAGGGAGACAATTGGATGCCATCCTTTTCCTCAGGAGATAAAATTATGGAATCCAAAGCCTCCTTCGGATAGCCAGCAAATGAATTGCCATTCGCATCCAGGTAAACCAATTCATTAAAGAAGGGGATTTCATGCATGTGTAGCGCAATAAGTTCGGAAACTTCCTGAGAAGATCCTTCGAATAGAATAGGATCTTTGGCGAGACTTAATATAAATTTTTCGCCAGTCTCGAGAGATGGTGTTATGCTCCCGGCAGCCATCTTACCAACACTCGCCATTCGGCCCTGGAGCATCTGGCGAGCGGCTCTACCTGCCACGAACCAGTCCCCCACCACCAAGACTACCAGGAGGATCAAAGCTAAAGGCGCCATCCCATAAAGGAAGCGGGCAGCGAGCTTACTTTCCGCTGGGGAGGGTTGTAAAGCTCGTCGGGAGCCCCAACTCGCTGGGCAGGTAACGGCGACCACTTCAGCGATCAGACCCCCGATCAGCATGCTAATTCCAACGGTCAAAGAGCTCCACCCAACTTGGGCAAGGGCAAGATCTATACGAACGGCCAAAGAATTTCCCACCATGAAGAGGGAATCCAATATGAAAAGCACCGGGTAGATCAAACTAAGCAGGAAAGCTGCCATGAGAGGATGCGCCAGGATACGGTAAAACAAAGTTCGATAATTCTGGCACATCATCATCCCGAGCAAAGTGGCCAGAAAGGTTATCTCGAGCGGGTAGAAGGGATTATGTGTACTCCAAAGCGCAACCAATAGACCAGAAAACAAGGCTAGTAGAGACGCGGGCACCGGTCCTATGGACCCCACCGCGAGGAACCAGGGCAGCGCAGCCAATATCATAATTGGTGGGTTTGTAAGGTCCTGCTGGAGTTCCGTCCCGGTTATAGAACTTACAGTAGAGAATCGAATACCCGGTATTAGCAGGCTGGTTAGCGGGACTAGTAGAGCCAAGACAAGGAAAATCACCCACTTCCGTCTATCCAGGGACTGTTGGAATCGCCACACCCGCAGGAGTAGAAAGGAAATCAACCCTAGAAGTACAAACCAGCCTACCCACCCGCTAAGCCCTTCTGGGATCTGGATATATGCAGGATTGGTGATCAGGATTTTCATGTCACAACGCTCTACTGGAAAAATCTGGTCGATCGAGGCGGCAGGCCACCCCGCTTACCAATGGATTGTTTCTTGCGTGGCACCGGAGAGATCACTATAAACGCCACGTTGTTGTGGTGGAAGCATGGCGGCTAAGATAAACATAGCCTCGTCCGCCATCTGGCGCAGCTGTTCTCGACCGGCGCGCCTGATCTCGGGACGGTAATAAAATGGCCGTCCGAATTTCAGGCAAGCTCCAGGTTCTCGCCAACGTTGGCTGAAGCGCAGGGCGGGGAAACCGCTCGTGCCGAAAATTGCCACCGGGACTATCGGTGCTCCTGAGCGACTGGCGAGGTAAGCCATTCCTTCTTTACCCTGTTGTAATTGAGGACTACGCGTGCCTTCAGGTGCTACGAGCACGATCTCCCCAGCATCCAAAACATCCAACGCGCTCTGGACTGCACGCCGATCCACTTCTTCGCGCCTCACTGGGATCACTCCCCATAAGCGCGGGAAAATCCCGATAACCGGGTAATTATAAACCTCGATCTTCGCCATAGGCACAATATTGCGAGGGACAACATGCAAGACGACGATCGGGTCTACAAAAGCGATGTGGTTAATCAGTAAGATAGCTGGACCACGCTCTGGGATATTTTCCAATCCTTCCACTTGCTCCAGTTTAACCAGCATTGTAAAGGCAAGTGTCCTGAGCAGGAAACGCAAGAAGCGCCGCTGCTTTTCCCAATGTGCATGATCGTATTTCGCGCGGGATGATTGGGGTTGTTCCACACTTTGGCTATTGCTAGACACGCTCACTCTGTTCTTGTACCTCGATCTTATACACACCACGATATGCCGGTGGCAATTGTCTGGCTAAGGTATACATGATGGTTTTCGTGCCCTGAGTAACAGCCTCTCGCCAGTCAGGTAAATTCTCCAACCTGAACGGAGGTCCAATAGTCATTGATACATTGGTGCGGCGAAAGCGCTTGATGTTATTAAGGACACACTGGTTTTCAGTCCCTGTAAATGTGACTGGGATGAGAGGGACGTTTGCCTTGAGCGCCAGATACGCCGCCCCACCGGTGCCTTCTTCCAGGGCGCCAGTGAGGCTTTCCCTACCTTCCGGAGCAAGTCCCACCTTACGACCCTCTTTCAAGCCTTGGAGAATCGCACGCAGGGCTTTCCGGTCCGGCTGACCGCGCCGCACCCAAATAACGCCATATGCTTGGAGAAGGCTTCCCAGGATCGGGATCTCAATTAGCTCGATCTTCGGAACAATTTCAACGATAACAGGAGAAAAAGCCAAACCTAAAACCAGATCTGCATCGCCTAAGTGATTGGAGATAAGCAACGCTGCTCCCTGTTTCGGAATATTCCCCAATCCACGCACTACCGGTCGAGTCCAAAGGAACACCAGCAGGCGAGAAAACCAGCAGATTAAGATGCGGACCAAACTCCGCCATGGTGTCAAGGCAGGCAAAATAATTAATTCAGATCGAGTAACTTCGCTCTGGGGTTTGGATTGGATCGATGTTGGGGACGGCATAAACGCCTCGATATTCCGGCGGCAATAAGGATGCAATGTGGTACATGATCAGATCAGTGTTACGTTGAAAGACACTTTTCCGCTCTTCACCTCTCCCGACTACTTCCGGCAGCCATAATGGCCCCTCAATCCGCATTTCTAAGGTGCGGCGTTCTCCTCTCAAAGCACGTTTAAGAAAATCTTCCGTAGTTCCAACAATTCCTACCGGAATCACCGGCACTTTTGCTCTATGGATTATATAGGCTACGCCTGGGAGCGCCGCTCGCATCCCAGGTGTATGCGACCGACCACCCTCTGGGGCAATCAGTAAAGGATACCCTGAGTTTAACACAGATACCATCGTATCGATAATTCGCCGGTCATACTCTCCCCGGTGGATTGGAATGCCGCCATAGAGCCTAGCTAGAGTCGATTGGCCGCGCCGCTCCCAGATCTCCACAGCCCCCACTGCTTCCGGAGCCACCGGCCAGAATGCGAGGATAAATGGAGGCTCAAAAATGGAAATGTGATTAATCGCAATTAAATATGGCCCTCTCGCAGGAACGTTCTCCAAACCGTAAATGCGCACCTTGCTCAACAAATGAAAAATCCCACGAAAAACAGGCCGGAACAACCTGCGAAAAATCATCGCATTCCTGGAAACCTGATAATCCGTTAAGGATTCAGTCACGCTGCTGCTCCACTAACTTTATTAAACGCTCAAATACCTGTGGAATACCCAATCCATCGGTATTAACTACTACTGCATCCTTTGCCAGTCGGAGTGGAGCAACTTGCCGCGTCGAATCAATCCGATCACGCTCGCGCATCGAAGCCAGGATCGCGTCCAAACCTACAGATTCTCCCCTCTGTTTTAATTCGAGATAACGCCTTCGGGCGCGCTCTTCCACGGAAGCATCCAGATAGATCTTCAAATCTGCTTCAGGTAATATCACCGTTCCGATATCACGTCCGACCATAACAACATTTCCGCGCATCCCGATCTGGCGTTGTTTTTCTCCTAATGTCCGGCGGACAACCGGGTAAGCTGAGACCACCGAAACACACGCATCCACCTCCGGACGGCGGATATCCCAGGTCACATCCTCGCCATCTATAGCGACATCATAGCTCCGCCCATCTTCTTTTGAAGGTAGCCGTACATCAATTCGAATCTGCCCAGCTAAGTGGCTGATCTGGGCTTCATCATCAATAGCCACCCTTCGCAGAAGTGCGATCCAGGTAACCGCCCGGTACATCACACCAGTATCGAAATACAAATAACCCAAATGCTCTGCCAGCATCCTCCCTAAAGTAGATTTCCCGGAACCAGCCGGGCCATCAATGGTAATGATATTCAACTGAGGCATATTAACGCCCATCACCTCACCGGTGAATCTTCTGGTACCACTTCTTCCTTGCCGGTCGCTGGCTCTTCAGGAGGTGCCAGGGATCCGCCAGGGAAAAGATCGCCGCGCACCCACATAATAATATGCTCCTTCTGTTGAGGCGCATCGCGAAATACTAACCAACGTGGCCAATCCGGGGGCAGTGCTCCCCCCCAGGCTGGATAAACCCACCATGCAAAGTCTTGTCCCCGGTAGGGCACAGATAGGCTCGGAGAAGATTGATCGCCAGAATTGATGATCACAGAAGGGAGCTCCCCAGAAACCGGGCTGCTCAGGAAACGCGCCCCCTTCCAGTTTCGCAGGATCCATTGTAACGATGGAGTAGGCTTCACCACAGCTACATCTAATTCGTCTCGTATTGTGCTGTGCCACTCGGAGAGGTCCCCCAATGTAATCAAGAACTCCTCCGCCTGCTGTGTTGCCGGATATGGGCTCCATAATTCCTGCTCACCGTTTGGATGCAACTGAGACGCATTCCACATCCCCGCCAATCCATATAACCCCAAGCCAGCGATCAAACCAAAGAACAGGCCGCGGCGCGCAACCTCGAGAGACCAACCTAATCCAACAAGCAACGTGGTCACTGCCCCTAAGGCTAACGTTCCCACGATCACCACCCACCGCAAACGGTAGATCTGCTCATCCCCCCCACTTTGACTCATGCTGACCAGGTTGAGCCACGCCAGGGTTAGCATCAGGAAGATTAAGGCAGCCTGTCCCAAGGCGGGGAAAGTAATTTTCTCCTCAAATGAAAAATACCGGGCGATCTCCAAACCAGCCAGAGCCCACATTGGAACCAAGACCCAAGCCAGGTCACTTACCTGGCGTCCTGGATAAATCAATACCAGGACCAGTGCGCTCATCGCCCATAAACTTAACCAGCGGGGGAGCAGCACTGATTCCCGCCACGCTCTGACAACAGCAATTGTCGCAAAAACCAGGACCAAAGGCTGATAAACAATCAAGGCTGCGATCAACCGAGAGGCGGGGATTTCGGAAGGATTAACCCATCCCGCCAGGTAATCCGGCACAGTCCCTGCTAAACCCCCAAGACCTTCGGGGAACCGCAAGAATAAAGTCCCGGCGATCAGGATCGCCCCCCCACCTGCGAGCAGGATAGTCCGGACGGCATCCGATCGATCTACGCCAATTTCTGATACCCATTCCTGATCCCAAAATCCCCTCCGAACAAGCAAGGTTCCCATTCCCCCGGCAATAGCCAGTCCGATCAATCCGTGCAATATCGCTGGGCCGCTCAACAAGGCTAATCCCGCGAAAAATCCAGCTAAAGCAGGCTTTCTTGCAATCCCGCATGCGATCGCTAGCAAGCCAAAGCCAACCGACAACATGGGTCCACCCACAAGGCGGGAGGCGGTCACTAATCCTGGATCCATTGCCAGGCCAAAGGCGATCGCCAGAGCAGCCGGTCGACCCAATTGCTTTCGCAGGATATACGGCAGAAATATCACCGCGCTCCCTACCAGCGCCGGCCACAGCCGGGCCATCGCGTTGCTATTGCCAAATAAAAAGAATATTGCTCCGGTCAGAAGCGCATATCCCGGCCCAGGCCCAAGAACTGACTGTTCCCCTCTGGATACCTGCAATGCCCGCAGTGCCCATTCCGCTTCGTAGTCGGAAAGTGGCCCTGCTCCCAGACGAAGCAGCCGCAACGCTAAGGCAAGGGCAACTGCCAACAGGAAAAGCCCGTGTTCCGTATTAATACGATTAATTTTCATTGGCTCAATTCGCCTGTATTATAACTTCTATGGTTCTTCTGAAAGTACTTCATAGATTGTCACCTGGCCTTGTTCAAAAACCTTATCAAGAAAATTCACGAACTTTACCTCGTTTACGCGATAAGTACTGTGTTCCAAAGGTCCTATGTAGACATAGCGCACCTGATAAAGTTTTAGCAGTTCTTTGACCTGATCCCAATCTCCTGAACGGTAGATGAGCTCGATATCCCCCTGGCGGTTACCCATCTCCTTTCCACCGCCGCGCCATTGGCTTTCGTGTCCAGGCCAGCCAAGCACCGTGGGCTGGCCGCTGATTGTAGAGACTCGCGCGTAATCTGAGTAACTTCCCCCGACTGCTTCGAGCACTACTCCGGGAGGAGCCACGCTTAACCACTCGATCGCTGCCATCTCGTCTGGGGACCGGCGCTCAAGAAAGGCGATTCCATCGAGAGTAAACCCTTCAGGCGGACGGAAGCTATTCGTTTTGTTCGGAAGGCTAAAAAATGGATAAGCCAGCGCAACCCCCAGCAGGCTGACCAGGCCAATGGTAAGGATCGTCCCCCTCCAGCCGCGTAATTCATGTAAAAGTACAGCAGTCCCATAAGCAGCTGCAATACCCCACAACAACCAGGCCTGGTAATATAACTTAAAAATCGTATTCATCCGCCAACCGAATTGGTCGCGCAGATAAAAGAACTCTGTAGATAATACCAGCAATGTACCGGCCAGGATCAGCAGAAGAGCAAAGGAGTGAGAAGGGGATAAGGGGTTTTTTTGATGAGTTTCCACATCCTTATTCCCTATCTTATTCTCACGATCCCTTCTTTTCTGTGAAAGTAGCCCTAATGTCATCCCCAGTATAACTAATAGTGTGACCCATCCAAGGGTGAAAAACCGCCGTGTAAACGCTTGTCGGAACAATTCTCCGGAAGCGCTGCTCGCCCCCAACGAGCTGCGGAAAAGGTCACCAAGCAAGGGTAAACCGCTGATTAATAAACCCAAGAATAATGAAAAAAACCAAAAGATTAAAGTTACTCCAAGGGCTTGGAGGAATCCATATCTCAGCGAAACCCCTCGGCTATTTTGCCTCCATAGGTAAATCAGAAAGGCAAACAAAGGGAGCAGTAATCCCCCAAACATCACCCACAAGTGCGCCCCGCGGGTTGCATAAATCAGGTTTGGCAAGATCCCACCAGCCTGGGAGGAAAATCCAAGGTAAAAAGGCAGGTACAACAAGATCCCGCTCAATCCAAGAGTCAGGCCCAATGCCAGCGATTTTTTTACCAATTCCCAGGCTGATGGAAGATGCAAAACCATTTCTCCGCCCTGCCCCTCCATCCTTCTGCCTTCATGCACCATCCTTCGTAAAATGTCTGCCGCACAAAATAATGCCACGTAGATTGGGAAGTCCCAAGTGTTCAAGAACGCCAATCCCCCGAGGATCAACGCCCCAAACGCCAGTGTTTGGAGACTTATATCCAGGCGAATACCCAACCAGCGGAACGATCCACGCCCACCTCCCAGGAACAAGTTGAGAGCCATCGCCATCGCCAGGAAAGCAAACGGCATTGCCAACACATGGGGGTGCAGATCAGCCAACAGATATGAAAAAAACGGGAATTCGTCGATGATCTCTTTCCAATTCCCTGCCAGATCGTAATCCTGGACGACTCGGGATGCCCGCCACCACCACAGGTACCGTGTTGGCAACCAGGAAAAAGGCTCGGCAGGCGGCTGGCTGAGTTCTTTCATATCCAGCCAGGACCAAAATCGCGAAATGAGCTGACCGGAAGAATCCTTGCTCCAGAAAAGACCGCGGGCGTGTATTACCTCCAGAAATCCCTCCAGGTTACTGACGATGAGCACAAAGAAAGGGCCTAGCAGGGCGGCTTCCGATCGTAGCCGGACTTTGGCAGGGCTCAGCTTTTCATCAACTCCCGCCGCCCCAAGTAAATCGTAGACCATCGCGTAAGCCCCAGCTGCGCTGAGCGCGAATACCAGTGAAATCCCCAGGTTGAAAGCCACACTACCTGGGATGGAGGTTAACTTCGCCAGCATGGCGACCAGTACATAGCCAAAATAATAATAGGAGATGGCATAACCGGAAAGCCAGGGATCATGTGGTGGAAATTCAGGCGAACGCAGGATGGCATTGATAAAAGCCAATTCCATCGGCTTCTCAGTCCCGGCGATCTCGGGATTGGCTGCCCTGACAACCGCCCAACCGGCGAAGGCAAGCAAAAATAGCACTTCCACCGTCAATACCAGCCTACGACTGTATCCCCACCATTCACGCAGCTCTGCTGCCGAAATCCTGCGCAACGCCCAAAGCCCAAGCCCCACGACCAGGCTGAAAGTCAGCACTAGGCCGCCGATATCATTCTGCAGGACCCCTAGCGTTACGAATAACCAGAAGAAATAACCCCAAAGCAGTAGCCCCAAGGCACGACTTAGGGCATATCCCCGATCAGCCAGGGCAGGCAATAAACGATACGCCAGCGGAAAAGTCGCCAGGCCGATCAATGAAGCGATGAGATACCAGAGGATAAATGCAACCATACTGAATAAATAAATTGGGCTCAGTATTTAGCTTTCACTTGTTAGGGTCTTTGCTTACCGGATACGCTGATCGATTCCTAAACAGTATCTCCGTAACTGATTACTGTTGATTTAATACTTCATAAATAACCGTATCATCAATCCGAAAAACCTCTTTCCACAAGAAACCGTCCAGATCTTCGAACTTATCCAGGCCGGGGACTGGATACAAGGCGCGTTCCAGTTGTCCAACCATGATGTAGCGCACACCATATTTTTGGAGGAAGTCTTTCACTTGTTGGACATCCTCTGTCAGGTAAAACGCATTAACATCTGTGATCCGGGTGGGAATCGCTTCTTCAGGAGCGCGAGCACGCTGCTGGCGTTGGTGCCAGTTCCAACCGATCACATTGGGTAAGCCAGTATAGATCGTAATGCGCGTACCCCAATGGTATTCCACCATATTACCTTCCACGATCACCGGCGAACCCTTCACATTCTCCTGCAACCAACGGATGGCGTCATAATCCTGGCTTAAATCCATGACGGTATTCAGGTCATCATACGTCGCATGTTGCATGTACGCCATGCCATCCAGCGTATGCGGGGCTTCAGGCGTAATGCGGTCCTTGACTTTCGCCATCGCGCCCATCACCGGGTACAGGGCCGCTGAGGCGACAAGCAGAAGGAATGCAACTTGCCATCCAAAACGCCATTTGGACAACCATTTCGGCATGGATACCATCAGCCAGCCTAGAGAAACTGCCGCACTCAAAGAGAATAACGTCCATGCCTGCTGGTAGAACCTGAAGACTGTGTTCATGCGCCCAATGTCGCCGCGCAACACAATCACTTCAACGATCAGGGTTAGCAATAAGCCAGCACCAATCATGAATAGAACGATGCGCCTGGTGTCAGGTATACCTGGGCGCAATATTAACACCCATGACCAGGCAGCCAGCGGAAGTACCAGCCAAGCAATGCTGACCTTAAAAACCGTGTGCAATATGAATGTCCAGGCAACGAGTAAAACCAGGCATCCGTAAATCAAGCCGCGATAGGGTTGAAGTTTGCGCAGCGCTGATAATGGCGTACCCGCCATCCAGTCACGCGTTTCCCAGATCATCCAGGAAATGATTGTAAATAGAAATAGGCCCCAATGAGTCAAATAAGACCAGAAAGGCGTGTGAGTACCTTTCCAGATATCTATAGCCGTGTAGCTCAAGACATACGTACGCGCATATGGCTGGAAGAGCAAGATCACCAAACCAGTCAATAGACCCATAGCAACCAGGGCAACCAGTCCCCGTCTGACATTGGTCGCCAGTCCAGAGAATAATACCTGGAAGCTATGTTCGGGACGATAATTCCGCCAGATAGAATACCCTGTCGCCAGGACACCTAGGCCGAGGTAAGTTGGCAAATCCCAGGTATGGGTCGGGCGCAATGCACCGATAACCAGACCACCTAACAGAAACCCCATCCCAATTTGAATCGGCGAGCGGCCGGCAGCTCCCGTATTAGCTGGTTTCCAGGCGCGTCCCAAAACCACTGAGAGCGCCCAGGATAGCGCCAGCAGCGTCAGAGGTAGGGCAAATAGGTTTGCATGTGGATCGCCGTAAAGCACTGTGAAAAAGGGGAATTCTGTGATCGGCTCCACTTCGTTTGGAGCCGGGATGGCACGGCTGGGAATCCAATACCAATCCGGCAGGCTAAATGGCAGCGACATCCCTTGCATAGCCATGAAAGCCCCTTTCACCGTCCAAACTGACCGCACCAACAAACCAATCCCCTCGATGTTTCCTCCCGGAGCTGCCAGGCGCTGGTATCCTTGGAGGATCATCCGCACAATCCCCAGATTCCCGAGCACAGCCATACCCAATGCAGCCGCAATCGCAGGGATGAAGGATGAAGGATAAAGGATGAATCTCCTCTTTGGCCGATCTTCATCCATTATCGCTTCGGTCTCAGCCTGAGGGCGAAACCGACTTCCTTCCTCCATCAATCTACCGCTTTTATCCTTTAAAGAGAGGTTCCACCCGATCGAAAACGCCCCCATGGCGATCAAACTAAAGACTGTTGGCAGGATCAAGTTATAGGCCACCGATGGTACAATGCCGAGCCATTTAACCAAAACACCCACTAAGACAAATCCATAGTAGTAATAA
>DATDRM010000211.1:0-9900 GCA_035291705.1 Anaerolineales bacterium
TGTACTCGCCCCTCCCGCGCGACTTGCTTATCGAGGCTCTTTCTTCTCGCCGGATATAGAAAGGGTAGCCGATCACCAGGATCGCCGCGAAACTGAACCACTGGAGAGCGTACCCGAAGTGAGGCCCTTCGGTCAGTTCCAGATCCGGTTGGCTGCGGTAAGGCAGGGAAGTCCATTGAGGGTCGGGTTCTTGTTGAATATAGGCCGGCAAGAGGGGGTAAGCCTCCTGGGCCGCGATGCCCGGCACATTGACCAGGTTCCAGGCCATCAATTTCCCTGCACCCGGCGATGGAACCTGGTCAGCTCTACCCCCAATTTCGGGCTTACTCTGCGAAGCGCGGATCACTCCCCGCACTTCCACCATCCCAGGTTCAGCGTATTGCGTAAGATCGCCTGAGCTGTAATCCTCCAATGGAACCCAGCCCCGGTTTACTAATACGGCCTCATCGCTACCAGCGATCTTCAGGGGGGTAAGGAGGTGCACCCCAATATGGTTGTCCCAGGCCTGGTTGCGCAAGGCCACTTCTCCTGCAGGGTCATATTCGCCGGTGACGATCACTTCCCGATACTCCATGCTTCCCAGATCAGCGCCGGCATCGGCTGTATTCAGGTCCAGAGGCGGCTGGTCGAGTTGCGCCTCCACCCGGGCATTGAACTCCCTGCGTTGAGCCAGGCGATCTAGCTGCCAGATCCCAAGACGGACCATCACACTGGCTGCAAGGATTACCAGCAAGGTGGTTTTCCACCACTGGCGGTTGAAGAGCTTGGCGAGAATCATGGCTTTGACGGACTTTCCTGGGCCGGTTCAGAGACAGGGGCGGCAGCTTTTCGGCGCGGTTGAAGCGGCCAGATGATGATGCTGTAGACGAAGAGGAAAGCGGTCGTCGCCGGAACCGCCAGCCCTAAGGCAGATAAACGCGTACTGAGTGTTGTGGCTTGTTTCACGGTCAGGCCCAAGAATTTAGAAGCCTGGAACGAACACGTATAGGCATAGCGGTTCGCCTGCTCCATCACCAGGCTGGCGCTGGTCCCGGCTGGTACCCACAGCGGACCGAGTTGGTGATCGCTTACGTCATCGTTGCGGACAACCAGCGTATCCCCCACGACGAATACCATCTCTTCTGGGAGTGAAGGCACCGGCTGCCCCGCTGCGATGGACGCCGCAGTTCCCTCGGGGATCACGAGTTCGATCTGGCGCGCAGCCCGGTCACTCTTGTCTTTCTGTAAAAGGTAGGCGCCTTCGCTGACAGCCCAAACCAGGACCAGAGAGATCAGGAATAGAATAATCGCCCGGCGCGTCCCCAACCGCAGTGCAGTTCGAGCATTCATGGCTGTGCGTGATGATCGGGGTTCGGGCTCAGCGATGCTGCGCTACGACTGACTCCCGTGAGTCCGGTAGAAAGGCCTTCTCGAATGAGATAGGCGACATCCTCCGCCATCAAATCACTTTCCGTCCCAAAAAGATACGTCACTCGAAGGTTTCCATTGGCGTCGATCAGGTAAATCCGCGTCGAATGCTCAACCATTGATTCATCCGCGCTGCCTGCCTCGACCTCCGCCCGGTAAACCCCATAGGCGTCCCAGACCGTCTCCAAACCCTCACTGTCTCCCACCAGGCCGACGAATGCCGGGTCGAAGTTTGCCAGGTATTCCTGCATCCTTGCCGGTGTATCTCGCTCGGGATCGGTGGTGACAAGGACGAACTTCACCTGATCGGCCCGCTCGCCAAGCCTGGCTTTAATTTTGACGAAATCCGCCAGGGTCACCGGGCACTCATCCGGGCAGTTGGTGTAACCAAAGAAGAGTAATACGACCTTTCCTTTCTGGTCATTCAAACGGAAGTCTTTTCCACTCTGGTCGGTAAGCGTAAAATCGATCGCTTGAACGGGCGGATCGATCACCGATCCTTGAAAAACGTGGGGGCGGGTGAAAGCCAGACCTCCGTATGCCGCTGCCAGGCCGATCAAGATCGCCAGACCAAGCAGGAGATAATGTCTCAATTTCATTTCACAACTCGCAACTCGCAACTCCTAACTCGCAATCCGCCCCATCAAGTACAACGCCGGGTAAAAGAACACCCAGACGACATCCACGAAGTGCCAGTAGATTGCGGCAGCTTCCACAGCCCAATGCCGTTCCGCGGAGTACAATCCTTTCCGACCTTTGCGGTAGACGATAACCAGGAGAATCACGCCGGTTAGAACATGAAAAGCGTGGAATCCCGTCATGGTGTAGAAAATCGAAGCAGCGGCGTTCTCACCCGCCGAAAAAGGCGCGATTTGCCATTCGACGCCGACCACACCGATCAGGAATAATGTCCCCAGCGTAATTGTGAGCAGAGTCCCATTCAGGAACCCCTTTTTATCCCCAAAGCGAATCGCTGTTTCCGCCCGGTTCATAAAGAAACTGCTTAACAACAGGATGGAGGTCACAATTAAACCCAAGAGCTGGCTGAGGTCAGGCCGGGTCCTGCCTAACAGATAGAAGCGGCTTACCAGCAGCCCTCCGAAGACAAAAGCATCCGATAGGATGAACAACCAGAGACCGAGACGATTTGTACCCGTCTTATACTGATAACCACTGCGCGCATCAACGTGAGTCGTCATGAGTGATCCTCCTCATCCTGGCTTAAGAGCCGAGGCAAATGCATATAGTCTCTAACGATCAAAGCTGCCTTGAGTAAGGCGATCCCCCACAAAGGCCAGGTCCAATCGATGGCGATTACACCGATGAAGTACTCGCCGATGGTTAACACTGCCAGGATGGCAAACACCACCAAGCCAAGCTGGAATAGTTCTAACTTTTTTTCGTTCGCTTTTTCTTCCATAATAATTAACTCCTTTTAGCCTCAATCCGCGGCTGCCGGGGCAGGGACCGGAGCAGCCGGGGCGCTGCTCTCCCGCGTATACACAGAACCAGGCAAACCATAATCGTATGGTTCTCCAACCACCTCGAAAGGTGTGTCGTAATTGTGCGCCGGTGCTGGAGAGGGGATCTGCCATTCGGGTGAGCGAGACCGCCATGGGTTAGCCACAGCCACCGCTCCGCGGCGCACACTGATGATCATATTCACCGTGAATACCAAGACTCCGGTCGCAATCACAAAAGCGGCGATCGTTATGAGCAATTGCTGGAAGGTGATACCTAAAGCCGGATCATAATCGGCGATCCTGCGCCGCATCCCTAATAAACCAACTTCCATTTGTGTGAGTGACTGCACATAGAAGCCCAGCAGCATAAACCAGAAATGTACTTTCCCTAACCTCTCGTTATACATCCGGCCGGTCATCTTAGGAAACCAATAATAGATCGCCGCAAAGAACGGGAATACGTATCCACCGAACATCGTGGCGTGGAAATGACCCACGATAAAGTAGGTATCGTGCAGGTGGAGGTCTGTGGCCACCGTTGCGTTCGGCGGCCCGCTCAGACCGCCCAGCAAGAAGATCGAAATCGCACCCAAAACAAATAACATCGGAGTTGGAAAAGTCAATTTTCCTCGCCAGATAGTAGCCGTCCAGCTGAAGAACTTCACTCCGGTTGGCACCGCCACCAATAAGGTGCTGTACATGAAGGGTACTCGCAAGTAACTAGCCATGCCCGAGGTAAACATGTGGTGAGCCCACACGAAGAATCCAACCAGGGCGATGGCCATGGACGACATCGCCACCCAGCGGTAGCCGTACAACGGCTTGCGCGCAAACACCGGCAAAAGTTCGCTGATCACGCCTAACCCGGTCAGTACAAACACGTAGACCGCCGGGTGCGAATAGAACCAGAAGAGGTGTTGAAACAGCAACACATTTCCACCTTCCAGCGGGTTGAAGAAGTCCATCCCAAACAGGCGCTGGAACAACACCAACTGGAAGGAAAGGCCAATTAACTGTGTGGCAGTCAAGGCAATGATCGCCGTGGCGAAAGCCGACCAAACGAAAATCGGCATGCGGAACAGATTCATCCCTGGCGCCCGCATCCGCAAAGTAGTCACCAAGACATTGATTGCACCTAAAATAGACGACAACCCGATGACATACACGCCCAGGAAGAACATGGCGAAACCCACCTTGACCAGGTTGGAGCTCAGAGGTGGGTAAGCGGTCCAACCAGCGTCAACGCCTCCCATCAGAAGGGTACTGATCAATAAGACAATCCCAGGCAGGTTGATCCAGAAAGCAAAGGCGTTCAAACGGGGAAAGGCCATGTCATTCGCCCCGATCATCAACGGCACCAGGTAGTTCGACATCGCGGCGACGCCTAATAAGATACCCCCGATATTGACGATGCCGTGCAGGCTCATCATGGAGTTAAAGCCATCTTCCGTCAGGAATTGAAGACCTGTCTGTGCCAGTTCGGTGCGGAAGATCAACGCAAATAAACCAGCCACCAGGAAAACCATCACCGATGTGATGCCATACTGGATCCCGATCACCTTGTGGTCATAAGAAACGTGCAGATATTTCGCCAGCCCCTTCAGGCTACCGGAGTCGAGAGTAGTTTCGGGTGTCTCCTCACCCTTGGCCCACTTGATCCAGTCATTAAGCACACCGGTGCCAAACATGAATGCGACCACGCCAACCAGCGCACCACCGACGAATACAGGCTCGGATTTCCAGGCCGGCAAGCCCATCAGCACGCGTACGATGATGGTCAACAGAACCCCCACGAAAGTACCCAGGAATTGAGCGATCAATCCCCGTACAAGCGATAATTTAAAAAAGTTCATCTCTTCCTCCTGGTTTTCCTACTTCAAGCTTTCGATAAAGGCGATCAAGTCTTCGATCTGGTCGTCGCTCATGTTGGCTGCGATGTTGGCTGGCATCAGGTTTTGAAAACCAGCTGTGATCTTAGCCCCCGGGTTGCGGATCGACTCCACAATATAGTCATGGTCAACCAGGGCGGAGGTCCCGTCTGAAAGGCTCTCTTGTTTGCCATAGATACCTTTCCAAGATGGACCAACTAGCGCAGATCCATCTACTGAGTGGCACGCCTGGCAGCCGAATTGCTGGTACCACAGGTTGCCGCATTCCACCGGGCCTGTACAGGCGACGGTCTTAGATTTCACCCAGGCATCGAAGTCCTGCTGGGCGATCACCTTTACCGGGGATTCCATGGCATGGTGCAGCCGGCCACATAATTCAGCACACCGTACCTTAAATTCACCGATCTGCGTTGGGGTAACACGTAGCTCCCGGGCAAAATCCTCGCCCGGCAGCGCGTCCTGCTTAACCCGGAATTCTGGCACCCAAAATGAGTGGATCACATCGGTCGAAGATAGTTCTAAAAGCGTTTGTTCGTCCACTGGCAGCACAAGTTCAGTGGAGATAATCCCCAATTCTGGATATTCGAACCGCCAGGACCACTGCGATCCGACAACTTTGACTTGCAAGGGCTTCTGGTCAGGCAAGGCTTGGGTATCCCCCAGGGTGATGCCACCCACATAAGCCAGGGCGAGCACCGCGCCCAGGGGGAGGATCGTCCAGGCGACCTCCAGCTTCGTGTTCCCCTCCATATGTGGGCCATCGCTGGTATCGCCTGCCTTACGGCGGAATACCAGGACGCTGTATACCATCAGACCGACGATTAGCGCGAATAACACGATGATCGCCCTAAAATGAATACCAAACAAATTATCGATCGATGCGGCTTGTAAACTGGCCTGATCCGGCAATAAATTGATTTGCTGATAGCCATACAAACCGGCGGCCATCAGAACTATCACCACGAAAGCAGCAGCGATAAAATGTTTCATACTGTCTCTCCTCTTCGGTTTTGGGATCCGCGGAGTTCCTTCACCTGCTAATACCCTTGGTGGTATGAACGGTGCCTGGTTCTCATTCCACATCTCTAGCCACTCGTCGATTTGGGAGGCCGCCATCGTGCGCCGGTCATACACAATCGCTTCACTGCCCCCTTCCTTGAGGGACAACAGCACCACCCGTAATCGTCCCTCACCTTCGACAAAACGCGCCAGAAATTCATCCCGGTTGACGCGCTCGTCATCGTAATCGACGATCACCAGGTCAGGGTGCAAGCTGCCCAGGGCAGTTAGCGCCTCATCGATAGACGATACCAATCCCACTACGACCGCGTCCATTTCCCGCCGCTTTTCTAACAAGCTGCGCAGTCCCTTGGCAAAGAGAGGATGGCTGGAGGCGATTAAAATCCGCCAGGGCTTTCCTTGGTTGGATCCATTCATACGAGTTCCCATTTCGCTGATTAATCCTTCATAATCTATCAAATACAGCTTGATTTGTCATTCACCAGGCATTCTCTAATTGGTAGGATTTTAAAAACACAAAAGGGTGATTCGTAAATCACCCTTTGATCATCCGATTTTTTCTGATGTGGGATAAAGGTTGAATCTACTGGCGGATTAAACCCAATTGAACCGCCCGGCTGACCGCTTCGGCACGATTGGCTGCCTCCAGTTTGTCAAGGATATGCCGGACGTGCGTCTTGACCGTATTTTCAGTAATATAAAGGCCCGTGGCGATTTGTGCACTCGTCATTCCCCTGGCCAGGCAATTCAATACTTCCATTTCTCTTCTACTCAGGCCAACTTCGGGTGGAATCCCCCGCGCGCTGCTCACCACCTTGAGCACCCTGCCGGTCACCTCCGGAGATAGGATGGATTTACCCTCTGCCACCAACAGGATAGCACGCCGCAGCTCCTCCGGTTCCGCATTTTTCAGCAGGTAACCATCTGCCCCGGCTGCTATCGCTCCGAAAAGGTCTTCATCGTGTTTTGATACGGTCAACATCAATATTTTAGTATCTTCTAAGGATTGCAGAGCCTGTACCGTATCGACGCCACCCATAACCGGCATGTTGACATCCAGCAGGACGACATCTGGTCTCGTCCGTCCGATTACTGCCAGAGCCTGCTCTCCATCTTCTGCCTCCCCCACGATCTCCATCTCCGGCATCCCCGACAACAAGCTGATCAGGCCTGCCCGAAACAATGCATGATCGTCAACAACCACCAGGCGTACTTTTTTCATCCGATAGATTCTCCGCTCTTTAACGGCAAACTCAAGCGCACCGTTGTGCCCCCACCTGGCCGGCTGTTAACTTGGAGCTCTGCTCCGATCAATTGAGAACGTTCTCGCATGCTCTGTAAACCATAGTGAAAAGACATGGAAACATCCTGTGGAGTAAAACCGCGCCCATCGTCGCGCACCTCAAGAATTAAATCGTCATCAACAGTGTCACAAGCTACCCATACCTGCTTCGCACAGGCATGTCTGCGGATATTACTCAATGCTTCCTGGACGATGCGGATCAATTGAGCCTGGACCTCGGGACGCACCTCTACCGCAACAGGCGCTTGTTTAAGTATCACCTGCAGGCCGCTGTTCTCTCGAAATTCAAGCACAGTTTGTTCCAACCAACCGGAAACGCCGCCATCCGGAGCGATGCGCAGACCATCGATAGCCTGCCTGGCGTCCAGATAAGTGTCGGAAAGTACCTTGTAGGAGACCCGTAAGGCTTCCTGGAGGCGATCTCGTTCGTCCCGAGCCAGGTAATTGCTCATTTGTGCCGTCTGCAACTTGAGAAATCCGATCGTTTGTGCCAGCCCATCATGGATTTCGCGCGCCAACCGGTTGCGCTCTGACATCATTGAGTCAAATTCGACCTCAGACATAAGGCGATGATTCTGCACTACCAAAGCGACCTGAACAGCCAAAGTCAGCAACAGGTTTAAATGCCTTTGATTTAATCCCTGTGCGTGTACATTTCCTGCAAATAGGGCTCCTAAAAATGATCCATCTTGTAGCAATAGCGGTGCAACCAGCAGAGCTTTGATATTTTGGGTAGCAGCCATATCTTGCGGAACATCCCCCAGCGCGAATGGCTTGCGTGTGGTCTGCACCTCTTCCAGGAGCTCATTCAATGAGGATTTCAAGGTGGGTGGGAAGTCGCCGTTGGTCAGCAGGATCGGTTGCAGATCAGCCCGAATGTCTTGCACGAAGATTAATGCGAAATCAGTTTTTAGGGTATCGCGGACATTCTCAAGGAAATCGGCCAACACCTGGCTCAGGCCCGTTCGCTGGCGAAAAGATCCAAGCTGGCGCAGGGCAGCTGCCTCGCGCTGCTGCAGACGGATGCTTTCCAGGGCTAGAGAGGTTACAGCCAACATGGCGCCTAGAAATTCTTGGGTTTGTGGGCTCAGGTGGTCAGCCTCTGACAGGTATAGGTTTAACACGCCGAATTCCCGATCCCCACGCCGCAAAGGTAAGCAATAGATGCCAGCCACATCTGCTGATTCTTGGGATTCTGTCAGCGGAGCCTGGATCAAAGGACAGGTAGTCGTCAACTCCTTCTGGTTCTGACAGATTTCACAGCGATGACGCACGGCTGGCGAGGCCAGGTATTCGATCCAGGCATCCATCACCTTTGCGGGCAACTCTCCATAGCTGATAGCGGTCAAGGGTTGGCCACGTTCATCTAAAGGCACGAATGAAGCCCCAATCGCCCCTACCAGCTCGACGGAAAGCCGTAAGACAAGTGACACAACCTCTTTTTCGTCGCTGGCTTCGACGAATATTCTGCTCAAGCGAAGGATGGCTTCAAGCCTGCGATTTGCATCCGCAGCGTTCTTCTTTGATTCACCAACTTGGGACTGCAGTTGGGAATTTTCGAGGCGAAGATAGCGGAACCTTTCAAAGAACGGTTTCACGGCTCCAATTTTACCTGAAATCCATCCAAAATCTCTCAACAAACGGCCTCCCTTATCCCGCTAATGTCCGCAGAAACGAGATGATCTGCCAGATTTGTTCTTCGTTCAGGATCCCCGCCCAGGATGGCATCACCGAATAGAACGGTTCCATTAAACCACCCTCGGAGATTCGCCAAAATAGGTAGGCGTCACTCAAAATCCCTTGATTCTCTGCCAGATTTTGGGGCTTCGGATCCAGGCCACCCGCCGCCGGGCCATCACCCCGGCCAGCTGGTCCATGACAGGAGGAACAATCGGCCAGGTAAAGGCTCTCGCCTTCTGCCTCGGCGTCACTATCTCCGGCATACGGATTAGCCAGGCTGGCGTATTCCTCAGGCGGCATAGGTCTGGTAGATTCCGTGGCACCCGTTGTCTCAACTGTAGCTTCCCCTCCGCAGGCAGTCACTGTGAGCAACCCTGTGAGGATCAGAGCGATGGTGATCAAAATTCTTCTGATCAAAGTTTCACCTCTGAATAATCGTAAATAATAGAGATACACGCGGGGTAAACTCGACTGTTAGATTTTACTCAAGGCAGCCAGGATCTCTGGGCTGTGCTCGGCCGGTTTGACGTTCTCGAAGACTTCCAAAATCCGCCCATCCTTGCCGATCAGGAAGGTTGTTCGCAAGACCCCATCAAACTCCCGGCCCATCATTTTTTTCCGCCCCCATACCCCATACGCCTGGCAAACTTTATGGCCAATGTCAGCCAACAGTGTAAAGGGGAGATCGTATTTCGCCTTGAACTTAGCATGGGATTTGGGCGAGTCAGGGCTAACCCCCAAAATAACCACACCGGCCTCTTCGTAGGCACCGAAATCGTCTCGAAAATTACATGCCTCTTTAATGCAGCCAGGGGTATCGTCTTTGGGATAAAAATAAAGCACGACCGGCTTTCCAAGATATTCGGAAAGGCTGTGCTCTTTTTCCGTTTCATCCGCCAGGCGGAAATCAGGAGCGAGTGTTCCGGCTGTTACGGACATAATGTACCTTCCTTTTTACGGTTACCTCTGTGCTCAATGGTAAAATCCCTTTCCGTGGTCCACGGGATGCGAGCAGCTGATTATGGATTCAAATCCGCGATCGTGGTTCCCATAATCGTTGTATCATAACCCGGCATGGCCGCGACTGCCTCTATAAAAACCCGGTCTTTTAAAACCTCGAAGAGAGGCTGGAGCAAGC
>DATDRM010000212.1:0-6334 GCA_035291705.1 Anaerolineales bacterium
GACAGCATCGCTACCATCATGATCGCCGCCAGGGCCGGGTACTTGCGTCCCATCCCGGCGTAATCGCTCAGGGCGAGTCCCCGCCCCTCCGCTTTTTCCATGGCGATCACCACCGCCCAGGCAGCGAAATTGGTGAAGGCATAGGCCAGCAAATAAAACAGGGCCGCCGCCACGGCATCGCCAGCCACATCCTCTTGACCGAAAGGCACCAACGCCATCAGGATATAGCCGGCGTGGGCGATGCTGGAGTAAGCCAGCATGCGCTTGATGTTGCCCTGGGCGATCGCCACGACGTTGCCCAGGAGCATCGTCAGAGCGGCGATCCCCCACAGCACCGGTGTGAAATCCGCTGCCAGGGCAGGCAGGGCGCTCACGAAGATGCGCACCAGGGCTGCGAACCCACCTGCTTTAGCCCCCACCGCCATGAAAGCCGTCACCGCTGAAGGCGCGCCTTGATAAACGTCCGGGGTCCACATATGGAAGGGGACTGCTGCTATCTTGAACCCAAGGCCGATCAGGATCAGCCCCGCGCCGATGCCGAGCAGGGATAAGTCGGTAGAGCCAGCGTTGAGGGCTTTGACGATCTCAGCCAGCGCAGTGCTGCCGGTCGCGCCGAAGACCAATGCCACCCCATAGACCACGAAGCCGCTCGAGAAAGCGCCCAACATGAAATATTTGATCGCCGCTTCCTCTGAGTCCTGCCGCGGCCGGGCAAAGCCTGCCAGCACATACAATGGGATAGAGAGCAACTCCAGGGCCAGGAATACCACGATCAGATCAGCCGCCAGGGCCATCAGGATCATTCCGCTGAGGGAAAACATCAATAGCACGTAATATTCGCCCCGGTCGATGCCCATCTCCTTCAAGTAATCATACGCCAGGGCGATGCCGACCAACCCGCTGCCCAGGAAAAGCAAGGTCAAGAAGACCGCGAATCCATCGACGACCACCATGCCGTTGAAGGCCACGGTCTCGCTGCCGGTCTGGGCGATGGCGAAACCCATCGCCACGACTAAACCGAGCGCAGCCAACAGCGCAGTCCAACCCTTACGCTCCTTGGGGATGACCAAATCCACCACCAGGAGCGCACAGGCCCAGGCGATTACGATATTGATCGGCATGATCGCCGACAGGTTGAAGGCCAGATTATCCAGGGTCATAAGTTCCCTCTCATTATGGCATTCCCACCATCGCCGCTCCCTGCAGGGCCGCCACTAGCTTTTCCACGGAGGGGGCCATCAAATGAAAGAACGGCGCAGGATACAGGCCGATCCAAAAGATAAAGACCAGCAGCGGCACCAGAGTGACAATTTCTCTCCAGTTCAGATCGAACAATTTACGATTCTCGTCTTTATCCAACGGCCCAAGGAACAGCTTCTGAAACATGTAGAGCATGTAGACTGCCGCCAGGATCACCCCCACCGCTGCCAGGCCAGCGTACCAGGCTGATCCGATCGCTTGGGAGCCAAACGCTCCCAGCAAGATGGTGAACTCGCCCACAAACCCGTTCAATCCTGGCAAGCCCATCGACGACAGGGTTACGATCAAGGTCAGGGCGGCGTAGATCGGCATCACCTTCCACAAGCCGCCAAAAGCATCCATATCGCGCGTGTGGCGGCGTTCGTAGATCATGCCCACGATCAAGAAAAGCGCTCCAGTGCTGAGGCCGTGGTTGATCATCTGCAAGATGCCGCCCTGGATGCCCTGGGGGTTGAGGGCAAACAGGCCTAACATGACAAATCCCAGGTGGCTCACCGAAGAAAAAGCCACCAGTTTTTTGACATCCTGTTGGGCATAGGAGACCGCCGCGCCGTACAAAATCCCGATCACCGCCAGCAAAGCGATCCAGGGAGCGAGCCGAGTCGCCGCTTGCGGGAACAGCGCCAGATTGAAGCGCAGGAAACCATACGTACCCATCTTAAGCAGGACGCCGGCCAGGATCACCGAACCGGCGGTGGGCGCTTCCACGTGGGCGTCCGGCAACCAGGAGTGCAGCGGCCACATCGGCACCTTGATGGCGAAGGCGGCCGCAAAGGCCAGGAACAGCCAGAACTGGTAGTTCGCCGGGATGCCTCCTTGAGCAATTAATTCGGGAACTGAGAACGTGCCCTGCACGATCCCCAGCCAAAGGATCGCCAGCAGCATCAGGATCGAACCCGCCATGGTGTAGAGGAAAAATTTGACGGCGGCGTACATGCGGCGCGGGCCGCCCCAAATGCCGATCAGGAAATACATCGGCACCAGGGTGAACTCCCAGAAGATATAGAATAAAAACAAATCCTGGGCCAGGAAGACGCCCACCATGCCCACTTCCAACAACAGGAAGAAGATCATAAACTCCTTCACCCTTTCCTCGACCGCCGTCCAGGTGGACAGGATCGAGATCGGGGTCAGGAAGGTGGTCAGCAGCACCAGGAGAATGCTCAGGCCATCCACCCCCATCTGGAAGGCAATGTTCCAACCGCCGACCTGGATCCAGGGAATGTTGATCTCCATTTGCAGATCAGGATTCGCAGTATCGAATTGCACCAGCATGGCGATCGAGATCCCAAAGGTTAGCAGCGAGGTGATCAGCGCTGTCCAGCGGATGGCGTTTTTCTGCTCCGAATTCAGAAACAACAGCACCAGGATGCCCACCAGGGGAAAGAAGGTTACCAGTGTGAGAGGGTGTAGGAAAAAGTTCATTGCTCGTCCTCGTCAGTTTAGCGTAAGATCAAATATCCCAGGATGATCACAACCCCAAGAAACACCGAAAGGGCATAATTGCGCACATAGCCGGTTTGGATACGGCGGAGGCTGGCAGCCAGGCGAACGGTTCCGTTGGCCAGTCCATTGGCAATCCCATCGATGACGCCCAGGTCGAACGGCAGCGCCAGGAAATGCGTCAGGCGCTGGAAGCTGCGCGCGATCACCATATCGTGGAACCAGTCGTGCCAGAAACGCCCATCAATCACTTCACCCAGAAAACGGGCAAGGGAGATATATGGGCGTAAGATGAACTTCCAGTAGAATTCGTCCACCCACCACTTGTGTTCCATCCCGCTGAAGATCGGGCCCAGGATCGGGCGCAGGGGATCGTCCGGCCTTTTGGCCGGGGGTAACTGCAAGAGTTCCCGGTAGCGCTGGCTGTAGAGATACCAGGCCAAAAATATTGCCAGCAGCGCCAGAGCGGTAGAGACCCCGGCGACCAGGAAATTAAACTCCCCGGGGTGGATATTCTCGAGAGTATGCTCCAACCATCTGGTAAAGGTGTGCAAGCCGGGTAGGTTGAGCGCTCCGCCGATGATCGATAAGGCCGCTAGCACGATCAGAGGCACAATCATGACAGGTGGGTTCTCCCTGGCGTGAGCAGCCGCTTCCGATCTCGGCTCCCCAAAGAAGACCATCAGCACTTGCCGGCCCATGTAGAAGGCGGTGAAGAAAGCCGCGATGGTTAAGAGCCAGTAAACGGTCGGTTGCAGGCTCAAGGATTCCGCCAGGATTTCGTCTTTGGACCAAAAACCAGCCAGCGGCCAGATGCCCGCCAGCGCCAGCGCACCAACCAGGTACACCCAGAAGGTGGTTTTCATCCGCTTCCGCAGGCCACCCATATTGCGCATATCTTGTGGATCAAAGTGCCCACCACTTCGAGGTTTTTTCCCGTGTTCCCCGACATGGTGATGGCCGTGTTCTACTCCCTGGATCACCGAACCTGCCGAGAGGAAGAGCAGAGCTTTGAAAAAGGCATGCGTCACGAGGTGGAACATACCAGCCGCGAAGGCTCCCATCCCGACAGCGGCCACCATGAAACCTAGCTGGCTGATCGTGGAATAGGCCAGCACTTTCTTAATGTCAAACTGCCCGACGGCGATGGTAGCAGCAAACAGGGCTGTCAAACCGCCCACCAGCGCAACCACGGTTTGTGCTTCAGGGACCTGTACATACAAAGGAGCAGAACGGGCGACAAGGTATACCCCTGCCGTGACCATCGTGGCGGCATGGATCAAAGCCGAAACCGGCGTGGGGCCGGCCATAGCGTCTGGCAACCAGACAAACAGCGGCAGCTGCGCCGATTTCCCCGTCACTCCCAGCAGCATAAACAGGGTTATCGCCAGGATCACCATTGGCATCGCCTCAGCCACCTGAGGGGCCTGGGCGAAAACCTCTTCGAAATTAAAGCTGCGGAAAGCCCAAAACATGATAAAAGCGGCGATCAAGAAACCGAAATCGCCGACACGGTTGGTTACAAAGGCCTTCTTGGCAGCGATGGCGTTGCCGATCCCATCCTGCCCTTTCTCGTACCAGAATCCAATCAATAAATAAGAACACAGTCCGACCCCCTCCCAGCCTACAAAGGCCATCAGGTAGTTATCGCTGCTGACCAGGATCATCATGGCGGCGATGAAAAGGTTCAGGTAAACAAAGAAGCGGCAGAAACGGCCTGGATCGCCGTTGAGGCGCACGTCTTCGTGCATGTAGCCAATCGCGTAAATGTGGATCAAGGTTCCCACCCCCGCCACCACCAGCATCATGGTGACTGAAAGTGTGTCAACCTGGAAAGCCCAGCGCAGGTCCAGCTCGCCGATCTTGATCCATTCCGCCAGCGGCACCATCTGACCCTCTGGATGCCCGACCAGGGAGAATCCCAGCAGGATGGCCACCAGGAAAGCCAGCCCAGAGGCTGTGCTGGCCACTGCGCCGACGGCTTTCTCCCCCATCCACCCGCCGAAGATCATGTTCACCAGCAGACCAATGACAGGGAAGAACACGACCCAGGGCACAAGGTAGAAGAATTGCGGCCCGTTTGTTGCTACTTCGTCTAGGAACATGCGGTCTCCTTGGAGAGTAGAGAGTAAAGAGTCGAAATAAGAGATTAGTAAACTTTACTGTCCTCTATTCTCCACTCTCGAATCAACCTTTTAAATTGCTGAGCTCATCCACGTTAATGCTGTGCCTGCTGCGGAAGATAGCCACGATCAGCGCCAGGCCCACCGCAACTTCTGCCGCTGCCACGGTCATCACGAAGAAGACAAAGATTTGCCCACTCAACGATTTGTACATCGTGGAAAAGGCCACAAATGCCAGGTTGGCCGCGTTGAGCATCAGTTCCACGGACATGAAAATGACGATCGCATTCCGCCGGATCAACACACCCACCGCGCCGAGTGAGAACAAGACCGCTGAAAGCAATATGTAATAAGAAACAGGCAGCATATAATTACTCCGAACCCTCTTCAGGTTTCAATCTTCACGTTTCAAGCATCACGTTCCACGCATCACGTCTTTCGCCTCACCCCTTCTCACTCTTCGTCAACACGATCGCTCCGATCATGGCCACCAGCAGCAACACCGAGGTCACTTCAAAAGGTAAGAGATACTGGTTAAACAGGATCTCGCCGATGGCTGTTGGGCTACCAAAATCTGACAGCAGGGTGGTGAAAGAAGGCAACGGACCCTTCTGGTTGCCCGCAGAGAATAAAAGATAAACGGACTCAACCAACAGGAACAGGCCCAGGATGATCGCCAGTGGTTGTTGCCACCGAATTGACTGTCTTTGACGTAATTGTTCCGCTCCAAGCAGCATAATCACAAACAAAAACAGCACCATGATTGCGCCGGCGTAAACCGTCACTTGCGCCATGGCCAGGAAAGGCGCGTTCAACATCAGGTAAAACGCGGCGATGGTGCCGAAATTTATGATCAGGAACAATGCCGAGTATATGGCGTGGCGGCTGAATAACATTGCCACGGCTGATGTCACGGACACAAGGGCAATGGGGATGAAAAACAGTAAATCAACATTCATTTTCAATCCCTCGGGTCTTGCATGACGGGAATAGAGCGGTCGTAAAGGCCGGGCTCAACCTTTTGGGGTGTGGGCTTGCCACCCGGCGGAACCGGCTCCAATAGCATTTCCCGCGTGTAAATCGAACTCGTCCGATCGGTAAATGAGAGTTCATAGTTATCACCTAAGACAATGGCCTCGGTTGGGCAGGCATCCTCGCAATAACCACAGAATATGCAGCGCAGCATATTGATTTGATATGTGCTGGCATAGCGCTCACCTGGCGAGAACCGTTGCTCATCGGTATTCTCTGAAGCTTCGACAAAAATCGCATCGGCCGGGCAGGCCGCCGCGCACAGGGCACAACCGATACACTTCTCCAATCCATTGTCATAGCGCATCAGCCTGTGGCGACCCTTGAACCGGGTTCGCACCGGGCGCTTGACTTCCGGATACTGGACAGTCACCGGTTTTTCGAACATCGACTTCAACGTGGTCAACATACCACGCGCAAAATCCGTAACCACGCTCATCACGAACCTCCTACCAATATCAATACAACCGCTGTTA
>DATDRM010000213.1:0-2665 GCA_035291705.1 Anaerolineales bacterium
CTAAGTCTCGCGTGGCCTCATCGCCGAACCGGTCCATGAAATAAGTCAAGAACAGGAAGGCAGCCCCATAATGAGGCAATGTTGCATCCTCCTCGTTCGGCCAATCGTTGAGCTGTAAATCGGGATCATAGATAAAATCGAAGTCGGAACCGACTTCGTATCCATTCAATAAAACCGCCAGCTCAGAAAAACCCTCGTTAATCCAGGAAGACTCGTTTCGGTCGCGGTACCAATGGATCATGTGCTGGAATTCATGCGCCAGTACGCTGTAGGCGAATTCCTCATTTAGACCGACATTATCAGCGTTTAGCAAGAACATTTCGTGGGCGTTTGAGTACTCGTGAGCCAATGGATGATTCTCATCGGCGGACGAAAAATAACCCGCCAGGTTTGAGCCCAGCCCCTCAGCATATACGATGTATAGATGGGGATCGCCGTCGACACCTGGCGTCCACTCGCTACCAAAGAATTCCCGAGTGATCGGATAAATCTCGCTATCGAAGGTTTCGGCGAGGTTCTGCAAATCCTGCTCATCGTAAGTAATTCCTTCCTGGATCCAGAAATAGGTACGGTCAGTGAGATATTGCAACGTGGTGTTGATCTGAAAATTTTCATTGGTATCCACGTTTGCTACCCAAAAATCTTTTCGGCTACCAATGTTCAGATTGCCCGCAGGCGACACGATCGTCAGCGGGATGTTGTCTTTCCCCTCCAGGCGCAGCGCCAGATCGCGCAAATCACTGATCGGAACAATTGTATTCTGGAGAGTCTCAAGGGTTTCTGAACTAACCACAACCTCGCTTTCCCGGCCCTCCACACTCGATGACCCTTCAGGAGTTGGGCGAATCACTTGGGGCGCTGCTGTCGGGGTTGCTCCAAAATTTACATTTAACCCATCATTAATTCGAATATTTGTCCACAACCCCAGGCCAAACAGCCCAATGACGACCAGGCATACGCAAGCGGCACAGACCAGGAAAGTGCCAACCAAACCAACCGGGACAAGCCAGCTTCGATCCATTCAAATCTCCAATAAACATACGTTCAATGTGACTTTGGCGTGAGGGAAGGCGATCGGAAATAGATCGCTTCCGGCTCTTTTAACGACTTAAAAACACTCACAATAACGACTTCCCCATCCGGGCGCGTCACCACCAAGACATCCGCGGCGTTCGGAAAATATCCGGGGCGGTTATCGAGCGGTAAGATTATCGTCTTGTTATCTGACCCTGCCAGGTAAAATCCAAGGTGTGGGTAGGGCAGCGGCCCAAGTGGATTCCTCGTTCCCGGTTCACCTTCCTCAGAACGATAGTAACGTGGAAACAAACCCCGGCCAACTGATACCAAGCCCCCCTCTTGTAAGGTAGTTTCCATAAAAAGTCGATCGGCGTCGGAAAGAATTTCTGATTCCATCAAAGTGTTCATCATCTCTGCCTTAACAGAATCAGTATAACGGGGCTGAATGATCTGTTCTAATAACGGCAAAATACTACCCAGCAAGAATATACCCATCGCAGCAGCATAAAACCAAGGGGAGCGCAGCAAGCTGTTCCGTGGCTCGACCCTGGTCGAGGCTGGTTCCTCCTGCAGGAAAGGGTGAGCGGTTAAGCGGGTATTGAGAACGGCCAGAATCCCAATCAGCGTTACTTGAGCCAGGCCGATGCTGTAATACATTACCCCAACCCAATCAGCGGGTTGTATATACCTGCCGCCAGATTTCCGAATCATAGCATACACCAAAAGATGTGTGGCAGTTAGAAACAAAGGTATCGCACCAACAAGCCTGTCCTTCTTCCAGGCAAGACCGATCCCCAGTATCATCAGGAAAAGATTTACGATAAATGGCAGGATCGCCTGGTTGGGAAACTCGCCGTTCCATTTGTGCCAGTACGGCAGGCGGCGGACGTAACTCAGGATTGAACAGCATTCATACCAAAATTTGTCTGGTTCTTTATGTCCTAAAAAGCCTACCAGGCTGTCGAACACGCGCACCGAAGTGGGTAAAACCAGCAACACCTGGACTTGGCTGTTCATGTAATGGGAGACTGAAAACCTGGTAACTTCAGTGACATTGTTTCTTAGATAGCCAAGCAGCTGGCTTACCGGAGAAGTCGTGACTGATTGAGGCTGATTACTTTCGGGGGTTGGCTGGACAAGTTGATCCCCAGTCTCCTCTAAAGGGGCCGGCGTGGCAGCGAATTCAGGCTTTTCATAGTGGGTTAAGATATCTACGACCCGGAAGGAAGGAGAGTCAAGGAAGATTCGTCCAGTCAGGTTATAGTTACGCCAGATCCAGGGGGACAAGATCAAAATTAGCCCGAGCAATAGCATCGCAATACCTTTAAACAAATCAAGCCGGCGATTCCAAAAGACTAAAACTATAATAAACGTGGTCGGGATGAGTAATACGCCCAATTCGATCCGGATCAGTATGCCAATGCCTAAAATTCCTCCAGCAATGAGGGGATACAATCGTTTTTGGTCAACTCCCTTGAGCCAGCCAACTAGCAGGGCGACATAAGCAACGACCGCCAGCGTGGCGGGGAGGTCTACCATCAGCAATTTCGCGTGTGAAGCAGTGATCGTACCGGCAATGGCGATCGAATTCGCTTCACGAAGGATGATAAAGGTCGCCGCCAGGAGTCCCGCCAGGCGGTTAGACAAT
>DATDRM010000214.1:0-8362 GCA_035291705.1 Anaerolineales bacterium
TCATCCCCGTGCGCCTCGTTCGGAGATTTGGCGGCTTCAATGGCTACCGCGCTGCCTGGGACTCCTAAAGCAAGGGGATCTACCGAAAAACGCAGATCAGAATTGTAATTGATGTAATCCGTGCCATAAGAAAGAGCGTCCAGATCATCAGCCGCGACGAGACCCAAATCCGCAGGTAAAATCCGCGGAGCGGTAGGCAGGTCGAAGATCGTCGCCGCGTTCAGGCCGGAAGGACCGCCGGGCGCCACGGAAAATGACGCTTTCTGCCCAACGAAGTGGCTGGCGTGGGTGATCACCCCCACCCGCCGGCCGCCGCGATCGAAAAGACTTACCCCAATGATCGCCGGTGGAGTATACTCAGCCTGCCAGGGCGGCAGCGAGTCGATCTCTGCCTGCAGCCGGACAGGGTCATTATTGTGAAATGTCCCCACCGGGGTCTCGATCTCGACGAATACGTCGAAGAAACTGTCCGCTGGAAAGTCCACACCCGCCGCTTGTTGCTTTACCGAGCCGGTGGATGCCCGCACGGCGCTCTCCCGGATGGTCACGGGGCCGATTGGAGAAATCCCATGCAGCTCCAGGGAGACGATCTCCGTATCGATCTCCAGGCGACCATCTCCTGGGTCGACCGGGTCGCCGCGCTGGATGCGGGTCGGACCGGCGACGGTCACTTTCAAGACCGGTCCCCCGCTCACCGCAAGGTCGATGGTGACCGTGGCAGACGAATCAAACTCATCGACGCCAGCCGAGGGATACGCCCAGGCGGTCTTCCAGGTCAATAGAGCGATAGTGATGGCCCATAAAAAATAAGCCCACTTATAATCCAACCGTTTAAATATTCTTTGGATATTCTTGCCACTCACCTGCCTCCACATAGCCACCTCCTTCATAGAGAAACCAAGATCCACCCTATTGAAGATTATATAAATTTGGAGTGGGTAAGTCAAATTAAGGAATTAATTCACGAAGTCGCACGATCAATTACCTAGTTTCTGGTGCAAAACTCGAAATCCGTGCCCCAACCGCAGTGCAACTGCGGTTGGAACGGTAGTTGCACTTCCGTTCCGCACCAAAATCAACCTAAGAAACGGGGGCAACCTGTGGAGCTTGAAGAGCTTGTTGGGCAATTCGACGATTGAGATGGTGAAGACATACCTGGCGCTGGCGCAAGCGGACCTGGAGTAGAAACGTAAGCTGGCTTCCCAGGTGGATATTGGTGATTTCCTCCAGTGCATTTCCCAAAGACTGACAATACGCTACCCACCTATGGGCTGTATTTAATTCTGCCATTGTATCTCATCGAGGAGAGAGGAGCCTGTCACGACCAAGGCATTTTATACCTTGCCGCTTATGCTTACGTTTCAAGGTTTAGATTCGCTGAGCCGCCTTCAACAACCCCTTTCTTGCGAAAGCCAGCCGCATACAATATTCTTGACAATATTAGAAATTTTAATGTTACAATTAAAATCCAACTAGTCTAAAATTAGTGCGGTCAGTTCTGGTCAGACAAGGGAAGGGTAGAGATGAGCGAAAGTATCGAATACCTGGACTTCGAAATCAACATCGATAAAGCGGATGAGACCTCCTATTGGGTACGGGCGATCTCCCAGGGAGGGCGGGCAGAAACCCGTTTTACCGATCCGTTTACCCCCGATAAGCGCACCATCTTCCGCCAGACGCTCACGAATGCTTCTCTGCGATCTTCCGCACGGGTACGCAGCTCGAGCGCGCCGGAGATCAAGGCAATGAAGGAGTTCGGATCAACGCTGTTTGAAAACGTCCTCCATGACCAGGTTAAAGAGTTTTACTATCATTGCCTGGGACAGGCGCACCAGCAAGCCAAGGGGCTGCGCCTGCGGCTATCCATCGACCCTTCCTTGAACGAACTGCCCTGGGAGTTTCTTTATGCCCCCCAAAAGGAGTTCCTGGGGCTGGATCCCCACACCCCCATCGTCCGGTTTATCGAGCTTCCCACTCCGACCGCCCCTTTGAGGGTCGACCTGCCTCTACGCATCCTGGTCGTGATCGCCAGTCCGAAGGATCTGGTGCCTTTGGATGTGGAGGCTGAAAAAGCTCGGATTGCAGCAGCCCTCGATCCGTTGCAAGCCCAGGGATACGTGCGAGTCAGCTATCTCGAAGGACCAGATACCTGGACGCGCCTGATCGACGCCCTGCGCCCGAACCAGACGCACATCCTGCACTTTATCGGGCACGGTGCCTTCGACGAAGTGAACAACGAAGGCGTCTTGCTGATGGAAAGTGTGGATGGAGGCATGCAAGCCATCGGGAGCGATTTGATCCGCATCCTTTTACAGGGGAAAACACAGCTGCGATTAGCCGTACTTAATTCCTGTCTCGGCGCGCACGCCTCAGATTCTGAGCCGTTTTCCAGCGTGGCCGCAGCCATGGTCCGGGCAGGCATCCCAGCGGTCATCGCCATGCAGTTCGAAGTCAGCGACCGAGCGGACGAGATCATCAGCGGGACATTTTATAAATCTCTGGCGCTCAATTTTCCAGTCGACGCGGCGCTCACCGAGGCCCGCCGCCAGATCGCACTCCTGGAACGCGACAGCCTGGAATGGGCTACCCCGGTGCTATTTATGCAAGTGCCAGATGGGCAGTTATTCAATATCAGCAAGCCACCCGACGAACGCCTCACCGCCGGACCTATGGAGGGAACCCTCGCGGTGGGGGGCGCGATCAGCCGACAAAAGGAGCCGGCAAGCCCAGCGGTAGCTCCACCAGAAAAACCCGATCTCAACGCCCGGGCCGCCGAAAGATACCAAGCCGCTGAAGAGGCCACGATCCGCGGCGATTGGGAGGCAGCCATCGCCGGTTACCGCGGGGCTTTGATGCTCGTGCCAAACTACAAAGATGCGGCTCAAAAACTGGCAAACAGCGAACGGCGGAACCAGTGCGTCAAGCTTTACGCCCAGGCGCAGAAGGATTATGCCGACAAGAATTACGCCAAGGTAATGGAAAATCTCAACCAGATTCGAAACATCGATCCGCGTTGGGTGGATTCAGCCGATTTACAGATGCTCGCCGAATGCGGTTTGACTTATCAACAGGCCCTGACCGTGCTGCAGGCGGGAGATCGGCAGACTGGGGCGGAGCTTTTGCGCAGCATCATCCTGAAATGCTCTGACTTCGAAGATGTATTGAGCCGCCTGGATAACCTGGCGGCGGGCGGAGATGGGCTGTTCGGGCAGACCTCTCCAGTCTCACCCCTGCCGACCCCATCCCGGCCGCCTGTCCCTGCTTCAGGACAGCCGGTCCCGGCGCCACCGGCCCAGCCCACTGGGGGGCGGACATACGAGGTAAGGGAGGCAAACGTCGGGGAGCTGGCCGAGGAGTTCCGCCAATATTTCCTGGGGAACGGTTTCGAAACGCAGGTGATCCATCAAGGCGCGACGGTGATCATCCAGGGAAAGAAGGGCGGCCTGCGCAGCTGGGTCGGAATGGGCCAGGCGGCCACCGTGATGCTCGAATCAACCGGCACCACGCTGAAAGCGTCCGTCGGTGGGGGCAAGTGGCTGGAACAGGGCGCAGCCATCGCGGTCAGCATAGTCGTGCTCTGGCCATTGCTGATCACAGGTGGAGTTGGGATGGCCCAACAGAAAGGCCTGATCGACAGCTTGTGGAAGATGGTGGATAATTACGTCGCCATGCGCGGCGGCAGGCGAGTGACATAGCAAAAATCAGCAATCAGCATTCAAGGGTAAATTGCCGCGGGGCAGCGAATGGCAGAGGCGGGCGATGTTATCGCCCGCTTGTCATCCGGATAAGGCCCCGGATTTGATTAATGGCCTGTGGCAGCGAACCAGGCGCCGCTGGGGGTGGTGACGAAGACAATAGGGGCGATGCAGGGCTGAGGCAGGCTCAAATTGGCCTCGATGCTGGCATTCCCTCCACCGGCAGAGGCCGGTGGTGATGTTCTCGGCGGTTCCGTCGCTCTTCAGGCAGCTGACGGTGTTGGGCCCGGCGGTGAAGACCGGCCGCCACCGAGAAAAAGGCAAATAATAAGCAGCAAATAAAGGAAACCAGGAGATAAGCTCGCCAGCGTTGTATAATTCCCATTATGAGGCATATGGGAACTCTAACGCTGGTTTTCACGTCTTAACCGATACTCCCCTTACTGGTCTCCAACCTCTCAACCATTACCTACCAGAAAGAGAAAAAATGGCTCACAAATCGATTTCCTTCCTGATTTTAACAATTTCCCTGCTACTTGCCGCCTGTGTCCCCTCCCAGGTCAATGCGCCAATCACCTCACTGCCAGCAGAATCCCCCCTCCCCTCACCCATAACGCCCGCGCAAGTTCCCAGTCCCACGCCAGACACTGCCTGGATCGAACTCACCCCCGCCAGCGCCCCGCCGGGGGGTGGGATTCAAATCCAGGGCTACCTTCCCGGGGGGCCCACCCAGATCAAAGACCCGCCAGACCCGCGCATCAACCTGCTCAACGTGTGTTGGAACGGTTGCCAGGAGGGATTCCGCCTGGAGGAGCAACCCTTGGAATGGTCGGCCACCGATCCCGGGCATTTCAGCGTGAACCTTTCCGCCCTGTCTGTCCCCTGGTTGGGGAAGGACGGCCCTGTCCCCCTGGTGGAGGGTGATTATAGCGTGGGATTGCAATGCCTGGACCCCGCCCTGGAAGATAGTTGCTATCAAAATGAGGCTGAGGCCAGCGCAACCTTCCACCTGGAAGAGCCTGTCCCCACCCCGTGCGAGGCCGGTCAGCCGTGTGCGTCGTTGACCTTCACCCCCGCCCAAGCCGCCCCCGGCACATCGATCCAGTTCGCTGGCTGGGCGCCCCTGGTGCAGGTATACGGCGATCTGGCCTTTGGCTATTCGCTCGTGATGGAGGTCCCGGGGAGCGAGTCCTTCTACCTGAGTGAGGTGCAGCAAGCCCTGGATGGGACTTTTACTGGCAGTTTTCTCGTCCCGCAGCAAATCCCAGGCCAAGGTAGCCTTGCACCTGGCGCTTACTCCCTGGCTTTACAGGCTTACCCCCGCCAGCTAGCTCCAGGCAGCTCGCCATTGCTGAGCGCCCAAACCAGCATCACCATCCAGGCGGCGAACGCCTGGACTGCTTTTAGCTTCGGTCCACCGCTTTGGGTGCAGCCCAGTGCAGACCTGATTAACCGGGTTGTAGCAGTTGACCCAATGGACGCACAGCGCCTTGCTTATTGTGCCGCGGGTGAAATCCGCCTCAGCCCGGACGGCGGGCAGACCTGGACCTCCATCCCAACCGTGCCGGTGGGGACAGCCGCCGAGGCGAGCGGTTACCCGACCTTCCAACAGGACCCTGCCTCATCTCCCACTTGTTTATCTGTGATATTAGACCCCAAACATCCGGATAGCTTTTACGCCACCTTCGAAACGGCCAATAAAGATTACGGTGCGCCGCCGGTCTTCTTCATGGGTTACACGACGGCTGACGATGGCGCCACCTGGCGGCTTGTGCCACCCCTATCCCCACAAGACCTCGAGACATTCGGCGGTTTCTGGATAGACGGGGAGGGCACTGTTCGGGCCTTATACTCAGACCCTGGCTCGCCCATTGACGCAACCGCCTCTCCCCTGGTGCAATCCAGCCCAGATGGTGGGGTGACCTGGTCGCCTGGCAACCTGGCCTGCCCCCCGGATGGGCCTTGCCTGCTCTGGGGGTCAGCCCCTGGGTTTATCTCCGGGATGGGCGCCCCTCTCCCTCAACCGGTATTGACCTCCCTGGATGGCGGCAGTGCCTGGACCGCTCCGGGTCTTTCTGTAGAACTGCGCATGCCCGCTCCCAACCAGCTGGTCGCCTTTTCCAACACGCAAGCCGTCCTTTTATCCGGCTCTGGCGACTATCCTGTTCGCCTAACCCAGGATGGAGGCCGGACCTGGCAGGTGATCGCCCTGCCGCCCTTGCCCGGGGACCCCGAAGGCAGCCCCTATTATCCAGGGCTGCAAATCTTACCGAATGGAAGTCTGCTGTCGCAGAGCATGGATGGCGCGGGTTGGATGATGCTCCCCCCATCCGCCCAGGGATGGTGCGCGCTTAATTTACAGGGTTTGCCCTCGATTCCAGTACTGCTGCAATCCGGCGCGGACCAGTTGTGGTGGATCTCGCCCGAAAGCGGGGAAATCGAACATCTCCCCATCCAGGATTTCGCGTGCCCAGGAGGATAGCAAACTCTTTTTCGGCTTGCCGTTAAGTTTTTATTATTAGGTGTTCACCTGACCAGATTCCGGCCTTCTTCCAACAGCCGGTCCAGCTCGCGCTGCGCCTCAGGAACGGGAATGGCCAGCGATAGGTGCCACTCGTCTAACAGCATCTTGCAAGCCCGCTCTAGGATTTGCGTATCGCTTTCATTGAGTTTCTTCTTATAACTAAAGGAACGAAGATCACGGATCAGCTGGCAGATCGACTCCAACGAGCCTTCTCGCAACCGTTCGGTCAACTGGCCCCGGCGCTCCATGCGATCCTCGGATAACACTTCCCCCTCGCCTCGCAGGATGTTAAATAAGCCTTCAAATTCGGTTTCTGCTGTTGGTAAACGTAGCTTGCGTGTGTCTGCCTCCTCCACCGGAACCCAGAGGGTTAGATCCTTGACTTTCACCACATAGTATAAGGTGGTCTTGCCTGCCAATCGTTTCTCATCCAATTGGATCACTTCCCCCAACCCATAAGCCCAATGGACCACCTTATCGCCAACCTGGAATGTCATATCGATCTCCATGAGATATCTGCCTTTCTTATTCCGGTACGCAGAGGGAAGCAAAAACCTGCCGGATTGCGGCAGGTTTCGGATGATTTGTCAGTTGATTTACAGGGTAACGACGTCGACTGCCTGCAATCCCTTGGGGCCTTTTTCGATGGAAAACTCCACCTTTTGGCCTTCCTCGAGGTTGCGGTAGCCATCACCCTGGATGGCGGAGAAGTGGACAAAAACGTCCGCTCCGTTGTCCTGGGCGAGAAAGCCATATCCCTTGCTTCCGCTGAACCATTTGACTGTGCCGATGATTCTTTCAGACATACAATTTGACTCCTTGTTACAAGAAAAAAATTTTAGATGCTTGCTGTTCTATCGGAGCAGTCAAAACAAAATGACCCAAGGACAACTGCCTTGAGCCATCGTCTTTTATCTTCCAACGAGAACTTATTGGCATCCTACTGGGAGACAGTATACCAGTAAATGAACAAACCGTCAAGCGCCATTCAATGCCATTTTTAAACCCACCTCAACCTCATCACCGGTTTAGGAATTTTATTGGTCGTTTGATATGCCGGAACTCTCCCCCAGCCGGGATAACGCTGATCGAACCGTCAGTTTCCAACACCGCCATCTCAACTTCACTCACTTCAGACAGGCCATGCTCCCGCAAGGCGGCAGCCAGGGTTTCCTCGGCCAACCCCTCCCGCCGCAGATTCCGAGAGATCGTCTTGCCGTGAAGCACAATCAGAGTCGGTTGGCCCTCAACCAGCCTGCGAAGCCCCGGAAAATGCAGGCTTAATCTTACTAGCCCTGCGTTCAACCCAATTAATACTATGGCAGCCAGAGCCCCTCCCACCAGCGAGGTGTCGGGACCGACCATCGCATTCTGCACCGCATTGGCAATTAGCAATAATACGATCAGGTCGAACACAGTCATTTGCCCCATCTCGCGTTTCCCCGCCAGGCGCAGCCCAATTACCAGCACCAGATAAATGACAACTGTCCGCAAAATGATATCCCAGGCAGGAGTCCCTAAGGTTAGCATAGACGATCCTTTCAGTCGCTAATTCTCAGACATATTAATCGCCATTAGAGACCAAGTTCCTGTTGGATGCGCAGGAAACTAATCACGCCTTCCCGGGTTAACATCCCCATCATCTGGCCATTTACCATCACCGGCAATTGGTTAACGCCATTCTGATCCATCTCAGCCAGGGCCGATTTGATCGGCGAATCCGGGCTCACCCATTTCACCTGCGTCAGCGACGTCATCGCCTGCTCCACCGGCGTCGTCGACCATTCGGGGCGTGGGATCTCTTTGACGTGATGCAAGGTTAAAATGCCGATCACCCGTTCGGATTGGTCAATGACGACGAATACACGTTGCCCGCTGCCTAGAATATGCTGGTCAACCAGGTCTTGCAGCGTGGTCAGTGCAGAAACAGCAACATAGTTGCGGTTCATGGCTTGCTTTACAGTGTGTCCAGCCAGCAGGTCATGGAAGATCTGTTGTTGAGCCTGGCTCGTGGCGGCGCTTTCCAGGAACCAACCGATAAAGGCGATCCACAAACCGTTACCGAGGTGACCGGTGAGGACTTGCCAGACTCCATACAGGATAAACATAAAGGCAATTGCCCGTCCCAGGTTGGCGGCGATTA
>DATDRM010000215.1:0-20778 GCA_035291705.1 Anaerolineales bacterium
CATGGCCCGATTGCCATGGTGGAGCGTGGCTTCCCGGTGATGGCGATCGTGCCCTCAGGGAAAGTGTTTGATTCGCTGATGAGCCTGCTCGATCATCTGAAACATGCACAATTGGCGGAGTTGGTGGTGATTTCCAATGCCGGCACAGCCCTGGAGTTGGCGCAATCCCCTATTGCACTGCCGGTGGATATTCCAGAATGGCTGACGCCCATCGTCAGCATCGTTCCTGCGCAACTTTTCTCCTACCATCTGACGCATGTCAAGGGGTATGACACGGAAAAGCCGCGCAGCCTCCATAAAGTGACCGAGACGCACTGACATCTTGACACTTATCCCAATACAATATAAAATGAATCACGTCAATTTTTGTCTAATTTCGATAAATTGGCCTCTCATCCTTTGACGCCGAAACGATCTTCAAAACCAGTCAACCCAAGGGGGAGATAATACTGAAGTGATGAACTGTCCTAACTGCCAGACCCCCAACCGGGCAGGTGCCAATTTCTGCAAGCACTGCGGAACCCTGCTCGTCCAAGCTTGCCCCCGGTGCGGCTTCGCGTTGCCCGAGGCAACGAATTTTTGTGACAACTGCGGACTGAGGCTGGTGGATTCAGGAGGCTTCATCTGGCGGCCGGCTGCCCAGACTGCGACGGCGCAGACGCCAGGAGTGAAGCCGGCGGTTGCACCGCGCCCCGCCAGTCCGCCGCCAGCGACCGCTGTCTCTTCCCCAGCTTCCCAGCCGGCGGCTGCGCCACCCCCTCCACCGCAACCACCCCCGCCTTCAGCTTCACCATCGTCACATGCTGGCGAATCCCAACTCCAGCAGTACATCCCAAAAGAACTGCTGACCAAGCTGGAATCTGCTCGCACGCGCGGCGAGATGGTCGGCGAGCGGCGAGTGGTGACCATGCTCTTCTGCGACGTCAAAGGTTCTACTGCCGCCGCTGACCGTCTGGACCCTGAAGAGTGGTCGGAGATCATCAACGGCGCATTCGAGCAGATGATCAAACCGGTATATAGATATGAAGGCACCGTCGCCCGGCTGATGGGAGATGGCATCCTGGCTTTCTTCGGTGCACCCATCTCCCACGAGGATGACCCTCAGCGAGCGGTGCTGGCTGGGATGGACATCGTCGCCGGGATTAAACCCTACCGCGAGCAGATCAAACAAAGCCATGGCATCGACTTCGACGTGCGGGTGGGCATCAATACCGGGCTGGTCGTCGTCGGTGCGGTCGGCTCTGACCTGCGCATGGAATACACCGCGCTGGGCGACGCCATCAACCTGGCTGCGCGCATGGAGCAGACGGCGAAACCCGGCACGGTACAGGTCGCCCACGATACATATAAACTGGTGAAGCCGCTTTTCAATTTTGAGGAACTGGGCGGTATCGAGGTCAAAGGCAAGAGCGAGCCGGTGCCGGCTTACCGGGTGCTGGGGCACCAGGCGTTGGTCGGGCGGGCGCGTGGCATTGAAGGCCTGCATGCCGAGATGGTCGGCCGCGAGTCCGAACTACTTGCTTTGCGCAGCGTGATAGCCGACCTGAAACAGGGCTTGGGGCGGATCGTCTGCGTGCTGGGCGAAGCCGGCCTGGGCAAGACTCGCCTGGTGACTGAGACAACGCAGGTATTCAAAGACCTGATCGGTCTTAACGGTGACTGGTATGAAACCATCAGCCTCTCTTACGAAACCAACCAGGCTTACGGGTTATTCCAACGACTGATGCGGCGTGTAAACGGGATTGCCTACAATGATCCACCGCTAGTGATCCGCGAGAAACTGGCTTCTCTCGTCACAGGTCTGGCGGAGGAGCGCCGCCCCGGCGCGACACAGGTCTTTGAGGCCTTGTTTGGGTTGGAGAGCGAGAATGGCGGGCCGCCGCTCGAGGGTGAGACGTTCAAGCAAGAAATGTTCGCGGCAATGCACGCCTGGTGGCGAGCGCAGTTTTCCAGCCGGCCAACCGTGCTGGTGTTCGACGATATGCACTGGAGCGATGCGACCTCGATCGAACTTCTCCGCCAGCTCCTGCCCCTGACAGAAGAGATTCCGTTGGTGCTGATCTGCGCCTTGCGCGCCGAGCGGCAAGCGCCAGCCTGGCAGATCAAGACCACCGCCGACGAGGAGTTCCACCACCGCTACACCGAAGTATCCCTGCGCCCCCTCTCGGAAGCAGAGAGCAACGAGCTCTTGAACCGCCTGCTGGCCATCGCCGAGCTACCAGACCGTTTGCGGGCCAGCATTCTCGAAAAGTCGGGCGGCAACCCGTTCTTCATCGAGGAAGTGGTGCGCTCCTTGATTGAGAGCGGCGCGGTGGTTTCCGAAGAGCGCACCGTCGACGGAGTAACGCGGCGCTATTGGCGGGCGACGATCGAGGGAGCTGATTTCGACATCCCCGACAATTTGCAGTCGCTGTTGGCGGCGCGCCTGGACCGGCTGGAGGAGGCTACCCGCGCTACGTTGCAGATGGCGTCGGTCATCGGCCGCTCTTTCTTCCACCGGGTGCTGCTGGCGGTGGATGAAGCCAGCCAGGAATTGGACAAGCATTTGGGGACGTTGATCCGCCTAGACATGATCCGCGAGGCGGCGCGCGTGCCGGAAGTCGAATACACCTTTCTTAATCCACTAACCCAGGAGGCCGTTTACAACACGATCTTGTTGAAACGCCGCCGCGGGTTTCATCGCCGGGTGGGGGAGGCGATCGAGGCGTTGTACCCTGACCGCTTAGAGGGGTTTTATGGCCTGCTGGCGCACCACTTTGCCCTCGGCGGCCAAGCTGACAAGGCGATCGAGTACTACCGGCTGGCATCCCGGCAGGCTGTGGCCGTGTACGCCTACGACGAGGCCGTCCAGAACCTGCGCGCTGCCCTCGAATTGATCGATCCGGGGGAACAGAGCACGCTCCACATGATCCTGTTCGAAGAACTGGCCGACGTTTATCGCCTCCTGCGCGATTTCACACAAGCCATCTCGCTCTATCGGCAAGCCCTCGATCTATGGCGCAATTTGGCAGACGGCGAGGAGATCGTTGCAGTGCGCCTGCAGCGCAAGATCGTCCAAATGGCCACGGAGGCTAAATGGAATATGGATCTGGAACATTATCGCCAGGCCAGCCAGATCGCATTGGAATCGCGCGCCAGCCTCGAACAGAGCCTGGGGGCGCTGCAAGGCGAGCCGGCCCACCCGGAGATCGTCCGCGCCCTGACTACGCTCTCTTTTGATGCCTGGCGTACCCAGATTCCTCCGGACTGGGAAAGGGCGCAACGTTTCGCGCAGCAGGCGGTGGAGATGGCTGAACGGCTGGACGACCCGGTTGTCCTTTCCCGAGCACTCGGCGCGCTGGCCAATATCCTGGACGGGCGCAGCCTGCTGCGCGAACATTTGCAGGTAGCGCAGAGGCGGCTGGAGATCAGCCAGGAGGCGCGCCTGGATGACCCGAGCGAGGCGATTGACGCGTTGAGTGGGGTAGGAATGGCCTTGATGTACGTCGGCGAGTACGCCCAGGCCATGCCGCATCTGCAGGAAGCGGAAACACTCGCCGCCAGCATGCAGGCCATTGGCCAGCAGGCAACTGCCCTCGGCCTGCAGGGCCAGTGCTGGTTCCGCTTGGACCGGTGGGAGGAGATGTTCGCCACAGAGCAAAAGTGGCGCGATCTCGAACAGCGCTACCCCCGTCAACGGGTGGGGCCGACCTGATTTTACGTCGCGCTGAGCGCGAGTGTCCACGCGTTGCGTGGCGACCTGGAGCGAGCCAAGGCCTATGCGAAGGAGTCATACGATTATTTAATTTCCGTATCCGGACCAGAAGATGGATGGCAGCGCAATCAATTTTACTGAAGGTCGCTGCCGTTGAAGGCGGAGGGCGAGTTCGCCCTCGTCAGGCAGAGCATGGAAGCCGCGATCGAAACGGCCGGCCAGCCCGTTCTCGGGGGTACCATGGCCCACGACCATGAGATGTATTTGACCCTGGCCGACACCGCCGCGCAACAACGCGATGCAGCTGTATTGCGGAAATACGCGCCGCGGCTGGAGGAACTGGCCAGGCGGGATGGTCACAAGCTGTATCTCGCTATCGCTCAGCGTGCCTGGGGGGTCGCGCACCGTTTAGCAAGTGAACATGCCGAAGCCGAAACGCGTTTAAACCAGGCTTTGGAATTGTTCAAGGAACTGGAGACCGGCTGGCAGATCGGGCGCACGCTCGCCGAGCTTGGGGAGGTAGCACTGGCGCGATCTGACAGCGAGGCGGCGCGCAACTACTTCTCACAAGCGTTGGCCGCATTCGAGGCACTCAAGGCGGTACCCGATTTGGAGCGAACGCGGGAGGCGTTGGAGCGGAAAAACAATGCCTGAGACACTGGATGACCAGGTAGCCCAGTTGGAAAATGCAGTCGCTATTATGAACTCTCCCTGGCCGAAGGAAGCTGGGAGGCCGCCCTGGCAGCCAGTGAAAAATTGATCGAGCTGTTCACCGGCAAAGGCATCCATTGACATCGGGCGCGATCCCTGCTCAACCCGGCGCAGGTCTTCACCCGCCGCGGCGCGCCGGGCGATCTGGAACGGGCGCAGGAGTACTACCGGCAGGCCCCGCAGGCCTCCCAGTCACTGGGCGCCGAGGGCTATGTGGGGGCGATCCAACAAAAAATGGAGCAGCTCAGGAACCCTTAAGCCTAATAAGGTGCCATCCCTAGGGGACCACCGTTCTCTTAAATTTATCTCCACAGTCCAATCAGCTCAACTTCTCCACAATGAGAAGAAAGTCAACCCGATGGGCCCAGAAAAATCCGAGCGTAATGTTGGGGACTATTGCGATGACTTCACCTTCCAAGCTGTTCAGAAATTGCTCTAATTTGCTTTGGTCGCTGGTCATCCTGATATCGAATCGGTGCACCCTGTATTTCATCACCCTGACTCCTTTCTTAGTTTAGAAAAAGCATGAAACACTTGGCATAAGTCGAAAGGAACAAAGCGCATTTCACTTCTTTAAAAATTATTCTACATTTATCCTTATCCCTTGGCAAGCAGATCCATAAAATGGGCAACAACACATCTGCCAGATCCAAGAAACTTCTGGATCAAAAAAGATCGAGTTGCGGTAAATGATTCTGGTAATGGTTGACAATACTGAAACTGCGGATAGAATGATAAAGATTGCCCGAAATGGCAACTGAGCCCATTTATTCATAAAGCCAGGATCAAAAATGCATGCAGTCTTCTCCCCTCACAGCGTGGCAGTGATCGGTGTCTCGGCCAAGCCGGACAACCTGGGCCGCAATATCGTCGCCAATCTGGTCGAGTTTGGATTCAACGGTGTGGTGTATGCCGTCGGCCCGGCTGGCGGTGCGATCGAGACACGGCGCATCTACCGCTCGATCGGAGAGATACCCGATCCGGTGGACATGGCTGTGATCCTGACGCCAGCCCGGACGGTGCCGGGGGTGCTGGAGGAATGCGGCCAAAAGGGAGTGCGCTGGGCGATCATCGAGACCGCCGGTTTTGGTGAATATGGAGACGAAGGCCGCCAGTTCGAACGGCAGATTTCCCAGGTCGCCGGGCGGTATGGGATTCGTTTCGTCGGCCCCAACTGCATTGGGGTCATGAATATGGAGAATGGTTTCAGCGTTCCGTTCCTGCCGCTGAAGAAGCTGGTCAGGCCAGGTGAGGTCTCGATCATCTCCCAAAGCGGCGGGGTTGGGTTGAGCGTCCTGAACTTGATGGCCAACGAAGGCATCGGGCTGAATAAGTTTGTCTCGGTGGGCAACATGCTGGACATCGATGCCGAAGACATATTGGAATACCTGGTGGACGATCCCAGCACAAAGGAGATATTCCTCTATCTTGAAAGCTTACGCGACGGCCGCCGGCTGATGGAGATCGCCCGCCGGTCATCGAAACCGATCCTGGTCTTCAAGTCCAATATCGGAAACCTGGGACGGGCGATCGCCGCCTCGCATACCGCTTCGCTTTCCAGCGATGACAAAGTAACCGAGGCCGGCTTCCGCCAGGCCGATATCGTGCGGGTGCGCGACGCCACCAGCCTGCTCAATAACCTAAAGTGCCTGCGCCTGCCCCCCATGCGCGGGGTGCGGCTGGCGGTGATCTCGCGTTCCGGCGGCCACGCCGTGGTAGCGGCCGACGCCTGCGAGCTCTCGGGGTTTGAACTAGCCGACTTCCCTGAGCCATTTTTACGCCAGATCGAGAAACATTTCCGCGCCTCGGTGATCCGGCTGACTAACCCCCTGGACCTGGGGGACCTGTTCGACCTTGAGCTGTATGGGCAGATCCTGGAACAAACCCTCCAGCTGGAGAATGTGGACGGCGTGGTTTTCCTGCACACCGCATTTTCGGAAAGCGAGCGCCTGGCAAGCCGCGCCCTGGTCGAACGAGTCATCGAGATGGTGAAGCGTTACGACAAACCGGTGGCTTATTATTGTTCGACCACAGCCCAGGAAGTGAACCATTTGCGGCAGACCTATAGCCTGCCAATCTTCACCGCCGTGGTTGAAACCATTCGCGCCCTGGAGATGAGTTACACCCATTACCGGCGTATGCGAGAGATCCGCGAGGCCGAGCCAATCCCTACCTTTGATGTAGATCGCAGCGCGGTGCGTTCTCTGATCGAGCGAGCCCGCTCAGAAAGCCGCGATTTGCTCCTTTCGGAGGCTATGCAAGCCCTGGAGCACTACGGCGTTCCGACTGCCCGCGGTGTGAGCGCCATCAGCGTAGAAGAAGCGGTCGCAGCCGCCGAGCGCATGGGCTACCCGGTGGCGATCAAGGTGATCTCGCAGCAGATTTCCCACAAGTCGGATGTGGGTGGGGTGCAGTTAAACCTGCGCAACGCGCCAGCAGTCATGGAAGCTTTCGAAGACATGCTGGGCCGCATCCGCCGTGCCTACCCGGATGTCCACCTGGATGGAGTATTAATTCAGCCGATGGTGACCGGCGGGCGCGAGCTGATCCTGGGCGGCAGGCAGGATGCGCACTTCGGGCCGGTGGTGCTGGTCGGCCTGGGCGGCATCTTCGTGGAGGTCTTTGAAGAAGTTGCCTTGCGGGTGGCACCAGTCACGCCTAAAGAGGCGGGCGAGATGATCGCCCAGCTGCGCGGCGCGCCCATCCTCATGGGAGCGCGCGGCCACAAGCGCTCGGATATCGAGGCAGTGGTGGAAGCTCTGTTGCGGCTTTCCCAGCTGCTCACTGATTTTCCGCAGATTCAGGAGATCGACATCAATCCCCTGCGCGTCTTTCACGCCCGCGATGGGTGCTGCGCCCTGGACGCCCGCGTTCACCTGGCTGGTGATTGAATATTGGGTATGTAGATCTTATATGATCAGTGCACGCCAACTGCTGCACTAACACAACATGCGACTGCTAATTTATCTACCCGATGGACAGGTATTCAAGATCTTGCTTTTCGGCAGCAGGCTCTCGTAAATCCTCACGCCCTTTTATGATCAAGTTGACGATATCATCCAGGTTGCAATTGGCAACATCCAGTATGTCCTGCCGAACTCCGCCTTTCAGAACCATGGCGCGATCTCCAATGGCAAGGACATCGGGAATTCGCTGGGTGATCAGGATAATTGACAGACCTTGAGCTTTCCACTCCTTGATTTGTGTGAGCAGGGTGCTGGCTTCCCTTACCCCCAAGGCAGCCGTGGGTTCATCTAGCAGGAGGATCTTTGCCGCAAACGCCAGAGCTCTGGCAGCTGCAATCATCTGCCGTTGGCCTCCGGACATCCGAGCAACCGGAAGGTCAACCGAGCTTATGTTGACCCCCATTCTCGCCAGCAGCATCCTGGCTTGCTCGCGCATCGCTTTCCGATCGAACAGTTTGAGGCCCAACACGCGGGTCGTAGGCTCTCTGGCGACGAAAATATTGCTGGCGACGTCGAGACTGTTGAACAACGCCAGGTCCTGGTAAACCATTGATATACCCAGCTCTCGCGCATGGCGTGGACCTTCAAGTTGGACCGGTTTCCCTTCGAGAAGGATCTCCCCGCTGTCAGGTATATACGCCCCAGCAAGGATTTTCATTAGAGTTGATTTGCCAGCGGCATTGTCACCGACCAGTCCTAGAATTTCACCCCGGCGTAATTCCAGGTCGACATTCTTGAGCGCCTGGACAGCGCCAAAGCGCTTGGAGATGCCTTTCATTTTGACAATGTATTCGTCGCCCAAAGCTGTCCTCACTGGTTTATTGAATATGAATGTTCACAATCCATGAACACATCAATCATAGCACGAACTGAATGACCCTGTCAACCCCCGGCACAGGGGTATTGACTCCTTCAAAAAGGTTATGATATAATGTTCAAGATTCGTGAACGATCATTCTCATGTGGCTAGCCGATTTCATCATCTATAAAAAATCACCGGGGATGCGAATTCCAAAGAGCCTTGATTTGAATGCAATAATCGTTCGCGAGAGCTCTTTCCATAAATCGCTGACCTTGATGCGCGAACCGGAAAGTCTACTCCGGTTGGTTAGGTTTGGCAGATCAGGTGCATACGGAGGACTTCATTGACGGGATCAACGGTCGACGCAGCAGCGGCTGAGCCAAGGAAAAAGCGATCTGTTGGGAGCGGCCTCCAAAGGCTGTCTATTCGCCTGGCCCAGGACCGCCCATTGATACTTATCGGTCTCATTGTGATTCTATCAGCCTGGATGGCAATCAGTTACCCGGAGTCCTTCCCACAACGCGCGAACATTGCTGCCGTCCTGCTGGATACGGCCCAGGGTGGAATACTTACCGTAGGCATGATGATACTCCTGGTAAGCGGTGTGTTTGACCTCTCTATCGGCTCCATCCTGGCGTTCTGCGGCATCGTGGCGGGCACGCTGGTTAAAGATATGGGCGTGCCATCTCTTGCCGCATTTCTGATCGGTATCGCTGCCGGCTCTGTGATTGGGGTCATCAACGGTCTGATAGTTACCAAGCTGCGGATCAATGCGCTCATTACAACGTTGGCGATGGCAGGCATTCTCCGCGGTGTCACGCAGCTGGTCGCCTCGGCAGGGGTTGCTAATCTGCCGCAGAGTTTTCGGCCCTACGGACAGACTGTTTTCTTTGGGCTCCAATCTCCCTTCTGGGTTATGGCTGTGGTGGTGGTTCTCGCCTGGTTTGCTATGACTCGCACGCGTTTCTTCCGGCAGTTCTACTACATTGGCAGCAATCCCGGAGCAGCCGACCTGGCAGGCATCAAGGTTGACCGCATGATTCTATATGGTTTTGTGATGATGGGTACGCTTTCCGGCCTGGCAGGGACTCTGCTAGCCTCTCGATTGAGCAATGCAGTGGTATTGGCCGGAGTAGGAACCGAGCTGCGGACGATCACGGCGGCCATCCTGGGTGGGGCCAGCTTGTCTGGCGGCGTAGGTACGATCCCAGGCGCGTTTCTGGGGGTCTTGTTTATGTCCCTTGTTCAGAATGCGCTGATCATCGGCCGCGTGCCGGTGTTCTGGCAGAGTATCGTGGTCGGCGTTGTATTGCTCGTCGCCATCGGGGTTGACCAGTTGGCGCAGAGCAATCAGTAATGGCGAGGTCGTCACGTAGTTAGTTCTTTTGGAAGGAAGAGGCGGGTAAGGGGAAAGGAGGTGGCTGATTTCCGGATTTCGCATGACAGGTAATCTACAATGTTCGGTTAACCCCATGGCAGGGGTTGATGATGAGGAAAGAAACCGATTCGCATAACCTACTGGAGGTGATCAAATGAGAACCGCTCTCGGAAAGTCCTGGATGTTTGTCTCGCTCGTATTGATCCTGGCGCTCCTCCTGGCCGCTTGCGGAGGCGCCACGCCCGCGCCGCAACAGGCTGGTGGAGAAGTCGCGCACGTGGGGAAGATCGGAGGCTCCGACCGGGCCGATCAGGAATACGTATGGATCTCCCAATTCTCCACCCTGCCCCTCTTCGTGGAACGGGTCTATCCGGGCCTGGACGCCTTTGCACGCGACTTCGGCGTCACGGTGCGAAAGGCCGGCCCCACCACTGTCGATCTGGCCGCCTACATCGCCACGGTCGAACAAGAGTGCGCTCGAGGACCAGCTGGCATCATCGTAGTCGGAGGCTGGGACCCGGCACTCACCGAACCGGTGAACAAGTGCATCGACATGAAGGTTCCGGTGGTCGTTACTGATGGCGATCTGTTCCAATCGAACCGCCTCTCTTATGCCGGGACCGATTGGTACCTGTTAGGCGTGAGGATGGCCGAGGCACAAATCGCTGAGCATCAAAAACGCGGACTGACTTCCGGAAAGATCGGAGTCATCGCACCCGTCCAAAATGAGAACATGCAGCGATCTCGCCAGGCGATCCGCGATACACTGGAAGGGACCGGCATCGAAGTAGTGGCCGAAGAGGACAATGACTCGCAGGCCGACATTGCGGCCCAGAAAACGGCTGCGTTGCTGGCTGCTTATCCAGATTTGACTGGAATGGTCGGTCTCGACTCGGAAGCCGGCCCAGGGATCATCACCGCCCTCGACGAAGCCGGGAAGTCTGGCCAACTGGTAGTCACGGTGAATGAAGCTGGCCGCGAATTCCTCAACAACATCAAAGAAGGAAAAGCGGTCCTGATCACCATGGAGAACTACGACATTATGAACTACCTGGCGCTGTTCCTGCTCTACACCTGGCACAACGACGCCATCCGCACCGCTGGGTTAGACCCCTGGCTGAGCAACTGGATGCCAAGATCGATAGATTCTGGCCTGGTTCTCGTGACTGCAGACAATGCCGACTCGGTAATCAAATACATGCAGGAAGCTGAAAATAAGGCGAAGGAGCAGCAGAGCCCATAGACGCTTAAGCCAAGTCTCTGGCGTCGTCCCACCCATCTGAAGTGCATGGATTGGGGACGACGCCAGAGCTCATAGCCAGCGCGTGGAATTCCGAGCGGGACGTCGCAAGGAGGAATGGATTATGCTCACATCCAGGACCAGGGACTTAAAAATGTCCCTCGCGGAGTTTAACCAGCTCTTCGAGTCGCTCAAGAATTGGGGGCGCTGGGGTTCAGAAGATGAAAAAGGCACGTTGAATTACATCACTCCGGATCAGGTACGTGCTGCAGTGGCGCTCGTGCGCAGCGGCCGCAGCGTATCGATGGCCATTCCCATCAACACGGTTGCTGGGCCAGACAACTCCAACCCAGCCATCCATTACATGAGCACTACATTCGATGTTGATGTTGGCTCTGGTGAACTCCGCTTCGCGACAGACTTTCTCGGCATGCAGTTCCACGGCGATTGCCATACCCACATTGATGCTCTCTGCCACATCGCTTACCAGGGACAGCTTTACAACGGCCGCCCGGCAAGTCTCGTCACATCACGCGGCGCGCTCGGTCTCGACATTACTACCTACGCCCATGGGATTGTGGGACGAGGAGTGCTGATCGACATGCCCCGCTTGCGGGGTGTGAAGTGGCTCGAGCCAGGCGAGGCCGTTACCCGTGCAGAGATCGAAGCCGCCGAAGCAGCCCAAGGAGTACGTCTCGGCGAAGGTGATACTATGGTTTTCCGCACAGGCCACCACCGGCGGCGGCTTGAGCTGGGCGCGTGGGATGTTGGTTACACGGGTGAGGGTCGAGCTGGCCTTGACCCATACAGTCTCACACTGCTTCACGAGAGGCGGGTGGCGGTTTTTCTGCCCGATGGCGACGGCGAAGTCGTGCCCGCTTCCGTGGAGGGGATCCAGTATCCGATCCACCCGCTCCAGGTCACCGCGATGGGGATGGTCGTTGCCGATAGCCTGCAATTCGAGGAGCTGGCTCAAGTTTGCGAGCAGGAAGGACGCTGGGAGTTCCTGGTGGTGCTGGCTCCACTCCGCCTGCCTAAAGCTACGGGTTCCCCGTTTAATCCTATTGCCATCTTTTGATCGAGGCGCCCGCAGCGTCCAGCCCGGCAATCTTGCTAGTTTGGATGAAAGGAGCTTTCAGTGATGGCTCAAATTGATCGCGTCGCGGTGGTCACTGGCGGTGGAACTGGAATTGGAGCCGCGGCCTCCCTTCGCTTTGCCCTTCAAGGAAGCGCGGTCGCTGTGGTTGGACGGCGGCCCGAACCATTAGATGAAACGGTCTTTAAAATCCGTTCGGCAGGCGGGGAAGCCATGGCAATCCCGGCCGATTTAGGCGATCCTGCAGCCCCAGACCGGATCATTGAAGCGGTCGTAAAGGCATACAGCCGCCTTGACGTCCTGGTTAATAACGCTGCCGCGATCAAACACCTGCCCCTCGAGCAGGCGCCTTTGGAGGTCTTCGACCTGCATATGGCCGTCAACGTGCGCGCCCCGTATTTTTTGACCAAAGCCGCCTTGCCATATCTGCGCCAGTCGGATTCGGCCGCGGTGATCAACATCTCTTCCTCCTCGGGTTCTCTCGCTATACCAGGGCAATCTATGTATGGAATGTCGAAGAGCGCTCTGGAGTACCAGACGCGCTCGCTCGCAGCCGAGCTTGCTCCCTGGCGCATCCGGGTCAACGCCATCGCTCCTGGACCGGTGGACACCCCGATTCATCGCACCTGGGCGGGAGACGACCTGGCGGGTGCATATGAACGCATGCGCAGTGAGCTTCCGTTGGGACGCATGGGGACGGCTGAGGAGCTGGCCGCTTGGATCGTCTGGCTTGCCAGTCCCGAGGCAAGTTGGGTAACCGGAGTAGTGATCCCCGTAGATGGCGGACAGACCCTACCCGGAGCTCTCTCTCGCATCGTCAATGAGTAAAGGACATTTCAAAATCGTTTTGTAGTAACGACTTCAGTCGTTATGACCATACAAAAGGATAACAAATAGAGGATAGGAGAAATGGCACGATTCGATGGAAAAGTAGCGTTAGTCACTGGCGCAACCAAAGGCATCGGGGCGGCTACCGCGGTGCGCTTGGCAGCCGAGGGTGCGCTCGTCGGAGTGAACTATCGTGCGACCGGTGATCCAAGCCAAACCTTAGCCCGTATCCAGGCAATCGGTGGGAAAGCATTCGCTGTCGAGGCCGATATGCGTAAACCGGAACAGGTGATTGCGATGGTTGCCGAGGTGGCGCGCAGAGGCGGCCGGCTTGACTACCTGGTGAGCAACGCCGCCATCAACCCCCTCCTGAAATGGGATGAGATCAGCCTGGAAGATTATGACCGCATCCAGGAGATCAATCTGCGCGGGACCTGGGTGGTGTGCCAGGCAGCCGCGAAAGAGATGATTCGCCAGGGCCATGGAGGTGCCATCGTCTGCGTATCATCCATCTCCGCCTGGGTGGGGGCGAAGGAGCAGACGGTTTACTGCGCCACCAAAGCCGGCATCTGGATGCTGACCAAGGCGCTGTCTACTGTTTTCGGCCCGCACGGCATTCGTATCAACGTCGTCCTGCCAGGGGCGATCCTCACGGATATGAGCGCCGATCTGTTGGTCCCAGGCTCCGAATCTCGCAAATACTACGAGACGCGGACCCCCCTGGGACGGATCGGTGAGCCAGAGGAGTGTGCAGGTGCGATTGCATTCCTGCTCAGCGACGATGCCAGCTATATCACCAGTGCTGAGCTCCTCATCGATGGCGGATTCATCACCAACGCCGAGTAGGCGTGGTTCAATGTTTGCTGGTTCGCGCGGAGGAAATGATGAGCCTGATCGGCATTGACATCGGTTCCAGCGCGGTTAAGATCGCTGCTTACCGCCTCGACGGGAAACTTTTGGGGGTGATCAATAACGAATTGACCCCCTTGCACCCACAGCCCGGCTGGTGGGAGCAGGATCCTGAAGAAGTCTGGCATGCAACTACCCGAGGTTTGGGCGAATTGGTGAGCATGGATCCCGTCCGGCGCGATCCTCCCAGAGCACTGGCGGTCAGCGCCTCGGGGCGCGAGAACTTTCCGGCAGATGCGGAAGGAAAACCGCTTGGGAACAATAAAATGGGCGCCGACATTCGCGGCGAGGAGTTCGAAGTCCCCCCGCAGGGAGCGCCCATCCCCGAACCCTGGACGCTCTCCTGCGGTCACTTGCGCGAGAGAATGGACCCCGTGTTCCGCTTCTTGTGGTGGCGCAAATACCATCCCGACATACTGGAAAAAGCCAAATACTACCCAGACTGGCATGGTTTCCTGACACTGCGTTTGTGTGGCCGCAATGTCAGCGAGCGGAGCCTGGTGGGAAGGTGGCTGGTTTATGATTTAAAGACCAAGACCTGGTCTCCCGAGCGCCTGGCCGAATATGAGATCGATTCCAGATTCCTGCCGGAGGTGCTACCCTGGGGAGCCGTCATCGGAGATGTGAGACGGCAAGTTGCCGCCGAATTGGACCTTCCCCCTGACTTGAAGGTAGTTGTTGGCGGACACGACTTGAACTGTGCCGGAGTCGGGGGCGGCATATCTCAGCTAGGTACGGCCTTGCTAATCAGCGGCTCCTATGAAAACATGCTGATCCCCACCATGAAGTTCCCGACAGCCTCCATGCTGTTGCGCGGCTTGTCTGTCACTCCCCACCTGGGCAAGATCGAACGCTCCATTTATGCGATCTGCCCAACCGGCAATGCGGTTCTCAATTGGGCGAGAAGTCTTTTAGGGGTTTCCATTGAAAAGCTCGCCGGCCAGCTGGCAGAGAGAAGTCATGACCCCAGCCCGGTGCTTGCTCTCCCTTATCTATCTGGTGCTATGCTCTACTGGCAAGGCGGTCGCAAGCTGCGCGGCGTGCTTTTAGGCCTTACTCTCGCCACCAATCCCATCGACATCGTCCAGGCATTTATGGAGAGCATTGCCTACGATCACGTCAATACGCTTTCCCTACTGAACGACGAAGGCGTGAAAGTGGACCATATCCGGGCAACCGGCGGAGGGACGCGGTCAGAGTGGTGGACCCAGCTCAAAGCCGATCTGCTGCAAGTGCCTATTGAAGTGGTAGCCGGGCAGGAACCCGGCACACTTGGCGCTGCCCTATTGGCCGGCGTCGGAATCGGCGTCTTTAACGACCTTGACGAAGCCAGCCAGGCTTGCTCGGGAACCAGCCGGGTGCACTTACCCGATCCAGCGCGAGCAGACCTGCACAGGGAGCGGCTCGAGACCTACCGTAATGTTGTTCCAAATCTTTTGTCAACGGTATTTGATCATTGGCTCTAGTTCACAAAATCTTATGTTAAGAGACAACATGGCTACCAGGCGCAAAGGCGCCCGAAGCATCAGAGACCTGCAAATCAGCCTGGCAAAGTACCTGATCCAGCTTGAGGAAGGCAAGCGCCTGCCAAGCATCCGGAAATTAGCCGCCTCCACTCAAATGAGCGTTGGCTCGGTCTCCTCGGCTCTCAATGGTTTACAGGACATGGGAGCCGTGAAGATTCAAAAACGCGGCCATTTAGGCTCTCTGGTGCTCTCGCTCTCCCGCGGTGAACTGTGGAACCTGGTTGAGCAGGGCCCTCTGGTCATTGCTATGACTTTACCGATGCACAGCAAATTTGAGGGCTTGGCGACCGGCTTGAAAAAGGCCTGTGAGACAGCCGGCGTTGAAGCTTACTTGATCTTCATCCGCGGTTCACGCACCAGGCTCAAGGCCTTGATGGAGGACAGATGCCATGTGTCAGTGATGTCAGGCCTGGCCGCTGACGAATTATGTGACCGGGGGCACGAGATCCTGCTGAGACTGCCACCCACAAGTTGGGTTTCTGGCTATTGCATCTTCTACCGATCCCCGCTGCCAGAGTCGGGGAGGCCGCTGCGGGTCGCGGTCGATCCGGACTCGTTTGACCATCGGCGTTTGACTGAACTGGAGTTCGCCGGGCAAGAGGTCGAATTCAGATGGACATCTTTTGTGCAAATTTCTCGCCTCTTGAAGAACGGCGATGTGGATGCGACAGTGTGGACCTCAGATCAAGAGGAAGCCTACCTCGGGCCTGGAATTCAACAAAGACCTCTTTCCGACAGGGTTATGGAACTCGTTGGAGAGAAATCTGTATCCGCAACCTTTGTCGCCCGCCATGGAAGCGACTCAGTCCGCGCCGTCATCAGGACCACCATAAAAGCGGATGAAATCATGGAAATTCAGCACAAGATCGTAATTGGGGAGATGATTCCCGAGTATTGACGCCTTTACTATTCGGGCTGGAGGCAGAAGAGTTAAGCGGCCTTTTTATCGACTTCGATGAATTATGAGGGAAAAGATCTGGTGAACTCCGAATGGAGGCTAATGGATGAGCACCCATGAATACGAGGTGGGGCTTCATAAGGGCGAGATCGATACACCTGCTTTGTTAATCGACCTGCCTACGATGGAAGATAACCTGCGCAGGATGGCAGATTACTTCAAGGATTCAGATGTAAAACTACGGCCCCATATCAAGCTGCACAAAGCCACGCCAGCTATCGCACACAGGCAACTGGAGGCAGGAGCGATCGGTCTGACGTGTGCCAAGTTATCTGAAGCGGAGGTGCTGGCAAAGGCCGGCATCAAGGACATCTTAATCGCAAACCAAATTGTCGGAGAACAGAAAATCCGCAGGCTGGTCAACCTGGCCGCCTATACGAACGTGATCGTCGCCGTCGACGATTATGATAACGTCCGACAACTATCGCAGGCCGCCGAAGCCCGCGGGGTCATGCTGAGGGTCTTAGTTGAGGTAGATATCGGAAACGCACGTTGTGGCGTTGATCCAGGTCGTCCAGCTCTCGAACTCGCTCGAGCCGTCCACAAGTCACCTGGATTGGTCTATATGGGGCTGATGGGTTACGATGGCCACCTGACCTTCCAGGTCGATCCATCGGACAGAGAGCGGCTGGCCATCACGGCGAACACCCTGTTGGTGGAGACCAGGCAGTATATCGAATCAGCCGGCCTTGAAGTTCCGATTGTCAGTGCGAGTGGGACGTTTACATACAAATATGTCTCCAAATTGAAAGGCATCACCGAGATCCAGGCCGGGACGTATCTCCTGATGGATACTGCTTTCAAAGAGAAGGGTGTGACGGATTTCAATTGTGCCCTAAGTGTTCTCTCCACGGTGATCAGCCGGCCGCCGCGCCCCGGCGCGGAAGACCTGGCGATCATCGACGTGGGGAGAAAAGGAATCGACAACTACTATGGATTGCCTGAGGTCAAGAGCCCACCCGGAGCGAAGTTATTTTCCATGCCCCAAGAACATGGCCGGTTAAGGTTGGAAGGGACTGCCAGAGATTTGAAGGTTGGCGATAAGATTGAACTGTGGGTGCGTGACGCGAACGGTACGGTCAACCTTTACGACAAGTTCTACGCCATCCGAAACGACCTCGTCGAAGTGGTCTGGGAGATCCCGGGCCGGGGTAAGGCGACTTGACCCAAGCTTTTATCCAGGATACCTGCCTCAAAGACTTATCCGCCTCGCGAGAGGCATGCAGAGAACCTCATGTTCTACACAAAGCAGATCGTCCTAGACACCGCCGGTAATTTTTCAGTGGTCAATGTCACGGATCAAGTCCGAGATTTTGTCACCTCGACCGGGGTTAAACACGGGCAAGTATTAGTCTTTTATAAGCACACGACCGGCGCGGTGATTATCGGAGAGCACGAAGCCGGGATTATTGCCGACCTCCAGGATATGTTTGAACGGATTGCGCCTGTCCTGCATGATTACAAGCACCATCTGAAAGGGGTGGATTTCAATGGACACGCCCATATGCGCTCTACACTGATGACGATTAACGTCACTATCCCCATCCTCGAGGGAGAGCTACTCCTTGGAAATTACCAGGAGATTCTTGTCATCGACGACCAGACGGAGCCTGCGCCCCGGCATTTGGTCATTCAGGTGAGCGGGGAATAAGCATATGGAAACGATTAAAGCGATCTTCTTCTGGTTGGGGGGCGTCATCATCCAACCGATCCCGGAGCTGGTTGTAAGGGAGCTCTACGACCAGCCGATCGAGAACATCGTCATTCAAAACCGCCTGTACCTCGGAGAACTCATCCAGGAGCTTTATATCGGCCAGATCGACGGCCGCTCTTATTGCCGGATGGCGGTTCATCAGTGCCAAAGTGCTTTAGAGGCGGAGGATTTAGAAACAAAGATTACCCACAGGGCTGCTTTACAGCCGTTAATTTTGGAGACTGTGGACACTTTGCCCAGCAGCTATCAGCGCTGGCTGATTTCAGACTACCCGGCAGAATGGTTTCGCCCCATCGCAGAACGCCTGGATCTATTTTCCTGCTTCCAAGAAGAAAGGTTAGTTTTTACATCGTCCTGCAGATTGACCAGGCTCGTACCAGACATCTTCTACCATATCGTCCACCAATCCAATCAATCGATTAAAGATTGTATGATCATCGACAGTGTGACTCCACGTGCTATTCAGGCTGTGCGGCACGGGCTCTCGTCCACGATATTCGTTGATGCCAAAAGATTAAAAAGGGATTTCAGCCTGCGTAAGATGCTCGCTTAAGGAGAGAGAGATGAAGGTGTTTACCAGGGATGCACTGACCAAAGGGATGGTAGATCACCCCTACGATACAAATCCCAGCCACCTGGCAAAGGTGAATTTCTTTTACTTTTCCGAAGACCGCAAGATGACTGTTGCATACTATGAATCCCCCGTCGGCTGGTTTGATGTGGAGATCAACGGCTTCGATGAGATCGATTTTATTCTCGAAGGAGAGGTTGAGCTGATTGCAGAGGGGAAGACATTGACCGCCAGGCCAGGCGACTGTTTTCTCATCCAGGAGGGGGATAAGTTCCGCTGGCGGATGACCAAATCCTCGAAAATGATCTTCTTCATTTACCCGCTCACCGAGCAAATAGAGGATCTGATCGCCAGCTTTAATAAGCGCACAGGGGATCTAACGACATGAACTTAAGCGTCGCCAGCTCGGTTTTCGTAAACTACTCTCTCCAGGACACCATCTCGTTGGTTGCGCAAGCCGGTTACGACGGGATCGACTTTTGGGGAGGGCGGCCCCATGTTTACCGCCACGATCATTCTCAACCAGACCTTGAAGGATTGCGGAGATTATTGAAAACCTATAATCTCACTGCGGTCTCGCTCATGCCAGCTTTTTATCGTTATCCACATTCCCTCAGCCTCCCGAACGATGTTGTTCGCCAGGATAGCCTCGATTACATGCGCCAATGTGCGGATAACGCCGCCATCTTGGGGGCGAAGATTCTGCTGGTTGTACCGAGTCACACACTTTACGGCCAGCATGTGGAAGATGCTCGCCTGAGGCTGCTGGACAGCATCGATTGGATTTGCCGATACGTGTCCCAATATGAACTCTCGCTCGGCATCGAGCCTGCCAACAAAATGGTATCTGATTTGGTTAATACCTCGAGCGATGCGCTGAAGATCATCACTGAATTGAAGCATGACAACCTGGGCATTGTTCTCGATACCGGCCATCTAAACCTGACCAAGGAATCAGCCGAGGCAGCTGTGAAGAACCTGGGGGACTTATTATTACAGGTCCATGTCAATGACAATGATGGTTTTCACCAGCAGAACCTGATCCCCGGTGATGGGACCTTCGATAATGGGGGATTAATCGAACTCCTTCGCGCGACGGATTACGGTGGCTTCCTGTCGGCTGAATTAGCGTGGGATTATTCCTTAGATCCTGTCCCCGCGATTCGCAAGGCAGCCGAACGCCTGCGAGATTTATTGCAACAATAAGTGTCGTCGGCCCCTGCATCGCCTCAAGCCCGCTCGAATGAGCGGTCAGGCTCCTGGTGTTCAGATAGCCACTGCCTGAGGCCATGGCTCCCGGCGTGCCTCAATCCACAGCGTGTTCACATAGTTCAGCGCGAAGTGGTTCTGCGCAAGATGAAGCCAGAACGCGCCCGGATCGGTGAGTTCCAGGTATCGCCCATTGCGAACCGCCAGCCCGACTCGCTCAATGGCTCTCAACAACCGGCGGGCTTTGGGCGCGTCTCTCCCGAGCGCTGTATCGAGGTCGTCAAGTGGGATGTGCGTGTCGTAAAAGCGCCAGTACAGCCACCACCAACCAGACATCTGCGCGGCGAACGGCATACGCAGGGCGATCGCTGAGCGACCTGCGCACACAGCCTGAACCCATGTGTTGAGATCGAACGTGTTGAGCGCAAATCCGTCGGGCAGCTGCGATCCAGCACCGGGGCCGACACCGATGTATCCGTCCCTGGTGACTGACGAGTAGCGCGGGGCTGCGCCAAGCTTGAAGCCCCACACAGACACCCTTTCGAAGCCGTGTTCTGCACACCACGCGCTGATCCCCCGGTAGTGCGCCCGGCGCACACCCAGATCTGGCATGCGCACTGCTGTCAGGCGCAGGTATTCACCGACGGAGGTGTATGGGAACGTGAAGAGCGGGTAGGTCGTGAGCTGGTTCGCGCCAAGCTGCGCAGCGCGGGCCAGATCGGCGATCACATCACCGTCCGTCTGACCAGGTAAGGCAAACATGATATCTACATTAATCGAGGCGAAACCGTTCCGCACGAGCAGTTCAAGTGCGCGCTCCGCGACGGGAGGTTTGTAACGACGTCCCAGCCTGGCGAGGTGCTCGGGGTGGAAGGATTGCACACCAAGCGAAACAAGCGCAACCCCCGCATCGTGCAGCCGCCGTACGATCTCATCGTCAACGTCAGCTGGATTTGTCTCAATGCAGATTTCACCCGTCAGGCGGAACCGCTCGCGCAGGCGCATAAGCACGCTGGCGACGCTGTCCAGAGCAAGCGTCGGCGTGCCGCCGCCAATATAAATACTCGTGATCTCGGCCGGCCCGATCGTATCAGCCCACCAATCGACTTCGGCGATCGCTGCCCGGGTGTAGGGCTCCACAAGTGTCCCATCATAAGGTACTTTGGTGTAGGGGCA
>DATDRM010000216.1:0-3082 GCA_035291705.1 Anaerolineales bacterium
GCGGTTGACAAAGGCCTCCGGGACGCCTTGCCGCACCAGCTGGGCGCGCCCGGCTGGCTCGTTGAACAGGCGCGCCAGGTTGACTACCGCCGCGTCGTCGATGGCCACCACCATGTCGGTGTTTTTGACATTGTGCACCCAGGGCACATGTTTATCACCGATGCCCTCGATGCGGTGGGAGCCAAAGCCATTCTCCAACAGTGTCGGGCACTGCAACGCTTCGCTGGCGACGATCTTGCTGGAAGGAAAGACCTGCTTCAGGTAATCTCCGCTGGCGATCGTGCCAGCCGACCCGGTGGCAGAAACCATGCCGCGATAAGCATCGCTCGCTCCCATCACATTCTCCAGCACTTCCTGCATGGCGTGTCCGGTGACCGCGTAGTGCCACAGATAGTTGCCAAACTCCTCAAACTGGTTGAAGATCATCAAGTCCTGGCCCGAACGGCGTAATTCCCAACACTTGTCGAAAATTTCTTTGACATTCGACTCGCTGCCGGGCGTGGCGATGACCTCCCCAGCGATCTTTGCCAACCACTCAAAGCGCTCCCGGCTCATCCCCTCGGGCAAGATGGCGATCGATTGGCAGCCGAGCAAAGCCGAGTCGTAGGCCCCACCCCGGCAGAAATTACCCGTCGAGGGCCAGACGGCCTTCTGGGTCGTCGGCTCGAACTGGCCGGTTACCAGGCGGGGTACCAGGCAGCCAAAGGCCGCGCCGACCTTGTGCGCACCGGTCGGGAACCATTTGCCGACCAGCCCAATGATGCGCGCCTCGCACCCGGTCAGGCTGCGGGGGAACTCCAGGTAATTCACACCGTGAAATCCCCCGCCATGCGCTACGGCTTCATTCTTCCAGGTGATGCGGAACAGGTTTTCGGGGGTGACATCCCACAATCCGATCTTGTGCAATGCCTGCTTCACCTCGAGCGGGATGCGGCTGGGGTCTTTCATTTGGGCGAAGGTCGGGATAACGATCTTCCGCTCTCGCACCCGACGGAGAGCGCGCTCGCGCCGCTTTTCGTCGATAGTCAGGTCAATCACGGTCATATCGATGTTCTCCTTTGCTGATCAGGACACGGATTACACGGATTTTACTGATTTACCCTTTGGGGGAAGTTATATATTATCTAGATTTTATCTTCTTCTTGGGCAACGGTGTCACGTGACGCTTCCCGTACGATATACAGCGGGCGCCCCTTGGCTTCATCATACAATCGGCCGATATACTCCCCCAATATGCCAAGCGAGATCAGTTGCACACCTCCCAGGAACAGCACCGCGATCAAGGTCGTCGCTTGCCCTACCAATGGGGCCTGAGAACCACCCCACAAGCGCAGGCCGATAACAACCGGGATGGATAAAATACTGATCCCTGCTGCAAAAAAGCCGATATACGTAGCCAATTGCAGCGGGAAATACGAAAAACCGGTGATGGCGTTGATCGCCAGCCGGAACATCTTGCGGAAAGGATATTTCGTCTCTCCGGCAAAGCGAGCTGCCCGCCGGTAGGGCACACCCGTCTGGCGAAACCCCACCCAGGCCGACATGCCGCGCAAGAAACGGTGCCGCTCACGCATCTGGTTCAGCACATCCACCACTTTTCGATCTAACAGGCGGAAATCGCCTGCATCAAGAGGGATTTTGACATCGGTGATGCGCGTGATCAACCGGTAGAACATGGAAGCGGTGAATTTCTTGAACCAGCCTTCCCCCTCTCTTTCGACGCGGATGGCGTAGACTACTTCATACCCCTCCCTCCACTTCGCGATCAAGTCAGTGATCACCTCGGGTGGGTCTTGCAGGTCAGAGTCGATGATGATCACCGCCCGGCCCCGGCTGTAATCCAATCCGGCAGTGACTGCGATCTGGTGACCAAAGTTGCGTGCAAAGATCACCGGGCGGACTCTTGGATCCTGGGCGGCTAATCGAAGGATCAGATCGGACGAATTGTCCAGCGAGCCATCATCGATCAGGATCAACTCCCAGGTTTCGCCAGACGATTCCATCGTCGCCTGCACGCGCCGGTACAATTCAGGGAGGTTTCCACTTTCGTTGAATATTGGGGCTACGATCGAACAGGTAGGGGAAGACATAAGGGAATTTACTTGAAGTGTCGAATTGAGATTGAGTGGTTGAGCAAAAGGAAACCACCCAGGACATCTTAAGGTTAAGTCGCCCCGATCACCTGCTTCACAGCCTGGAGGGTGGGTTCGATCACCGGGGCAGTGCCCGCGGCTTGCATGGCGGCGCGCACGTCTTTCAAGCCACTGCCAGTGTTGAACACCAGGACTTCGTCCTCCGCACCGATCAGACCTTGTCCGACGGCTTTGAGCAGGCCTGCATAGGCAGCCGCGCCGGCCGGTTCGGCAAAGATGCCTGCCTTGCCCAGCGCGGCGATCGCCGCCAGGATTTCGGCGTCGCTGACGGTGAGGTAAGCGCCGCCGGTTTGCCGGGAGGCTCGCACGGCGCGTACGCCATCGCGGGGCAGGTCAACCGAGATGCTGTCCGCCAGGGTATCCGCAGATACCGGGATGATCGTCTCCGTCCCGGCACGAAATGCGTTTGCGATCGCCGCAGAACCCTCGGCCTGAACGCCGTACAGGCGCGGTATCTGCTCAAGCCAACCCACAGCCTTTAAATCCTTAAACCCCTTATGCAGCCCGGAGATGATGTTCCCGTCGCCGACAGAGACGAAGATCGCCAGGGGCCGCTCGAAAACCTGTCCGCTGAGCACGCCTTCCCAGATTTCGAAGGCGGCCGTTTTTTTGCCTTCCAGCGTAAACGGATTATACCCAGTATTGCGGCAATACCAGGCGAATTCCTGCGCCGCCTGGATGGACAAATCGAAAGCCTGGTCGTAGTTACCATCCACCAGAAATACCTGGGCGCCGTAGATCAGCAATTGGGCGATTTTAGCTGGGGGTGCGCTGCGCGGGGCGAAAATCACCGCTTTTTGTCCGACTGCGGCCGCCATGCCCGCCAGGGCTGCGCCAGCATTCCCCGTCGAGGCGGTCACCACGACCTGAGCGCCGGTCTGCCTGGCGCGGGCTACCACCACCGCGCTGGCTCGATCTTTGAAAGAAGC
>DATDRM010000217.1:0-20194 GCA_035291705.1 Anaerolineales bacterium
CACGCTTCACGTTATCCGTTTCACTTCGGCTTGGGCATCTTATAAAACGTATACGGCTCGTCAGGATAATAGTGATAAACCGACCGGTCAGGGTAGGCTTCTGCCACAGCACGGTCTGGTCTATCTCCCCGGCTGAAGATAAAGATATACGGGGTGTTCAGGAATGGGTCTTGCAGTTCCAGAAGCACGCCATAGTCCATCCACTGTTTTGGATGAACCACGATCAGCGCGGGGGTCAGTTCCTGGGCCTGAGGGGAAGAGAAGGGCAGCAAATCGGAGCGCTGCATGCCATACAGGCCGCGCATGCCCTGCAAGCGCATCGGGGTATAGAAAATCAGGTTGGCAGAGAGCAGCAGAGCCAGTATGGCGACGACTGCCAGCGGCCGGGCCTGCCGCCAACCGTGGTAGGTCTTCCATGGCTCTCCGGGTTGGAGCGGCCAGCCAGCCAACCAGGCGATCCCCGCGCCGCTGAACAAGGTCAAGCTGAACAGAGCTTCGTAATAGTAACGCGGTCCAAACAGCCACGCCCCCACCCAATACGCCAGGTAAAACAGCACCAGGCTGGGGAAAACCGCAGCGACCAAAAACGCCCGCCAGCTGCGACGCAAGACTACTGCAAGCAGGCCAAACGGCAGGAAGACCCAAGAGTAACGTGCCCATCCGAAAAGGTCGCCGTAGCCAACAAACAAACTAAAGCGGGTATTGATCCGGGCGAGATTAAGACTATGCCCCGCTTCGATACGCCCATAACCTGGGCCAAAGCCAATCTTGTCATAAGGCCACCACAAGGTGTACGGGTTGAACCAGGGATCTCCAGTTACAGCGGATTGCCATAAGAAATTCAAAGCCGCAACTGCCAGGGCCAGCAACCCGATGACCAACACCCCCCGGCGAGCAGGCCGATCTCCGCGCAGCAGCAAGTACAAGCCGTGGATCGCAAAGGGCAGCCCAAGAGCCAAAGCAGTCAGGGGGCGAGTGAGGGCCAGCAACCCAAGCGTCAAGCCAGCCGTCACGGTGGGTATCCAGCGCGGCGTGGGGACTCGCGGGCCAAAGGAATCCAACCAGGCCAGGGTAAAGGCGAGGCTCAGGACCAATCCAAAGGGGTGCGAGAGTAATGAGCCGGAATTCATCAGGAAAAAGGGCGAGGTAAGGGTAAGCCCCGCTGCCAATAAGCCTACCGTTTCCCCCCAGATCTTCTTGCCCAGGCGATAGGTCAGCCACACACCCAGGCCGGCCAGCAAGGGATTTACCAGCGAACGCACGCCGAAGCGGACACCGATAGCTAACAAGACCGGCCAACCGAGTGGATACTTCCCAAAGCGCTGCCCTTGGAAGTCCACAACGAATGGCACCAGGAAACTTTTCGGGTCAACCGGGGAAGGGACGGTTAACTTACCTCCAGCGATGGCCTCCGCCTGCCAGACATAGGCAATTTCATCTTCAATGTGGGGAATGCCCTCGAAGATTCGCTTGGTGACGAGATAGGTGACCAGGACAGCTAACAGGCTGAGGGCGAGGGCGAGGTGCTCGACGCGCAAGGCCCTGAAAGGTTTACGAAGTTCTATTCCGGGCAGGAAATGCATGGTGTGGAGGGTGGTAATCAGGCGCGCAGGGTGCGTAAGGTCTGCAAAGCAGCCGCGTGCAGCAGGCGGTTGGAAGCCAGGATGCCCCGGTTGTGAGAAAGTACGCGACCGGCGGAAAAATCGAGCGGGTTCCCGTCCAGATCGGTGACCTGCCCGCCGGCTTCTTCTACCAGCAGGGAACCAGCTGCCTGGTCCCATATTTTCTCCCGGTAGTCGGGCTGCTTGGGGGAAAGCAACCGCAGGTACAGCTCGCCTGCCCCGGCTGCCAGGAGCAGATACTTTGCCTGGCTATCCATGCGCACCGGCTCCGCCTTCACCCCCAAAATATCAGCCAGCTGGTCGACCTGGCTCACATTGGTATGACCGGATTCAAAGGAACGCAGCAGCCTGGCCTGAGCGGGTGCGGAATTTCGCGAGGCGCGCAAGGCATGCAACTGTTCCACTTTCTCATCCAGAGAACTAACCCAGGCTCCCTCTCCGCGCACAGCCACAGCCAGAGAGCCCGGACCTCCGAGTTCAGGCCGGTAACCGTCGACTAGGTTTGGACAACCCACGACACCGATCTGAACCTGCCCCTCCATGACCAATGCCAGGGCGACCGCGTATTGATCGCCACGCAGGAAGCCCTTGGTGCCATCGATCGGGTCTAATGTCCAGAAGCGATGGGCGGGTTCCCCTGCACCGCGGTCGATCCAGGCACACACTCTCTCCGGCGTGGCCTGAGGCTGCGCGTAGGAAACAAAATGGACCACCTGGTCGAGCGTGTGTCTCTCGCCGGACTGGCGCAATGCCAGGGAATCTTCCTCAGCCACCAAGGGATCATCCGGGAAGGCAGAGGCCAACAGATGCCCGACCACAGCCTGCGAGGCAAAGTCAGCCACCGTGACCGGTGAGCGGTCCTCCTTCAGCAGGGCTGGCGAGACCATTTCAGCCTGCACCTGCTTGACCAGCTGACAAGCCTGGCGCACGGCGTGCAGTGCAAATTGAGTTTCGTCGTTCAAAAGGCTATACATGGGCCACTATTATTGCTCGATATCCATGTCAAGCAGACTTCTTGTCTGCCAAACGAATCATTGACCGGCTGGTCGCGACCGTCCCGATCAAGTCGTATGCCATCGCTCCGCTGATCCGCACGGGGAGGATTTCGCCGACCGGGAGGTCGCCCTCAACGATCACCAGCCCATCGATCTCCGGGGCATCGCGGTAGGTGCGGCCCAGAGAGAGGCCATCCCCCTGGCCTTCGATAAGCACGTCCAACGTCTTTCCAACGAAGGACTGGTTCTTTTCCAACGAAATGGCCTGCTGCATGGCCATCAACCGCTCCCAGCGTTCTTGTTTGATCTCGGCCAGGACGGGATCGCCCAGAGGTTCACTGGCCGTACCCGGCTCGAAAGAAAACTGGAACGCGCCCACCCGGTCGAATCGAACTTCTTTTACGAAGTCCAACAGCGCCTGGAACTCTGCGTCGGTTTCACCCGGGTAGCCGACGATAAATGTCGTCCGGATGGCCAGATCAGGCATGGCGCCCCGCATCTTCTGCAGAGTGCGATGGACCCACTCCATGTTGGCCGGCCGGCGCATACGGCGCAGCACTGCCGGGTGGGCATGCTGCAGGGGAATATCCAGGTAGGGCACGATCTGAGGATTCGCGGCCATGGCATCGATCAAGCGGTCGGTTACGTATCCAGGATAAGCATACAAGACGCGGATCCAGGCCACCCCTTGTGCAGAGAAGCCATTCCCACTCCGGGATGTCTGCAGCGTTGCCACAAGACTTTCGAGCAGGTGAGCCAGGCCGTCTTTCATGCCCAGGTCATGGCCGTAATCGGTTGTATCCTGGGCGATCAAGATCAGCTCGCGCACACCCATCTCCTGCAAGGAGCGACTCTCTTCCAGGATGGTTTCCACCGGCCGGCTGACCGCCGTCCCCTTAATGAGCGGGATGGCGCAAAAAGCACAAGGCCGGCGGCAGCCATCAGCGATTTTGATGTAAGCGCTTGCCCCTTGAATCGCCACACGCGCTATCCCACGCTCGTCCCCACCAATCGTAGGGGTTTCGGGCAAGTGATAGACTGGTTTAGGATGTTTGCCACCCCGCAGGCTTTGCACCACATCGACAATATCCATCCAGCGCCGTGTACCGAGGATGCCGTCGATCCCAGGCACCTGGCGAGCTATCTGGGCGCCATAGCGTTGTGTCAGGCAGCCAGCAGCGATGAGCACCTGCCCCTGGCGTTTGTTAGCGGCCAGCTCGGCGAGCACCTGCAGCGACTCTTCTTTCGCCGGACCGATGAATCCACAGGTGTTGACGATCAACACGCTCGCTCGATCGGGCTCGTCCATAGATCGATAACCTGACCCGACCAGCAGCCGGGCCATCGACTGCGAGTCGACGGTGTTCTTCGAACATCCCAATGAAACCAGGTGGAAGGTCTTTGCGGTCGTCATGGCAGAGGGGTGGGTTGGGGTTGCTCCGTGGCGGCTGGGGTTGCTGTGGCAGCCCGGGTGGGGGTTGGTGTTGAGGTTATCGTCGGGGTTGGCAAGACCATGCCTTCCTTGGTAAAAAGGCGATATACCACTTCCCCATATTCACCCAAGATCCCTAGATCAGTCTGGTTAAAAAACATCTGCAGCGCAGCACCGTTGCCGGTCAAGACCTCGATCTGCACCTCGCCAGCAAAGGTGTATGCATTCCCTGGCGCTACCCGGCCTTCGAATTCGACTTCCCCGTCCACGGTCACCCGAAGCCAGGTGCGATGGAGGACGGTGATATAAATCTGCACAGGGGCACTGCCTTCCCCAGGCCCGGTCGCCACAGGAGAGCCTTCAATGGCTGGCTGCTCGGTTGCATCAACAGGGACTGCGGGGAGCGTGCCCTCCAAGGGGCTCACTTCGGTGGGTGAGGCTGAAGCCGTGGGCACTTCGGAGGAGGTCATCGCCGGGGTAATACGCAGCGCCTCAGCAATCGAAGGCACCGTGGCGGAAGGCTGCTCAGATCTACGCAGGGTGCTAATCCGAATGGCACCCCAAATTACGAAACCAATCAGAGATAGACCCAGGACCCCTCCAATGAGGAAATCGTTGGAAAGCAGTCGGCGCAGCGAGGCAGGGATTGGCTGGCGAGTTGAGCGGGGGGATGGCGGCCTTGGGCGTTTCGCCTGCTTCTCCGCCAGGCGGGCTTGCAATCCATCGGCATAGTGCAGCAGCAGCGGCTCAGGATCCAGGCTGAGAAAGCTGGCATAATTGTACAACATGCCACGCCCCTGTACTGGTGAGGGCAGACCATCCAGATCGCCGGCTTCTAACGCCTGCAGGTAATGCCGCCGGAGGCGTGTATTTCGTTCGACTTCCTCCAGGGAGAGGCCCAGCAGCTCGCGTCGTTCGTGCAACTGCCGGCCAACTTCTGCAAAAATAACTGCCGCGCCTTCCAGGGCAGCCTGTGTTCCCGGAGGAGGCTCTGGGAGAGCTTCGGGGACCAAAGCGACTGGGGAGATGGGTACTTCGCCATCCAGCGAGCTCAAAAACGATTCCGGGTTCAGGCCAAGATAACCCGCGTAAGCGCGCAAAAAGCCGCGCCCCTGGGCTTTGGAAGGCAGGCGACTGAAATCCCCCCTTTCCAGCGCTTCAAGATAGTGCAAGCGGATGTGGGTTGCCTGAGCAGCCTGCTCTAGGGTAAGGTTACGCTCCTGGCGAGCCTGGCGAAGTTGTTGGCCAATTGTCTCTGTCATTGGACCAGAAGAACCACGAACCCTGGTCTCTAAATGATCCCTGAGTTCTGGATAATATGGTTGGCGAAAAATACCGGCCTGGCGGCTCTCAATCTGCTTCCAGGCCGGCGATCCCGTTCGGATGAGTCGTACCTGCCCCACAGCAGGTTAAATCTTCTACCTCAACCTCGGCGTAAGGCTTATCCTGCCGTTATTTCTGCTTCGCTCGTTTCAGCCTGATCGGCATCCTCGGCACTTGGAATTTCCGGAGCCTGGTCTGCGATCACTGGGGAGGATTCTGTCGCCAAATCTGGTACGCTCAGGCCTTCGCCCTCCCGGTGCACGATGACGGTCACCTCGGGCACCAGATCTACCGTTAGCCGAATGTGAACTTTATGCTCACCCAAGGCACGTAAGGGTTGGGTGTCGATCTGACGGCGAGGGATCTCGAGGCCGGCCTTCTTACTGACAGCGGCAGCGATCATTTGAGTGGTGATCGATCCGTAGAGCTTGCCAGTCTCGCTGGCCTTAGCCGGGAAGGCTAAAAGCGCGCCGTTCAAGCGCTCGGCTACGCTGCTCATCTCCTGGTTAAGTACCTCGCGGCGGGTGGTCGCCTCAGCCCGGATAGATTCGACTTGTTTCAGTGCCCCTGGAGTCGCCAGCACTGCCAGCTCTTGCGGGAGCAGGTAATTGCGACCGTAGCCATCAGCGACACGCTTAACATCCCCCGCCCGGCCAAGCTTATAAACGTCCTTCAACAACAATACTTTCATCTCAAGCCCTTTCTGTTTCGCGCTCTGCGCGTAGATGTGCGCGCCCAGACCAGCGCGCATAAAGCACGCCCGGGCGAAGGGTACAACGCTCCGGGCAGGCAGATTGTACCAGAAGGGCTGCACAGCGTCAACGCCGATTCCCTGCATTCGGGTATAATGCTCGCATGCCTTCCCGCGACCGCACGACCCGGACGGAAGCTGTTGTGCTGCGCCACAGCGATTGGGGAGAAGCTGACCGCATCTTGTGGCTCTATACGCGCCAGATGGGAAAAGTACGCGCCATAGCGAAAGGCGTCCGTAAAATCCGTTCTCGCAAGGCAGGGCACCTGGAGCCATTCACGCGGGTCATATTGTTGCTTGCGCACGGGCGCGACTTGCCAATCGTCACCCAGGCTGAAACGATGGAGGCCTATATACCCCTGCGGGAGGACTTAATCAGGCTGGGTTACGCGGCGTATGTCGTCGAAATCTTGGATCGATTTACTTATGAAGGAGATGAAAACCAACCCCTTTACCGTTTATTGGTCGATACCCTGGCCCGCTTGAACACAGGCTTGGAGCCGACCGTGGTAGTGCGGTATTATGAACTGCGCTTGCTCGAACTGCTCGGTTACCGGCCGCAGCTGTTTGCCTGCGTCAATTGCGAAACGGAAATCCAGCCCACCGATCAGTACTTTTCACTTGCCCAAGGGGGAGTGCTTTGCCCCAAATGCGGCTTGGATGCCACGGAAGCCAGCCAGATCTCAGTATCCTTGCTTAAGTACCTGAGGCACTTCCAACGGAGTACCTTTGCCGAGGCAGCCCGTGTCCGGCTTAGCCCGGATCTAAACCGACAAATGGAATCCCTTCTGCAGCGCTATATCACACATCTATTAGAACGCGGCCTCAATACCCCTGCCTTTATCCGCTCCGTGCAGCGAGAATGATTTTTCACGCTTCATGCAGCAGATCTTGTACGATCTGGCTAAATACCCCTACCGAGAAAGGCTTCTGCAGCCAGTGGACATTGCCCTGCTCGAGGATGGATTGATCGTGTTCATCCATGGGATGCCCGGTGACGAACAGCATCTTCACCTGCGGCCAACGCTCTTGTAAAGCCCGGAAAAGCGCCACGCCTCCCATCACCGGCATGACAATGTCGCTGACCACCAGAGCGATGCTTTCAGCATGTTGCTCATAAATCCGCAAAGCCTCCAGCCCGTCGGCGGCGGTGAACACCTGGTAATTGTAGGCTTCCAGCAAGGCACGCATCGCCTCCCGGGTTGAGACATCATCTTCCACCACCAGGAGCATTTCTCCCGCCCCCCAGGCCTCACCCACCGTTTCTGGTGAGGGAGCTTCTTCGAGGGCAAGTTCCTTTGAGCGCAAATAAATATGGAACGTGGCACCCTTTCCCACCTGGCTGTGGGCGTCGATATAACCATCATGCTGCTTGATGATGCCATACGCCTGGGCTAATCCCAGACCGGTTCCCTGGCCGACTGACTTGGTAGTGAAAAAGGGTTCGAAAATATGCGGCAAGACCTCAGGAGGAATGCCTTCGCCGCTATCCTTGACAGTGATGCGGATCCATGTTCCGGGAGGGATCTCTGGGCAGGGTGGGGGATCTCCTGCACTAACCTCCAAGCGTTCCAATTCAAAGTGCAAGATACCGCCACGAGGCGAGGCGTCGCGGGCGTTAACAGCCAGGTTCATGAACACCTGCTGCAGGCGGGTCGGGTCGGCGTTCACCAGGTAAATGCCTGGTTGGTAGGTCAATTCCAGTCGGATAGTCTCCGGTAAGACCCGCCGCAGGAGTTTGTCCAGCTCTTTTATAAAAGGCAATAAATCCAGCGTACTTTGTTCCATCACTGAACGGCGGCTAAAATCAAGGATCTGGCGGATCAGGCTGGCTGCGCGTTGAACCTGCTGTTGGATAATCAGCAAGCGATCGCGACTGGCAGCCGGGAGATTCGGATCCCGCCTCAGCAGATCAGCGTAAACAACAATTGCCGCCATGATATTGTTGAAGTCATGAGCAATACCAGCAGCCAATTGTCCCACCGTCGCCAGGCGTTCCTGCATCTGGATGCGCGCCTGATTCTCGCGTTCCTGGGTGACGTCACGTAAAACGACTACCCACCCACCAGGTTGATCGCCGGCCTTCAACGGCTGCACTGCCAGCTCGAAGATCCGTCGAGGCGGGCCCTCGGTTTCTAATTCGGACCACACGACTTGTACATCGGGAGTCAACAGATCATCAAGCGGCTTACCGCTCAATCGGTCGAGTGTATCCCCGACCTGGAGCCCGGTCAGCTCTCTCAGGTATTCCTGGGCGACTGGATTGGCAAGGAGCACCCGCCGCTCTTCGTCCAATAAGAACACACCTTCCGGGACGGTGTCCATGATCTGTTGCACCTGGCGGGCGTTCTCCTGGATCTTTTCCAGCAGGGCAATGCGTTCGGCTGCGCCGCCCAACTGCCGACCGACGCCTTCGAGCAGGGCGATTTCTTCGGCGAGCCAGAGGCGCGGTCGCTCGGCAGAAACAGCCAAACCGCCGATCCGTCGCCCCTTAGCCAGGAGAGGTACATATAGAGAAGCGCGCACGTTGTGTTGCGCCATTAGGGGGGCAAACCTGAAGTAATTCTCTATATCGTCAACCGCCTCCCAGTCCTGCACCGCAATCGTTGTGGGCATGTCATATGGAAAGGCCAAACGAATTTGAGAATATCTCTCAGCAAATTCCGTTGAAAGGCCTCGCAGGGCGATCTCGTCACCCACCCAAATCCCACCCACCTGCAAGCCAAGCGCACGTAACGTATGGTCGAGGGCGATCTCCAGAAGGCTTTGCAAATCTGAAGCGGCCGCGACTGCGGAGATGATGGCGTTCAGCGCCTCCAGATGGGCTGCCCGGCGGCGGGTCTCGTCGAAGAGACGGGCATTCTGCAATGCCACGGCTGCCTGGCGGGCAAAAGCCAGCATGACCTCGTGTTCGGCATCCGAACTGGTATGGGTCTGATCGTAATAACAGCCGATCGCCGCCACAACCTGATCCTCGTATACCAGGGGCCATAATTCCACGGAGCGGAACCCTTCCGCCAACCCCAAGCGGCGCAGGAGGGAACTTTCAGGCAGCGCTTCTAAATCCGAGAGCAGGATCGGCTCCTGGCTATGCATTAAAATGCCGCCAGGCAATTCTGCCACCCGGCCAGTCACCTGGGAAAGGTATTCCGGGGACAGGCCCTTCGTCCAGGAAGCGCTGACTGTGTTGTCTGCGCCCCGTAAATAGAGGGCAGCCCGTTCCGAGTGGGTTAAAGCCATCGCCCCCTCACCAATCCCCCGGATAACCTGCTCCAGAGTAAGTTGGCGGTTCAGGCCTTCGCTAACGAGGGCCAGCTGCGCCATGCGCTCTGCTTGTTCACGAGTGGCAGCAAAGAGGCCCAGGCGTTCCAGGACCTGGCCGACCTGGCTGACGACTTTCTCGACAAGGGCAATCTCCACCGGAGCGAATTCCCGGCGTTTTTGGTCAGCAATTTCCAAGATCCCGATCACCTCTCCTCCAAAGACGATCGGTACCAGCAAGAGAGAGGCAAAGCCCCCTTGTTCTACACCCTTATGGATCGGAGCCAGGAGTAGTTCGATATCCGCATCGACGATAGCCAGGTGCTTTTCATTTTCCAAAATATAAGTCATCGCAGGATTTTCGACCACTGGAATCTGGATACCCAGGCTATTTGGACGATCAGGGGTGTGGTATTCTGCGATGATCTGTGCCGTGGAAAACTGGGCGTTAAACAGCGCAAAAAAGACTTCAGACACTTGAAAGAAATGGGCCAGCTCGGCGCAGATGCGATTTAACGCCGCCGACAGGTCGTTCTCAGTGGCTGTGATGGCGATTATCTGGCTTAAGAAGATGATCTCCTCAAGCCTGCGCTGGGTCTCATCGAACAAGCGGGCGTTCTCGATGGCGATGGCAGCCTGGTTTGCCAGTGTACTGAGAGTCTGGAGATCTTCCTGGGTATAAGTGCCCGGGCGATAACTCTGGCAAGACAACATGCCAAAGACCTTCCCGCCGAGCCGCATGGGTACGGCCAGGAGGGAACGTGCTGTCTCGTTATCTGTGGATGGCGGGATCGGAAAATCTCCCAAGTCGTCGCATTCGTTGATCAGCAACGCTTCACCGGTCGAGATCACTTGCCCAACCAAACCATTGGAGGCTGGAATCCGGTCTGCTGCGATCCGTGCGTGCCGATCAACGAAATAAACGGGATTGATCTCTTGTCTCTCCTCGTCCAATAAGGCGATCAGAAAAGTTTCTGTGGTCATCATTTGAGCGGCGGCCTGGTGGATGGCGGCGTAAACCTGGTCAGGAATTAAACTGGCGACGACCTCCCGGCTTACGCGAGAGAGGATGGCTAGCTGACTGGCGCGATGGCGGACAGCGGATTCGGCGCGCAGCCGGTCGATCGCTGTGGCGAGCTGGCCGGCCAGCGTGGATAGCAGGCGCTCGTCGGATTCGGTGAAGGCACCCAGCTTAGCACTCTCAGCGTTGATCACGCCGATCACCCGTTCGCCGATCTTTAGCGGCACGCATACCTCGGAGCGGATCACCGTGTCAACCTTGAGGTAAAATGGCTCACGATGGACATCTGGAACTCGCATGGGCTTTCCACTCACAGCCACTTGCCCACAAATGCCCTTGCCGAGTGGAATCGGCAGGTGCACTTTTGAAACGTCACGTTCTCGATAAGATGGGTGTGTCCGCAGGCATCCAGCCGACTCGTCCAGCAACAAAAGGCCGAAGTTATCCGGATATAGGTTTTCGCCGATGATCTGCGTGGCGCGCTCGATCAACATGTTTTCGTCGGTCGCTTCTGCTCCAGCAGTAGCCACAGCGTGCAGAATGGTGAGCTCTTTGAGCTGCCTCCAGAGCGGTTCTTCTGCCTCGCCCTTGGGTGGTTCTGCACTGGCCCGATGGCGAATGTCTTGGATAACATTCCCCTTCTTGCTGCGAAGCAGCCACCACAGGCACACCGCCAGTCCGGCCAGTAGGACAGCGGATAATCCTAATAAGATGTAAGAGAAAACCTGCCAGTTCATAGAAATCCGGATCAAAAGTTCTTCATTTTCCAGGAATCAGGTAAAGGAGGCCTGACCATTCGATTCGCTATGCCCGCTCCGTTTATACTTCAATTCTACCTGGAATGCAATCATTGGCAAGCAATAATTTTAGGGCTTACGAAGTTGGAATGAGGATGGGGGGTGTTTGGGCGGGCAACGCCCGCCCAAACACCCCCCCAATCCCCACATCTGCGTAACTCCTAAATTTATTAGATTAAACCTCATTGTAAGTTTACCGGACAAACCTTGTCGAGGTTGGCAGGCCAGTTTATCATTGGGAGCACATGACCGCCCCTTCACTACCTGGGAACAACGACCGTATTTATCCAAAAACCCCTGGCATTGGCTTATTACAGGAGACCTCCCTGCACGCCGCGTTGAAGGCCTGGTATATGCATGATGGCGACCAGGTCGAGGTGCCAATAGACAGATTTGTGGTGGATATCGTGCGTGGAGAGCTGCTGATCGAGATTCAAACGCGTCATTTTTCCAGCTTAAAGCAAAAGCTCATTCGCCTCACCCAACGCCACCCGGTGCGTCTGGTCTATCCAGTCCCGCAGGAAAAATGGATCGTCCGCCTGGCGGCGGACGGGCTAACGCCGATCTCCCGGCGGAAGTCCCCCAAGCGCGGCCGGGTGGAACACCTATTCCTGGAACTGGTCAGCTTTCCGGAGCTGGCGACTCAGCCAAACTTTTCCGTGGAAGTGTTGCTGACCAGAGAGGAGGAAGTCTGGCTGGATGACAAACGGGGCAGCTGGCGGCGCAAAGGCTGGAGCATCGCTGACCGCCGGCTGGTAAACATTGTGGCAAGCATCTTGCTGGAATCCCCCGGCGACTTCCTGGCCCTGCTTCCGCCCGAGCTTCCCAATCCCTTTACCACGCTCGATCTGGCGCGTGCCCTGCACCAGCCGCGCTATCTGGCACAAAAGATGGCCTATTGCCTGCGAGCGATGGGCGTCGTGGAAGTAGCCGGGAAGCAGGGGAATGCCTGGCTCTACCAAAGGAAATAAGTAGGTTCGGGCACTTTGTATAAACTTTTTCCTGATTGACATCTGTGTAGAAACAATATATTATTTCTTCTTAGATTGCGCTGGCTACAGTGGCCTGATTCATGCAGGATTAAGGAGCTTGATTGGCGATGTCCGACGAAAGAGGTCCATCTTTAGGAACGCTGGCTGTCTGGGGAGGTGAAGACAAGTACCACCTACAAGGAGCTACCCAGGTGCCGTTAGTTCACAGTGTGGCTTTTGGGTATAACGATGTCGATCATTGGTTGGATGTTGCGCAGGGGAAAAAGCCAGGCTATATCTACAGCCGCAATACCAATCCCACCGTGCATGCATTTGAGGAAAAGGTGCGTTATCTTGAAGGCGCTGAGGCGACGACGAGTTTTTCGACTGGCATGGCAGCAATCAGCAACACGCTCTTTACGCTATTATCACCAGGGGATCGTGTGGTGTCGATCAAAGACTCGTACGGCGGGACCAGCAAGGTCTTTCTTGAGTTCCTGCCCCGTTTCCATATTGATGTGTCTTTGTGTGCTACGACCGACCACGCGGCCATCGAAGCCGAGATTAACAGGGGCTGCGATGTTCTATACCTGGAAAGCCCTACCAACCCCACACTGAAGATCGTCGACCTCGAACGGCTGGCTTGGGCCGCGCACCAAGTCGCAGCGCTGGTAATCGTGGACAACACGTTTGCGACGCCGATCAACCAGCGGCCGCTCGAGCTCGGCGCCGATCTGGTCATCCACAGTGCAACCAAGTTCCTCGGCGGCCACGCAGATGCTTTAGGGGGCGTGCTGTGCGGACCACGCCGACTGGTTGAGCAAGTCTATCACTATCGTGAAATTACCGGCGCGTCTTTGCATCCCTCAGCGGCTTATCTCCTCCTGCGCGGCATGAAGACTTTGCACCTGCGCATTCGCCAACAAAACGAGAGCGCCCTAAGGATCGCACAATTCTTACAAACCCACCCTCTCGTTACGCAGGTTCTTTACCCAGGTTTGGAGACACACGAAAACCATGCAATTGCCTGCAAACAAATGCGCGGCTTTGGCGGTGTCTTGAGTTTTACGCTGGAGGGCGGGTTCGAGGCAGTAAAAGCAATTTTGCCGCGCCTTAAATACGCACACCTGGCTGCAAACCTGGGCGCAGTTGAAACCGTCGCTGGTCCGCCGAGGACAACCAGCCATGTCGAATGCAGCCGCGAAGAACGGGAAGCATTGGGCATTCCAGAAGGGCTGATTCGGTACTCAGTAGGTATTGAGGATACTGAGGACCTCATCGCTGATCTTAAGGGTGCGTTGGAAATTTTGCAGTAAATTGGATTCGCTGCCAGTGATGAGCCCGTCCGCGGCAGCCTGGGAAGAGGTGCTGGCTTTGCCTCAGGTCAAGCAAGACTGTAATGATAGTCTCATACCGTACATATTAAGCCTTGGTGAACACTTCCAGCAAAGAATCCGGAGAGTCGTATATCCTTGAAGCTGAGGATCTCTCCAAAGCTTTCAAAGGTCTTATAGCCGTCAACGGCTATCATTTGAAGCTACGCCACGGAGAAATCCTGGCTATTATCGGGCCAAATGGTGCCGGTAAAACTACGGTCTTTAACTTATTAACCGGCCATATCCGCCCAACCCGTGGCACTATCCGCTTTCTTGATCATGATATCACCCAAATGCCGCCGGATAAAATCGCCGCGTTAGGTATCGGACGCACATTTCAGAACGTCCGCCTCTTTCAATCAATGACAGTACTGGACAATGTAAAGGCGGCCCAGCAGATCCACGACCCAGACAACCTGTTAACTACAATTCTTACCTGGCCCTCTTTTGTAGCGCGCGAACGCCGGCTGGTTGAGCAGTCACTCGAGCAACTGGCGCTCTTTAATCTGGATAGCCAGGCAGAGAGAGCAGCTACAGCTCTGCCATACGGCGATCAGCGTCGCTTGGAGATCGTGCGAGCGCTGGCGTTGCGTCCCAAGCTGCTGCTGCTGGATGAACCCACCGCGGGGATGAACCCACTCGAAAGTATGAGCGTGTTGCATCTCATCCAGCGCATTCGCGATCTTTATAATTTAACCATCATTATCGTCGAACACAATATGCCCGTTGTAATGCAACTCTGTGAGCGCTTACAGGTGCTTAGCTACGGCCAGATCATTGCCGAAGGTACGCCCGATCAGATTCGCGCCAATCCGATGGTGATCGAGGCCTATCTGGGAAAGGCTGAGACAAATGTTGACGCTTGAAGATGTCAACGTCTATTATGATCAGGTGCACGCTTTAAAATCCGTAACCATTGAGGTCAAGGAGGGAGAACTGGTCGCGTTGCTAGGGGCTAATGGTGCCGGGAAGTCCACGATCCTGATGACCATCTCAGGCATCCTGAGGCCTCGCAGCGGGCATGTTCGTTATGAAGGACATGACCTGACGCGGTCAAGCCCGTATGACATTATTCAAGTTGGCATCGGTCACTGCCCGGAGGGACGGCATATTTTTGGAAATCTAACCGTCCAAGAGAATATGCTCATGGGCGCAGTGCAACGCAAGGATCGGGCTGGGGTTCAAAGGGACATGGAATGGGTCTATTCGCTTTTCCCGGTGCTAGGTGAGCGGGTACGACAAAGCGGCGCGACGTTGAGCGGTGGAGAACAACAAATGTTGGCTATCGGACGAGCCCTGATGGGACGTCCACGTTTACTTCTCATGGATGAACCTTCCCTCGGTCTGGCTCCGGTGATCGTGCAGCTGATTTTTAAAGTCATCAAGCAGCTCCATCAGCAGGGTGTGACTATCTTGCTCGTTGAGCAAAACGCCCGCCAGGCGCTCCAGGTGGCTGACCGCTGTTACTTGCTGGAAACCGGGCGGGTTGTGATGAGCGGCCCGGTGGAAGCGTTGCGCACCAACCCTGAAATTGAGCGGATTTATCTGGGAGGCTCGGCAGTATGACGCAACTCCAATACCTTGCCCAGCAAGGGATCAACGCTATCAGCATTGGGAGCCTGTACGCGCTCATGGCGATCGGCCTGGCGATGGTGTTTGGTATCCTGCGGCTGATCAATTTTGCCCACGGGGATCTGATCATGGTTGGCAGCTATGGAGCTTTGCTGTTACTGGTGTTAGGAACTCCCTTTTGGGTTGCCGCGCTTGGGGGAATTGTCGCCAGCACTATCGCTGGATTGCTGATGGAGCGGGTTGCCTATCGCCCCATCCGGGGAGCGCCGGACGTGTCCATGTTGTTGACCTCCTTCGCGGTGACCATCTTGCTCGAGAATGCTGCTATCCTGGTCTTTAGCCCCACCCCCAGAGCATTTCCTACGCCATCTTCCTTAAATTCGACTTTTCGCTTTGGGCAGCTTCAAATATCCAGGATAGACGTGGTCGCCATCCTTGTGGCTGTGATCTTGCTGGTATTGTTAACCCTTTTCGTGACCCGCACGAAATTGGGCATCTCCATGCGCGCGGCTTCTGAAGATCTTCTGGCGGCGCACTTAATGGGAATCAATGTCAATCGGGTGATCGCCACCGCTTTCGCCATCGGGTCGATAATGGCAGGCGTTGTTGGGCTGTTATGGAGCGCCCGCGTGGGCAAGGTTGATCCCTTGATGGGTTTCTATCCCGTGCTAAAGGCTTTTGTGGCTTCGGTCATCGGCGGTTTAGGCAGCCTGGCGGGCGCGGTGTTAGGCGGTTTCTTGCTTGGTTTCCTAGAAATCCTTTTACAGGGCTTGCTCCCGTCCTCGCTGGCTCCCTTTCGGGATGCTTTTGTATTTGTGGCCTTGATTATTTTGCTATTGTTCCGTCCCAACGGCATTATGGGTTCCGCGGAGAGGGAGAAAATCTGAGTTGCGATCCCAGCGTTTCTTCAACCTGCTCACCTTGCTGATCCTGGTAGTACTCACCGCCGGGTTTCTTATCTATACGAAGGTGGCGGCCAGCGCCTACATCCAACGTGTCGTCGTTGGGCTCGCCATCAGCATCATCCTGGTGGTCAGTTTAAATCTGATCAACGGCATGACGGGCGTTTTTTCCTTGGGTCAAATCGGGTTCATGGCGATCGGCGCTTACACTGCTGCTATCTTAACGCTGCCTTTGTCGATGAAGGAGGTCAATTTACCTGACCTGCCCTCCTGGCTAGCGCAGGTAGAGTTGTCGTTTCTGCCCGCCACGCTAATCGCCGGGCTATTGGCTGTGATCGTGGCCTTCTTGGTCGGGCTCTCGCTGATGCGCTTGAGCGGCCCATATGTCTCTGTAGCAACATTGGGATTCCTGGTGATTGTCCAGGTGATCCTGGTGAACTGGGATAAGATGACGCGTGGCTCGCGCACCTTTTCTGGCGTACCCCCTTTTACCACCTTGTGGTGGGCCTGGGGTTGGACCATCTTGACGATATATATAGGTTGGAGAATTGCCCGGTCTATGTATGGGCGGCGAATGATCGCGGTTCGTGATAATCAGATCGCGGCGAAATCCCTTGGGATCAACGTCATGCGTTCCCGCTTGCTTGCCTATTGCCTCAGTGCATTTTTCACTGGGGTGGCTGGTTCGCTTTGGGCTCACTTCATAATGTCTTTTTCACCCAAGTCTTTCTACTTTGTAGAGACATTTTCTGTGATTACCATGCTGGTAATTGGCGGGATGGGCTCAGTCAGCGGTTCAATCCTCGGCGCAGTGCTCATTACGGTTCTGTCAGAGATCTTGCGCAATGCCGAACGCGGCATTGCCATCGGGCCGATAGACATCCCACCGGTGTATGGCGCCAGCCAAATTTTGATGTCGATCATCTTTATCCTGGTGATTGTCTTTCGGCCAAAGGGATTGTTGGGAGGGCGAGAGATCGATTTTAACCGCTTTTGGTCCTGGCTCTTACCAAAGAGAGGAGAAAAGGCGATTGTTCCCGGAAAGGAGGTGAGTTAAGGATAATTGAATTGTGCAAGCCAGATCTTCCAACCCCTTATCTGTCACTGTCAAAATTTCCTCGGAAGGAAAAGGAGAAATCACGATGAAACGTCACTCACTTTTAACCATAATCATGCTGGCCGTGCTGATCCTAAGCGCATGTGCTCCGGCAGCCACAGAAGCCCCACCCGCTCAGCCAGTCAAAATCGGGGTGATCTATAACCTCACAGGAGGTATGGCCTCGCTGGATGTCCCCTCGGCGAATGGCGCTAAGCTGGCTGCCAAGGAGATCAACGCAGCTGGAGGTGTGCTAGGACGTCAGCTGGAACTCGTCGTCTACGATGGCAAGACCGATGCAGCCACGATTGGCAATGCCGCCACGCAGCTGGTCGAATCGGACAAGGTCATAGCCATGATGGGCTTTAGCGACACGGATATGACCCTGGCTGCCGCGCCCATCGCTGCCAAAGCGGGGATCGTGTTCGTCACCTCTGGCGCCACATCGCCAAAGTTGCCAGAGCACGTTCCCGACTACCTCTTCATGTCCTGTTTTGGCGACAACGTCCAGGCAGCAGCTGCTGCTGAGTATTCTTTTAATGACCTTAAGGCTAAGTCAGCCTATTTGCTCATTGACAAAGGGATGGAGTACACCTTGCTGTTGGGTCAATACTTCAAGGAGCGCTTCACCGAGCTTGGCGGCCAAATTGCCCTGGAAGATACTTACCAGACCGGCGACAAGGATTTCTCGGCTCAGATCACCAAGCTCAAGGGCTTGGGGACGGTGCCCGATATAATCTTTATCTCTGCTGGCCCAGATGATGTCGGCGTCATCGTCAAACAGTTCCGCGATGCCGGGATGGACAAACCTATTGTCGGCGGCGATGGCTATGACACGCCTTTGCTGGTCGAGATCGCCGGGCCGGGTGCGGAAAACACTTATTTCACGACGCACTCGTTGATGGATCCCGATCTGGGTACGGATGCAGTCAAGAAGTTCATCACCGCCTACCAGGCAGAGTACAACACGCCGCCTGAGAACGCTTTTGCTGGCCTTGGTTATGACACGGTGAAACTCCTTGCTGACGCGATCAAACGCGCCGGCTCAGACGACCCGAAAGCCATCCTCGAGGCTCTGAAAAGCACAAAAGGTTTCCCAGGCATCACGGGCAGCATCACCTTCCCGCCAGGCAGTCGCATCCCGCAGAAGGGCGTGACAATGATCCTGGTCAAGGATGGTAAATTCACCCTGGCGGCTGAAATTGTGCCAGAGAAAGTTCCAGCACCATAATCAGTCAGCCAATTTAAACGAGGGCTGGTAATCCGAGATTTTACGGATCCAGCCCTCACGATAAAGTTTTAATAGTAGATAAAGGAGGATAAAACCATGACAGTCTATCAGGCAGAAGAGTTAAACGGGCATAAATACAAGCTGCACCAATTTAACAAGGTTATATTTAACCTTGGAGCGTTGGAAAATCACGGTAATCACCTGCCATTTGGAACAGATTGTTTTGTCTCTTATATGCTGTCTAAAGAGGTGGCAGCTCATTTTGACGATCTCTTGCTCTTGCCACCTTACTTTTACGGTATGAGCGAACACTATAAAGATTTCTCATTCACAGTTTCGGTCAAATACGAGACCTTGATCGCCTTGATCCGGGATGTCCTGGACTCTTGCTACCGCGAGGGATTTCGCCGGGTGTTTATTTTCAACGGCCATGACGGCAACAGCGGCCCGATCGAAGTCGCTGCCCGCAGCTTCAAGGTTGCTCACCCGGATATGAAAATCGCGGTCCAGGATGCCTGGTGGGTTACTGCCGGTGAACTCTTGCCCCCCGGTACTTTTGAGGTGTGGAATGGATTGGGTCACGCTGGCGAGGGGGAAACCAGCATCTGCCTTGAACTTTTCCCGCATCTCGTCGAGATGGAATATGCCAAAGGTGTGGTTCCCAATCTCCCGCCCAATGCGGATATTAAGTGGAAGTTCAATGAATTGACAAATGTGGGTGCCACAGGCGATCCCACCAAAGGCACGAAGGAGAAAGGCGCGGCGATGCGAAAAGTCCTGGTAGACGCCGTGGTGGAATTTATCCGCTATCTGGACAGCATTAATTGGGAATACCAGTTGAAGACATAACCTACTCATATGGCTACCCTTCAAAGAATGACCGCCTGGCTCCAGGAACATCTGCCCGAGTTCTTGGAGGAACTGAGCCTCTTGGTGAACATTGATTGCGGCACTTCGAACAAAGCCGGTGTGGATGCCGTCGGGCGGATATTTCGCGGTTGGCTGCATTCCGCCGGCTTTGAGCTTACCGAATTCCCCCTGGCTGAATATGGCGATTGCTGTATGGCGACCTTAAAGGGCAGCGGCCAGGCAAGCATCATGCTAGTCGGTCACCTGGATACAGTCTATCCCGATGGTACTGTCGCCAAACGACCGATGCAGATAGAAGGGGAACGTATCCTGGGACCTGGGGTCAATGATATGAAAGCCGGGCTGTTGGTTGGATTATACGCAGTCCGGGCGCTATTGCAGGATGGATTCCGTGACTTTGAGCAGATCGTCTTTTTTCTCAACACCGATGAGGAAGTCGGTTCGCAGGTCTCGCGCCAGCTTTATCAGCCTGTGGCAAGGCAGATGGATGCGGCGCTGGTGCTCGAATCTGCCCGGGCGAATGGTGACATCGTGAGCGCTCGGAAAGGCGGCGCTATATACCGATTTACTGTTCATGGACGACAGGCTCACGCTGGGGTAGAGATCGAGAAAGGTGCCAACGCTATCGTCGAACTGGCGCGCTGTATCCAGGATCTGACCGGACTTAATGGGTACCATCCGGGGACAACGGTCAATGTTGGGGTGATTGGAGGCGGAACCATGCCCAATGTTGTCCCCGATTTGGCCTGGGCGGATGTGGATACCCGCTTTGTCACTGCTGAAGCTGGCCAGGCCCTGGATCAGCTGATCCGCCAAATAGCACTGCGAGCTACGGTTCCAGGCACGCAAATCGAGATATCAGGAGGGATTGAAAAGGGGCCGATGGAGAAGACCGCCGCAACGGCTTACATGGTGGAGATGGCGAGGGAGGTTGCCAGACAGATCGGTTTCACATTTCAGGATGTCCAAACCGG
>DATDRM010000218.1:0-4370 GCA_035291705.1 Anaerolineales bacterium
TGCAGGAAAGCCACCCGGTCCGCGCCGCCGATCACCAGATAACCAGCTGAAACCTGTGGAAAGAACGCCGCGCCGGAGAGGGCGGCCTCGTAGCTAATGAGGGTCGAAGCGTTACCTTGGGTCATGGGAGAAAGAATGAAATATAAACGTGAAACGTGATTTAAAATCCACGTTTCACGTTTCACACTTCACGGTTCACATTTCACGCAAATAGTGGCACTGGCGTGCCGCTGATCTTGGGAAAGGGCGGTGGGAAGATGCTTTCGAACTCTTCACGGGTGATGGTTTCGACTTCGAGCAGCCGCTGGGCGATAGCATCCAGTTTTTCGCGATAGCGCAGGATGGTCGACTTGGCCGTCTCGTAGGCTTCATTCACCAGCTTCCGCACCTCTTTGTCGATTTGCTGGGCGACCGCTTCGGAGTAATCGCGTTGTTCAGAAATCTCCCGGCCGAGGAAGATCAGCTCCTCTTTCTGGCCGTAGACCATCGGGCCGAGTTCAACGCTCATCCCCAGGCGGGTGACCATGGCGCGCGCCATTTTGGTGACGCGTTCCAGGTCGTTCGAAGCGCCCGAGGTGATGTCGTCGAAGACGATCTCTTCGGCGGCACGACCGCCTAACAGGCCAACCATGTCGGCATACAATTTCTTGCGCGCCATCAGGGTGCGGTCCTCTTCGGGTAGCATGATGGTGTAACCCCCAGCCATCCCACGCGCGGTGATTGAGACTTTGTGCACCGGGTCGGCTTCCGGGATGGCGTTGGACACAACGGCGTGACCGGCTTCGTGATAAGCGATGATGCGTTTCTCTTCTTCGCTGATCAGGCGGCTCTTGCGTTCCGGCCCGGCGATGACGCGTTCGATTGCTTCCTCCATCTCGGACTCGCCGATGACTTTCTTATTGCGCCGGGCAGCCAGGATGGCCGCTTCGTTGACCAGGTTTTCCAGATCGGCTCCCACGAAGCCGGGCGTTGAGCGCGCCAAAACATCCAGTGCGACGTCCGGACCTAGCGGCTTGCCTTTAACGTGCACCTTGAGGATCGCCTCACGGCCGCGCATATCCGGGCGGTCGAGCACCACCCGCCGGTCGAACCGGCCGGGGCGCAGCAGGGCGGGGTCCAGGATGTCGGGGCGGTTAGTAGCGGCGACGATGATCACGTTGGTATCGGTATCGAAACCGTCCATCTCGACCAGCATCTGGTTGAGGGTCTGCTCACGCTCGTCGTGGCTGCCCCCCAGGCCGGCGCCGCGCTGGCGGCCGACGGCGTCAATCTCGTCGACGAAGACGATACAAGGTGAGTGACGCTTGGCCTGGTCAAACAGATCGCGCACCCGGCTGGCACCAACGCCGACGAACATTTCGACGAACTCAGAGCCGGAGATGGAGAAGAAAGGCACCCCCGCCTCGCCAGAAACAGCTTTGGCCAGCAGTGTCTTGCCTGTACCTGGCGGGCCAACCAGCAGCACACCCTTGGGGATGCGCGCCCCGAGCGAGATAAACTTTTCTGGTTCGCGCAGGAATTCCACTACTTCTTTCAACTCTTCTTTTGCTTCTTCGACACCGGCCACGTCTTCGAAGGTGACTGACGGCTGGTCGCCAGTGAACAGACGGGCGCGGGACTTTCCGAATGACAGCGCGGCGTTATTGCTGCCCTGAGCTTGCCGGAAGACGAACCAGAAAACGCCTGCCAGCAGGATAAAGGGTACGAAGTAGCCCAAGGCAGTGGCGATGCCTAACCAGGCGCTGGGTGGCTTAATCTCGATCTTGACGCTGTCGGAGGCGAGCGCCTCAGTGCTTACGCCCAGTGCCTTTAATTGTTCGACCAGTGTGGCGGTGGCTTCTTTGTGTGAAGTACGCTCAGTTCCATCAGCGTAAATCACACGCAGCCGGTTTTCGTCCTCGAGGATGCGCTTGACGTTGCCTTTTTGGATGTCGGCAGCTACTTCGCTGATCGTCAATGATTCTTGGGTGGAAGACTGCTGTTGAAACTGGTAAACCACCATTACGATGATGGCGACAAACAACAGCAGATAAATAATTGAGCTTCGGTTGCGGGTCGGATTCACAAATACCTCCAAAACTGGGTAACAGACCGCAGAATTCTATAAAATTATACCAATCTCTGACCTTGTGGGGAAATGGATTTTGTTTTAATCTGGATTTCTAACGCGGTTCTAACATTTGACTTATTGCCAGATTTAATCTATACTGCTGATTAAATCAGCATATATCAGCGTTAATCTGCGTCCCACCCAAGAAGGAAGGTGCATAGGTGGCAAGTAAAAGAGGAAAAGGAAAGCCTGCCCCAAGTGAAAAGGCAGAATCCCAGGATATGGTGGGAGGCTATCGCGGGTCGTTGGGTTTGCCTGAAGGGGAGGAAGATCGAGGGATGCAGGCGGTGGAGCCGATCGAGACCACTGAAATGCCATACACCCTGAGCGGGATTGAGGCACCGGCTTCTACTTTTGAAGGTGGGATGGGCGCAGTCGAGCCGATCCTGCGTCAGGAAGAATTCCCCCCCGCGCCTGGCTTGCCGGTAGAAGAAATCTCCCTACCGGATGCGCATACCTCGATGCGCGGCGCACCATTGTTTTCGGCCGACGCCTTCTTACAGCCCGATCTGATCGCAGAGCCACTCGATAAGGGATTGCCTTATCGAATGGAAAGGATTGGGATCGGATTGTTCTTGTACGAGTTCGTGTGGGGCGCGCTGTTCGTCGGGCTGTTTTTCCTGGTTTTGGGTGCCCAGGCAATCACCGGCTCGAAAAGCGTCTCAGACCTGCCCTTCCTCCTGGGCAGCATGGTGTGGGGAGGCCTGGGAGGCGTGCTTGGCGGGCTATATGCGCTGGTAAAACATTTATCCTGGGAGCGAGATTTCGACCGGCAATACTTAATGTGGTATCTGACCAGACCCGTCACAGGCGTGCTCGTCGGAGCCGTGGTTTACATCCTTTTGTGGGTCGTCCTGATAGCGTTAACTGGCCTGGCGTCAGCGAACGCTTCGCCGCTCCTCTTCTATTTTCTGGCCTGGCTAACGGGGTACCAACAAGATCATTTAACCGGCTTTTTCAGGCGTGTCTGGAGGGGGAAGGTCTCTACAAAATGACATTATTTTTGCCCCAGATCAAGCCTTCGATATGCCGGATCAGGCGCCGCAGGATAGAACGCAGGCGCGCCGACCAGCGGTAGCGTTTCGGCCGTATCTTGCGCTCGACTGGGAACGGACCGCTCCATTGGGCCAGCGCCGAACCCCAGGTCAATCCGGCTCCGAAGGCGACAAAGACTACATGGTCACCTGGCTTCAGGCGGCCTTGTTGGATGGCCTCACAGGTGGCGATCGGTATTGAGGCCGTCGAAGTGTTCCCATAGCGGTCCAGGTTCACCATGACTCGCTCCATGGGAAGGTTAAGACCACGCGCCGCGGCTTCGATGATACGCTGGTTGGCCTGGTGGGGGATGACCAGCTCGATGTCATCAAGTTTAAGATGAGCCGCGTCGATGGCTTCCTGGGTCGCCTGTGACATAACCCGCGTGGCAAAGCGGAAGACTTCCCGCCCGTTCATATGGATGTAATGCTGGCCATCATAAAGGGTCTGTAGGCTGGTGGGTAAGCGGCTGCCGCCAGCGGGTACAGAAAGCAGATCGCCGCCAGAACCATCTGAGCGCAGTACAGATGAAAGCACTCCGCCAGGTTCCTGGCTGGCCTGGAGGACGAAGGCGCCCGCGCCATCCCCAAACAAGATGCAGGTGTCGCGGTCTTTCCAGTTCACCAGGCGGGAGAGCGTTTCCGAGCCGATCACCAGCGCATTGTTGATACCGTTGGCTTTAATCGCCTGGGCAGCGAGATACACGGCGTATATAAAACCGGTACAGGCAGCGGAGAGGTCGAAGGCGCCAGCTTTTACTGCGCCGATCTTATCCTGCACCAGGCAGGCGGTAGCCGGAAAGATGTGTTCTGGCGAGGAAGTCGAGACAATGATCAGGTCAACCTCATGAGGAAGCAGGTTGGCGACCTCTAATGCGCGCAGCGCGGCGTCCGCTGCCAGGGTGGCGGTTGTTTGTCCATCGGTGGCAATGTGACGTTGGCGAATTCCGGTGCGAGAGACGATCCACTCGTCCTCGGTGTCCACCATTTTCTCCAGATCGGCGTTGGTGAGTATTTTTTCCGGCACGGCCATCCCCCACCCGGTGATGTGGGCGTAGCGAGGGCTCATAATCCTTCCTCTACAGAACGGCTCAGGATGATGGTCGCGTTGTGGCCGCCGAATCCAAAAGAGTTTGACATGACGTGCCGGACGTTGGCCAGCCGGGATGAATTGGGGATGTAGTCCAGGTCACAATCAGGGTCAGGAGTCTCGTAGTTGATGGTTG
>DATDRM010000219.1:0-15270 GCA_035291705.1 Anaerolineales bacterium
CGCGCTTCGACGTGGCTTACGCCCTGATCCAGGCCATCGAAGGCATGGACCTGGTGCGGGCGCAGCTCCTGGCTGAGATCGTCTACCGCCTTCGCCAGGGCCAGCCCACCCTGACCTCCTTCGACCGCCTCAATCCCGAGATGCAGGAGCGCATCACTTTCTCCCTGGGCGGGTGTTATGAAGCTTTGCGAATATGGATCGAGAACTATATCCCCCGCCCGGTGGAAGAACTGGACTACTTCTGGAGCCGCTTGTTCGGCGAGCTGCTTTCCCAGCCTGGGTATGGTTTTCACCGCGACTACGATAAAGGTAAGGTGGCTGCTAACCTGATCGAGTCGGCGCGCAAGTTCCGCTGGGTCGTCGCCGGGAACCTGCCTGAGGATGAGACCCCCTTGGGTAAGGAGTACGTCCAGATGGTCCAGGATGGGGTGGTGGCGGCGCAGTACATCCGCAGCTGGGAACTGGAAGCCGAGGACGCCGTATTGCTTGCCCCGGCCTACACCTTCCTGATGGCCAACCGGCCGGTAGAGTACCAGTTCTGGCTAGACGTCGGTGGCCAAGGCTGGTTTGAACGTCTCTACCAGCCGCTCACCCACCCCTATGTGCTCAGCCGCCAGTGGGAAGTCGGATCGGTCTGGACAGATTCGGATGAAGTCCAGGCCAACCTGCAGTCTTTACATCGCCTGACGCTTGGCCTGGCGCGCCGCTGTCGCCGCAAGATTTACCTGGGCTTGAGCCAGCTCGGCGAACAGGGCTTCGAGCAGCAAGGTCCCCTGCTCAAGGCTATTCAGCGCCTCTTACGCGACCTTCCCGCTGAGGCCCCACTTGTCTAGCCAATTAACGGATCATCCGCTTACCTGGCTACCTTTATACCTGACTACCTGTTTACCACCAGCAAATGTTTACCCCTCGTCCCAAACAGCAAGAGATCCTCGCCTACCGTGGCGGTAAGATGGGCGTCTCCGCCGTGCCTGGCAGCGGCAAGACGCAGATTCTCTCCTATCTGGCAGCCGAGATCATCGCCAGCGGGCTGCTCGAGGACGATCAGGAGGTGCTGGTCGTTACCCTGGTCAACGCCGCCGTAGATAACTTCTCCCGCCGGGTGAGCGCTTTCGTCCAGCAGCGCGGCCTGCTGCCCTACCTGGGTTACCGGGTGCGCACGCTGCATGGCCTGGCGCACGATATCGTGCGCGAGCGGCCGGGGCTGGTCGGTCTGGACGAGGACTTCCAGATCATCGACGAGCGTGCTGCAGATCAGATCCTCGAGGAGGTCGCCAGAGCCTGGCTGCGCGGGGACTCATATGCGTTGGATGAATATCTCAATCCTGAAGAAGAGACCCGGCACGATTGGATCCGCCGCGATCAACTGCCTGACCTGGTCAGCGGCCTGGCCTCCAGCTTCATCCGCTACGCCAAAGATCTGCAGCTCACACCTCCCGTCTTGCGTTCCCAGCTGGACCGGTTGCCTGTTCCCCTGCCGCTGGCCGAGATGGGCTGCGCCATCTATGCCGACTACCAGCGCGCCCTGGCTTACCGCGGCGCAGTCGACTTTGACGACCTGATTCGCCTGGCGCTCCAGTCCCTGGAGCTGGATGGGCAGTACCTGCAGCGCCTGCGCCAGCGCTGGCCGTATATCCTGGAAGACGAGGCCCAGGACAGCAGCCGCCTGCAAGAAAAGGTCCTGCGCCTGTTGGTAGGAGGGGATGGCAATTGGGTGCGCGTCGGCGATCCCAACCAGGCCATCTTCGAAACCTTCACCACCGCCAGCCCCCAATTCTTACGCGATTTCTTGACCGAAACTGGCGTTCAAGCCCAGGAATTGCCCGATTCTGGGCGTTCCACCCTAAGCATCATCACCCTCGCCAATCATTTGATCCAGTGGACGCAAACCGAGCACCCGCGCCCTGAAGTGCGCGACGCCCTGGCTGAGCCGTTAATTAAGCCTGCTCCGCCCGGCGACCCCCAGCCTAACCCGCCCGACGATCCCAGGCAAATCCGCATCATCGACAAAAAATTATCCCCCGAGCGCGAGATTCAGGCTGTGGCCGACTCGCTTGCCCGCTGGTTGCCGGCTCATCCAGACGATACCGTGGCCGTGCTCGTACCGCGCAACCAGCGGGGCTTTGAACTGGTCACCGAGCTCAAGCGCCGCGCTTTGGATTACGTCGAGGTCCTGCGCAGCACCAGCTCTACCCGCCAGGCTGCGGGAACCCTGGGTTCCGTGATCAATTATCTGTCCGACCCTGGATCGGCGAGCAAGCTGGAGACGGCTTATCAGGCCTGGCGGCGCGCCGAAAGGGAAAACGTCGAGACCGCCGGACGAGTGAAACAGGTTGCTGAATTGCTGGGCAAATGCCGCCAGGTCGAGGATTACCTCTGGCCGCGCGCCGGCCAGGACTGGCTGGAGGGGCTATCCCTTCTCGAAGAAGACGCAGGGATTTACGCAGAACTAGAAGCATTCCGCCACCTCGCCCGGCGCTGGCAGGGAGCAGCTCAATTGCCCATCGACCAGCTGCTGCTCAGCGTGGCGCAGGATTTGTTCCAGCTTCCCGCCGACCTGGCCATCGCCCATAAGCTGGCCCTGATCCTGCGCCGGGCGAGCGCCTCCCACCTGGAGTGGCGATTACCGGAGCTCTCCCAGGAATTGGGTGTGATCGCCCGCAACGAGCGCCGTTTCCTGGGATTCAGCGACGAAGATACCGCCATTGAACCCGATCGTTACAAAGGCAAGGTCTTCGTCACCACCATGCACAAGGCCAAGGGATTGGAATGGGACCGGGTCTACCTGATGTCGGTCAACAACTATGATTTCCCATCTGGGATGGCAAACGACCGCTACATTTCTGAGCCCTGGTACCTGCGTGACCATTTGAACCTTGAAGCGGAAGCCCTCGATCAGCTGGACATCGCCTTCTCCACCGACGAAAATACCTGGTACAAAGAGGGCATGCCAACCCATCAGGCGCGCCTTGACTACGTCGCCGAACGGCTGCGCTTGTTGTATGTGGGCCTCACCCGCGCCAGACGGGAGCTGATCGTCACCTGGAACACCGGTCGTAATAACGAACGAACGCCTGCCCGGCCGGCGCTCCCCTTTGTCGAGCTGCTTTCATTTTGGGAAAAACACCTTGGAGGAGCACCGGAATCATGACCCTGCCGAGCGATTTTCTTTTCAGCCAGGGCAACCTGCAAGATTATGTAGACTGCCGCCGCCGTTTCCAACTGCGCTATCTGGAGCGGCTGGCCTGGCCGGCCATCGAAGCCGAACCGGCCGGGGAGAACGAGCAGCGCCTGTTGAATGGGGCTGCCTTCCACCGCCTGGTGCAACAGCACCTGCTCGGCATGCCTGCCGAGCGCCTGTCCGGATTGGCTGGAGGGACCAAGGGTGACCTCCCGCGCTGGTGGCGGAATTACCTGGAATCCGCCCCAAGCTTGTTGGATTCAAACGAGACGCTTGGTGTGGAAGTGTCGCTTGCAGCTCCCCTGGAAGGCTACCGCCTGGTGGCGAAGTACGACGCCATCCTGCGTATCCGGTCGGAGTCCGGCATGCGCCTGGCAGTCATCGATTGGAAGACCTCCCATAAGCGCCCGCCGCGCCAATGGCTGGCCGAGCGCCTGCAAACCCGCGTCTACCCTTTCTTGTTGGTTGAAGCCGGGGCTGCGTTGAACGGCGGCCAGCCAATCCAGCCCCACCTGGTCGAGATGGTTTACTGGTTTGCAGGTTTCCCCCAAGAACCGGAGCGTTTCCCTTATAGCGCCGGGCAATACCACAAGGACAAAGTTTTTTTGGCCGGGCTGGTGATGGAGATCGCCGGCCTGCCAGAGGGGGATTTCCCCCTCACTCAGCACGTCGAACGTTGCGATTATTGCACCTATCGTTCATTGTGTGAGCGCGGCGTCCAGGCCGGTCCCCTCCCCCGTATGGAGGAGGTCGCGGTCGAGCGTATCGATTTCGCCCTGGACTTTGACCAGATTGCCGAGATAGAATTCTGACGAAAGACGAATGACCAACGACGAACGTTCGTCCTTTATCATTCGTCCATCGTCCTTCGTTCTTCATCCTTCCTCATGTCCTCCTGGCTCGAACCTCAAGCTATCCTTTTTCCCGATGAATTCCAGCGCGGCGTTGGTGGTCATCCGTTAATCGCTGAAGTGCTGGCGCGGCGTGGGGTAACCGCCCTGGCCGAAGCCAGGGCCTTCCTCGATCCGCAAGTTTATCTCCCCACCTCGCCCCTGGAACTGCCCGGGATGGAGCGGGCTGTCGTCAGGCTGATCGACGTCATCCGCAAAGGCGAAGCCATCTGCGTCTGGGGTGACTTCGATGTGGACGGCCAAACGGCAACCACCCTGCTGGTCTCCACCCTAAAAGAATTGGGGGCAAACGTCACCTACCATATTCCGGTTCGGGAGACAGAGTCACATGGCGTAAACCTTCCGGTTTTGCAACAGGTGATCCAGGCCGGGGCGCAGCTGATCTTGACCTGCGATACCGGCATCAGCGCCCACACCGCCATCGATTATGCCAATGCCCAAGGGGTGGATGTGATCGTCACCGACCACCATGACATCCCTGAGCATCTGCCCGCCGCCTGCGCGCTGGTCAACCCGAAGTTACTCCCGCCCGGGCATCCCTTGGAAACCCTGCCTGGAGTGGGAGTGGCTTACCAGCTGGCCGAAGCTCTCTATGTGCAGACCGGGCATCCCGGTGGCGCCAGCCAGTTCCTCGACCTGGTCGCCCTGGGGATCGTAGCTGACCTGGCTTTACTCAAGGGAGAAAGCCGTTACCTGCTGCAGCGCGGGATCGAAGCCTTGCGCACCCCCGCCCGCCTCGGGCTGAAAGTCATGCTGGAAACGGCCGAGATCGACCCGGCCGGGTTGACCGAGGAGCATATCGCCTACATCCTGGGTCCGCGCTTAAACGCCCTCGGCCGACTGTCTGACGCCAACCAGGCAGTGGAGTTCCTGACAACGCTGGACCTCGGCCGGGCGCGCCTGCTGGCGGAGCAGCTGGAAGGATTGAACGCCGAGCGCCAGCTGCAAACCGAGCAGGTCTTTCAAGCCGCCCTGGCGCAGCTCGAGCGCGATCCTTCCCTGTTGGATTCCGCCGCGCTGGTATTGTCACATCCGGCCTGGCCGGCGGGGGTGATCGGCATCGTCGCCAGCCGCCTGGTGGAACGCTACAACCGCCCGGTGGTGCTGATCTCGGCCCCACCGGGCGGGAGCGCCCGCGGATCGGCCCGTTCGGTGGCAGGCTGTAATATCACCGCGGCCATTGCCGCCCAGGCCGAGCTGCTGTCCAGCTTCGGCGGCCACCCAATGGCGGCTGGCCTCACCATCCCAACCGAGCGCATCCCCGAATTCCGCCGTGCCCTCTCGAAAACGGTGCGCGAGATGCTCGGAGAAGGCCAGCTCGAGAGGGCTTTACAGATTGACGCTTACCTTCCCCTGTCGGGCTTGTCCCTGGAGCTGGTTGCTGACCTGGAGCGCCTGGCCCCGTTCGGGGCGGGCAACCCGGCGGTGACCCTGGCCTGCCTTCGCCTCACTCTGATCAGCCAGTCGACGTTTGGCCGGCGTGCCGAACACCTTCACTTGGTCGTCGTAGACGAGCAAGGCGTCTCCCATAAAGTGATCTGGTGGGGCGGAGCAGGCTGGCCTCTGCCCGAAGCGCTGCCGAATGGGGCGCGCTTTGACCTGGCTTATGTCGTCCGCGCCAGCGATTACCGCGGCCAGCGTGAGGTGCAGGTCGAGTGGTTGGACGCCCGCCTGGTCACGGAACCACTGACGGAGATGCGGCCAGCCGCACCCCCAATCCTCATTCAGGATAACCGCCGCCAGGATCATCCATTGCCTCTGCTGAAGGCGTTGCTCGCCCAGGAAGACCTCCAGGTGTGGGCCGAGGGGGAAGCCCTGGAGCGTCTGGTCGAGCAGGGGATCGTTGCTCGGAACCGGCTCGCTCTGGAGAAGGGGCCTGGCCTGGCGATCTGGACTTCTCCACCCGGGCCGGCGGAGCTACGGGTTGTGCTGGCGGCCGTCTCTCCGCAGACGGTTTATCTGTTTGGCGTCGACCCCGAGAGGGACCGGCTGGAAGCGTTTTTGTCGCGCCTGGCCGGCCTGGTCAAGTTTACGCTGCGGTCGAACCAGGGACAGGCCAGTTTACCAGCTCTGGCAGCCGCCACCGCGCAGCGCCAGAGCACAATCCGCGCTGGGATCGACTGGCTGGCGGCGCACGGCCAGCTTGCGGTGCTGAGCGAGGCGGGAGACGAAATTTTGCTTGGGGAGGGGGCCCAACAAGAGAGTGCCAGGCTGTCTGAGAACACCGCCCACCTTAAGGACCTGTTAGCGGAAACCGCCGCCTACCGCGCCTACTTCTCTAGAGCAGAACCGGACGCGTTAATTTCCCCGGGGAGTTCAAATTCAACTGAAGACTGACGACTAATGACTGGTGACTAATCTCCGTCCTTCGTCCTCCGTCCATCTTCCGTCCTGTTATAATCCCTCCACTTATGCCCATCTCCCACTCTCTTGAAACCTTCATCTCCGTCGACGTCGAGACCGCTGGGCCGAATCCGGGCCAATACTCCCTGCTCGCCATCGGCGCATGCAGGCTGGAAGAGCCTCAACAGACTTTCTACGTCGAGCTTCAGCCCGTGAATTGGAATTTGACGCCCGAATCTTACGCCGTCCACGGCCTGTCTCTGGAGGTGCTGGCAGAGAAGGGCCTACCACCGGCTGAGGCCATGGCAAGTTTCGAGGCCTGGTTAGAGGAGGTGGTCCTCCCGGGAGCGAAAGCGGTCTGCGTGGCTTTCAATGCCCCTTTCGATTGGATGTTCCTCTGCGATTATTTTCACCGCTTCCTGGGGCGCAATCCCTTCGGCCATACCGCCCTGGATATGAAAGCCTATTACATGGGCCTGACCGGTTCTACCTGGGTAGAGACCTCCATGACCTATATTGCCCGGCGATACCTGGGTAATCGTCCGCTCACCCATAACGCCTTGCAGGATGCCATCGACCAGGCCGAGATCTTCCGCAAGATCCTCGCCGGATCTGCCGGCGAGTAGTCAGCTAATTCTGTAACACCTGCTCTATTAGATCGTTTAAATTTTTGACCTTGACGCTCTTTGCGCCTATGCATTGATTCTTCCCCAACAATTCGGTAAGTAAGGAGTATATCGCCATGACCGCCAAGCAACCCCCCACCGCCTCAGAAGACCTAACCCGCATCATCGAGTCCGCCCGCCGCCTGGGCGTCGAAATGGACGAAGCCGAAGCTTTACAATGGCTGGCGTCCATGGCCGCCGCCTCAGGAGAGGATATCTCCATGGATGTGCGCACAGGCGTTTTCGGCCACAAGGTGGCCATGCTTGACTTCAGCCCGGCCGATCTGGCCCACTTCCGAGAGATCGGCCGCCTGGTAGAGTTTAAAGATCAGCCGGGCCGCGTCGAAACCGCCCTGGCGCTCTCCGGCTCTGCTGCCCAGTCCAAGATCCAGTCTTATCCGGGTGATTGCGACTACTTCGAACGCGTCAACATCAAGGCAGCGACCCGCGCTGAAGCCTGCCAGATCCTGGCGGAGATCATGCGCCAGAAGGCTCTTGATACGCTCAAAGGGCCGACTTACCAGTTGATCGAGGTCAAATTTGGCTCATTCCCTTATGATGTGGTCAAGGCAGACCGGGCGCTGAAGGCCGGATCGCCGGTTTCCTGGACTTCCCAGGAAGTGCAGGCCGGCCAGATCGAAGCTTCCTACCCCGATAAAACCCCCACCCTGGTGCGCTGGGAGGAGGTCGCCTCCGAACCAGGCTGGTGCAAGCTGGATTGGGTGATCGCCGATCCAGTGCGTGGCCAGCTGGCCAACGCCAGCAATATGCTCGACGTGACCTGGGAGGCGCCGGATGGAAGCATCACCCCGCTCGATGGGTACCTGGACCCTTACTTTCAGGAGATATATCTGGAGGCTGAGTCGGTGCCCATCTTCTCGAAACTGGCCCGCCACGTTTCTGCCAATGCCCTTGAAGATTACGTCACCCAGCTCGAGAAGGAAGTCAACAAGTACCTGACCAAGGATGTCAATTACGGCAAGGCCGCCAAGCGCATGTACAACGTCTTTCGCCTGACAGGTCGGTACGAAGAAGCGGCCTTCTTACGCGAATTGTTCGACGAGCCAACCACCCTGCTTTACCAGGTCTGGTCTTTGATCCGCACCATCGACGACTGTTGCAAGCCGGGTGGGAATATCTCAATCGAGGAGCTGCTCAAGCAGGCCGATAACCTGATCCTGGCCGTTATCCGCGCCCTGGAGGGCGACCAGGAGGCCGAGGTGGTGCGCCTCCTGCTGCGTTTGCGCGACAGCCTGACTCGCCAGGAGGCCGGGAATCAACTCACCGCGGAAGCCGAAGCCGCCCGCGCCGAGGTGATTAACATCGTCAATAACTTCTTCTACGAGAGGTTAACCGCAGTGCCGGAGATTAAGGCGTATATGGAGGATATAAAGAGAGCTTAAATAGACCAAAGACGAAGGATGAAGGACGAAAGCTTTTCTATATTTACTGTCACTTATCGTTTATTGTTCCTTGTTCGTCAATTGAGTAAGCCGCAGTTTCCTCACGTAGCCAAGTTTGGTTGGGTGAGATGGCCTTACGTAGTGCATGCAGTTTTGCCACTAGAATTTCAGCCTTTTCATAGGCCTGGTTCATCAAATCCACCCTCGAAACCAGCCCGCGATTGCGGATCAGGTGCTGACACGCCACAGTTTCTACCAGGGAGCGGATTGCCATTCCGATAAAGCGAGTTTGTTCGGCATCAGTCTGACCGATTGATCCTTCAGCGATGTTGAGCGCTACAGAGGTGGCCGCTCTGATCATTTGTGACTTTAGATTGTACTCTTCGCTGCGTGGTAGTTCATTCCCGACCTCGTAGATCAAGTCGATATACTCCAATGCTAACCGCCACACATCCAGCTTCTCGAATTTGAAGGGCACCTTTTCCTCATTTATCCTGAATCGTTCGTCTATCGTCCTTCGTCTTTCGTCCGTCTTTCGTCCTCCGTCGTTCGTCTTCCGTCTCTTAGAACCCCTCCAACCTTGACATGTCCGCCACCCCATCCGCCAGGGCGGCGATGCGCTGCAGCAGACCAAGACGATTCTCACGGCTGGCTTTATCGTCCGTCATGACCAGCACATCGTCGAAGAAACGGTTGATGGCCGGGATCATAGGCAGGAATGCGTTCAAGAAGTCATCCACTGCACCTGGCGCACGCCGGGCAACCTCGGCAATCCCCAGGCAAGCGTAAAGTTCGCCCTCGGCCGGCTCGCTGAAGGCGGCTGGATCCACAGTATAGCGCTCTGCTATATCTCGAGTAATGCGCACGCAGCGGGCGTATGCTGGCAGGATGCTCCCCCAATCCGCTCGCGCGACCCAAACACCCAGCGCTTTCACCGCGCGCGCCACACGCGCCGGGTTCTCCCCCTGGGCCGCCACCACCGCCTCCACCACGTCATAGCGATGACCCCCTTCGAGCAGCAGATTGCGCAGGCGTTCGACGATAAACGCCAGGCAGGCCGTTTGGCTCTCGGCGGTCATGGGGATCGGCAGGCGCACCGCTACGGCCGATAGTGCGTTGCGCAGATCAAAATCCAACTCCCAGGCGATCAGGTTCCCGACCAAACCCAGTGCAGCGCGGCGTAAGGCAAAGGGATCTTTTCCCCCCGTCGGGATCAGCCCGGCAGCGAACAACCCGGCCAGCGTATCCAGACGGTCCGCCAGGCCAACCGCCAGTCCAGGCAGGGTGATCGGCGCAGCGTCGCCCGCGAAGCGCGGCAGGTAGTGCTCGAAGATCGCCGTTGCCACTGCTTCCGTCTCGCCGGAATGGCGCGCATAATAACGTCCCATGCTGCCTTGTAATGAGGTCATCTCGACCACTATCTTGGTCACCAGGTCGGCTTTGCACAGCTCGGCGGCACGGCAGGCCGCAATTGCCTGGTCGGGGTCGAGTCCGAACTGTGGGGCCAGGTCATCGACCAGTGCGCGAATGCGCCGCGTCTTGTCCAACATGGAACCCAGACGCAGCTGAAAGGTCAATGTCCCCAGCTGAGGCAAGTATCCATCCAGCGGTTTTTTCAAGTCCTCACGGATGAAAAAGTCGGCGTCGGCGAAGCGGGCGCGGATCACATGCTGGTTGCCTTCAATGACCAGCTCCTGTTCCTTGCCGTCCTTCCCCCGGTTGCTGATGGTTATGAAATAGGGCAACAGTCTTCCATCCCGCTCCACGGGGAAGTAGCGCTGGTGTTTCTTCATCACCGAGATCAGCACCTCGCGCGGCAGCTCCAGGTGAGAGGCCTCGAACGATCCCCGCAGCCCGGCCGGCGCTTCCACCAGGTTGGCGACCTCTGCCAGCAAGTCCGGGTCTTCCGCCACGGTTCCATTCACTTCAGCTGCCAGCTTGCTCACCTGTGCCTGGATCAGGCTCTTGCGATCGTCCTCGTCGAGCAGAATCCCCTGGGCGGCGAGGCTGGCGAAGTATTCGCTGGGCGCCTGTACGCGCAGTTCTCCGGGTTCCTGGAAGCGCAGGCCACGGGTGAGATCCCCCGAGCGCAGCCCGGCATACTCAAAAGGCACGACCTGCTCGCCAAACAATGCCAGCAGCCAGCGAACCGGCCGCGAAAAGGACACGTTGCTGCTGTTCCAGCGCATGGACTTATCAAAACGCAGCGCAGCGATCAGTCCGGGCAGGGTTTCGGCCAGGACGGTTAGAGTTGGCTGGCCAGCCTGGCGCACCAGGGCGACTGTGTACTGCCCGCCGTCCATCTCCCGCACCTGCAGGTCGCTAACGGCCACTCCTTTGCTACGGGCGAAGCCTTCTGCAGCCTGCGTAGGCTGGCCGAGCACGTCATACGCCCGGCTGGCCGGTGGCCCCTTGACGATCTGCTCCAGGTCGGACTGGCGCGGAGCTAAGTCCTCCACAGACACCACCAGGCGACGTGGTGTGCCCAGGATGCGCACTTTGCCGTGTTTCAATCGCAGCTCGTCAAGCAAAGCCGGCACCCGGGCGCGCAACTGCTCGAAAGCTGCCGCCAGGTCCCCAACCGGCAGTTCCTCCGTCCCAATCTCGAGTAAGAATTGCGCAGGTGAATTTAAAACATGGGATTGGGTCGTGCCAGTCTTTTGCTTTATCCCCCTCTCCCCTGATCCCTTATCCCTGATCGCCTGCTCCACCGCTTCTTCCAGCCAGGGATACTCCAACCTCTGGCGTCCTTCCAGGTAAGCCTCCGATACCCGCCTGGCGATCTCGCGCATCCGGCCAAAGAACGCCTGGCGCTCAGTAACACCGATCGCGCCGCGCGTATCCAGGATATTGAAGGTGTGTGAACACTTGAGCAGGTAATCGTAAGCCGGCAAAACCAGACCCTGCGCCAGAGCGCCGTTCGCCTCAGCTTCGAACAGATCGTACATTTTACGCGCCCGTTCGACATCGGCGACTTCAAAGTAATACCTGCTTTGTTCTTGCTCCGCTTGCAGGTTGACGTCACCAGCTGTGAAAACCCGCCCCCCTGTCGTGCTTTCCCTGGCTGGCGAGTTCCACTGGATCTCCTGGAACCCCTTTACTCGCTGCACCGCGATCGCGATCCGGTCCAGGCCATACGTGATCTCAACCGAAACGGGGTCCAGGACAATCCCACCCGCTTGCTGGAAATAAGTATATTGGGTGATCTCCTGACCATCCAGCCACACTTCCCAGCCCAGACCCCATGCCCCCAGGGCTGGTTGCTGCCAGTTATCCTCCACAAAACGGATGTCGTGCTGGCGCGGGTCGATGCCCACTGCTTCCAGAGATTTGATATACAGCTCCTGCGGGTTGCCCGGATCAGGCTTGAGGATTACCTGGAACTGGTAGTGCTGCTGCATGCGATTGGGGTTTTCGCCATAGCGCCCATCGTCGGGGCGGATGCTTGGCTCGACATAGGCCACATTCCACGGCTCTGGACCCAAGACGCGCAGGAAGGTGGCTGGGTTCATCGTACCCGCCCCCACTTGAGCGTAGTACGGCTGCCAGATCAGGCAACCCCGCTCTGCCCAGAAGTGTTGCAAAGCCAGGCTGATGGATTGAAAGTCAAGAGGTTGTGACATAAGCTGGACGCACTTCGGTCGTCTTTCGACCTTCGTCGTCCGTCTCCCGTCTAGGGTATCTCCCCCGCCAGTTCCTTATCGATCACCTGCTGGAATACTTCAAATGGCTGCGCGCCGACCACGGCGATCCCGTTGATAAAAAAAGTCGGCGTAGAACGCACGCCCAAATTGGCGGCGTAATCGAAATCGGCCTGCACTTCTTCCTTGTAGCGTTCGCTCTCCACGCATTCTTTGAAGGTTTTCACATCCAGGCCCAATTGGCTGGCGTATTGCAGATAGGCGTCCTTGCTCAACCCCAGTTCCATGCCGAACAATTTGTTGTGGAAGTCCCAATAGTTCCCCTGCTCGCCCGCACAGTTAGCGGCATTGGCCGCCGGGGCAGCGTTGGCATGGATGCTGGTCAGGGGGAAATCGCGGAACACGAACCGCACCTGATCTGGATAGGTCGCCATCAGCCGCGAGAAGACTTCTGTATACCATTTGCGGCAGTAAGGGCATTCGTAGTCGCTGAATTCGATGAAGGTGATCGCCGCCTCCTCCGGCCCCAGGGATGGGTCATCGTCCACAGGCACCTCATAGCGGGTAACCTTTGTCGACGCATCTTGCGCCGTGTCTTGCGCCGCGCTCTGTGCCTGAGGATTTGACGATGCAGTGGTAGCCTGGGGGACATCATTCGCCGCCGCTTTAGAAGCCGAGGCAATTGGCGCCCGGCCCCACACCAGGTAGCCTAATCCTATCCCCAAGACGAAGGTTAAAGGCAACAGCACTGCGTACAGGTGAATCCGCCGCAGGGTGATCGTGATCTCGGCTGGCTCCGCCTGCACTTCCTGAATTGGCAAATAAGGAATTTCGTCTGTCATGTAGATATTATAACATGCAGGTACGACGCACTTTAGGAAGTGCGTCGTACCTGAGTCTCCTAGGGGTATGGCTCGTCAAGCAACGCCTGGATGGCTACTTCGGTCTCCTCGTAGCCGCCCTCACCGATGTGCTTATAGAGGATGTCCCCTTGTTTGTCGATCAGGTACAACGCTGGCCAGTAGTGGTTGTGGTACGCCTGCCAGGTCGCCCCGTCATTATCCTGGGCGACCGGATACGGCATCTCTAAGCGCTCGATCGCCTCTTTGAGGTTTCCTAGATCAGCCTCGTATTCGAATTCCGGGTAATGGTTGCCGATCACTACCAGCCCTTGCGAAGCATATTGCTCATGCCAGCCCCTCAACGAGGGGATCACGTGCTGGCAGTTAATTCAGCCGAACGTCCACATATCGATCAACACCACCTTGCCGCGCAGCTCTGACAGCCGGAGGGGCTGGTCAGTGTTGAGCCAGACTTCGTTGTTGAGTTCAGGCGCTGGGCCGTAGTTCTCCAGGTTGACCTCCTGTAAGGTCACCACCGGTTGTGGGTCTGTGAAATCTGTAGGCTTTGCAAGTGGATCTCCAGGTAGCTGCCGTGGCGGAGTGGCTGCGCCCGTACAACTTACCAAAAAAACTGCGAGAAACATCAAGTTAAATCGTTTCATGTACATTTACCTCCTAAGCCTTGCGGTAAAGTCATATTAAAGATAGTCTTTAGAGGTTTTAGAGATCGTAACAGGAGATTATTACAAAACGATTAATGGTTGACGAACAATTTTGTGTTATATGATCACTTACCAGAGAAAAAACTTCCGAAGACGAGCGATCTTCGGAAGTTTTACATTTAATCAGCCGGAATTTGGGACTGTTGGGGCGAGGCGCCTGCTTCTCCAACGCTAACGGGCGCTTCCTCCTCTCCTCCCGGTGCTTCACCGACCGTGTCCGGCAGCTCGTCCTCCACCATCCTCACCCGCGGGTTGAGATACCCGCTGGCCGCCACCAGTACGCTCAAGAACCCGATCACAATGAACAGGAAGCCCGTGCCGCGCCCCGCGCCGACCCCGATCACCTGCCCCACGCTCCCCGCCAGTGCGCCGCCCTCGACCAGCAGCGGCTTGAACACCTTGTCAACCAGCGGCCCGGCCAGTAAATAGGCCAGCGGCATCGTCGACCAGGCGATCATCCGTCGCACGGAGAAGACCCGCCCCTGCACGTCCGGGGCGACCTTGCTCTGCCAGATCGCCTGGCTGGAGCCGTTGATGATCGGCATGGTGAACATTAACCCAAACCCGGCCACCGCCATCAGTGGGATCGAGGGGCGTAACCCGAGCAATGCCATGAACAGCCCGCAGATCATCAGGAAGCCTAACACACCGTGGATGCGCCGTTTCGGGCCGCCCCAGGCGCTCATCACCAGCGTCCCGGCCAGCATCCCCAGACCGACAATCGAACCCAGGTAGCCGAACACGGCTGGGGAAGCCATGTCCAGGATCAGCGGGCCGATCAAGGGACCGATCAAGCCGCTCAGGAAATTAAAAGCCGCGAAGACCAGCAACAAGCCCAGCAGGCCAGAGCGAGCAACGATGTACCTCCACCCGTAGGTCGCTTCTTGCCACAGCGAACCTTGCCCGGCCTTGCCCTCCGCGGTGGTCGCCGGCCGCGGGATGCGTACAGCCAATAACGTACCTACCGCGAAGAGATACGTGGCAAAATCGACCAGCACCACGACTCTCAGGCCGGCAGTGACGAATAGCGCCCCCGCCAGGGCAGGCGAGATCAGCTGCGAGATGGCTTCGCCGATCTGCACCATCCCACTGGCGCGACCGAGCTGCGCCTTCGGCACCAGCATGGTCGTCGCCGCCGAATAGGCCGGCCATTGGAAGGTGCTGAACGCCGAGATCGCCGCTGTCACCAGCATTACTTGCCACACCTCCAGCCGCTGCGAGACGAACAGCAGGGCGATCACCAGGGTGGAGAGACCAGCTCCGGTGTCGCTGAAGATCATCGCCCAGCGCCGGTCCCAGCGGTCGACCAGCGCCCCGGCAAGCGGTGACACCAACAGATTTGGCAATGCGTAGGCCAGCATATTAAGCGCGAACAGGGTCGTCGAGCCGGTCTTTTGATAGATCCATACCCCCAGGGCGAAGCCAGTCAGCCCCGAGCCGATCGTCGAGACCAGCTGGCCGGACCAGATCACTCCAAACACACGCATCTCTTTTAAGAAAGATCGTTTTGCCAACTCCTCACCTCACCGTTTATTGTTTTCGACTTCTCAGGAGATCCGTCC
>DATDRM010000220.1:0-2664 GCA_035291705.1 Anaerolineales bacterium
CCTCTGCTGCGCATGGATAATGTGTTGTTAGCCCCACATAATGCCAATTCCAGTCCAGCTGCCTGGGAGCGCGTCCACAAAAACACGATCCACAACTTGCTCGATGGACTAGGAATCCCTCATGAAATCGATCAATTCTAAGACTGTCTTGATCACCGGCGCGGCGGGCGGCATTGGCCGGGCAACGGTGCGCATTTTCGCCGATTATGGCTGGCGAGTGGTTGGCGTTGACCGCGCAACTTATGGAGAAGATTTCCCGAAAGATGGATTTTTCATTCAGGCTGATATCTCCAACCCACAAGAGCTGGAAGCGATTTTCAGCCAGGCTCGTTCATTCACCCAATCTCTGAATGCTTTGGTCAATAATGCAGCTGTTCAAATCGCCAAGCCCCTGTTGGAAACCAGTGTGGAAGAATGGGACGCGGTGATGGTGTCTAACCTGCGGGCGGTGTTCCTGGCGGTGAAGCTGGCTCATCCTCTTTTAGCAGCGGCAGGGAGTGGAGCGATTGTCAATGTTTCATCGGTACACGCTGTGGCTACCTCGGCCAATATCGCCTGTTACGCGGCCAGCAAAGGTGGGTTGTTGGCCTTGACACGGGCGATGGCGATTGAATTCGCGCCCGACCACATCCGGGTGAATGCAATATTGCCAGGCGCGGTTGATACTCCGATGCTGCGCGCCGGTTTGAGCCGGGGACACGTAGGGCGCGGTTCGCTTCCTGAGCGTCTAGAAAACCTGGCTAATAAGACGGTGATTGGCAGGGTTGGTACGCCTGAAGAGATCGCGCACGCCATCTATTTCCTGGCGGACGAGGTGCAGTCATCCTTCATGACCGGTCAGGCGTTGATCGTCGATGGCGGCGCGACCGCCAGGTTAAGCACCGAATGAGCCAAATCCAACAGACCTTGAAACGCTACTTGCCCGCACCCGTCCAGGATGTTACCCGGAGCGTCTGGTACACGCTGTATCGGGCTGGTCAGTGGCCAGCTGCGACATTTCACCCCTGGCGTCGCGCCAGCCTGGGCCAATTAGCAACCCTTAAAGATGCTCACCGCAGAGAGCGTTGCTTTATCATTGGCAACGGGCCGAGCCTGAAGCATACCGACCTATCTCGCTTGCGGCACGAATGCACTTTTGGGATGAATCGGATTTATTTACTATTCCCCCAATTAGGCTTTACAACAACCTATTATCTATCGGTAAATGATTTGGTGATCGAACAATGTGCAGAGGATATCCTTGCCCTTCCGGTTCCAAAGTTCCTTTCCTGGCGGGCGCGAAACTTGATCCAACCTGCTCTTATGACCAGCGGCGGTTTTTCCGCCGATCGCCGATTAATTTTCTTACACACCACCTATACCGGGCCAAGATTTGCATTTGATGCCCGGCAGCGGCTGTGGGAAGGTGCTACGGTGACCTACATCGCCCTGCAGCTGGCTTTCCACATGGGTTTTAAGCAGGTCATATTGATCGGGGTAGATCATGACTTTAAGACAACTGGTAGGCCTAACACGACTCTTGTCTCTCAAGGTGATGATCCAGATCATTTCGACAGTAACTATTTTGGCAAAGGCTTCCGGTGGCAGCTGCCCGATTTAGAGACCTCGGAACGCGCTTACCGGATGGCCCGGCTGGCTTATGCTGACGCTGGCCGGGAGGTCGTGGATGCAACCGTGGGTGGGAGACTGACCGTGTTTCCTAAGGTGGAGTATGAACCTTTATTCAGATAAATATCAAGGGTCGTTTTTCGGTCAGTCCCGCCTTTTGCTTGGACTGGTCATGTTCGTTATGTTTTCTTTAGGGCTTGGGATCCGCCTGTATGATTTGACGGACGAACCGCTTGATTTCCATCCCACGCGTCAATTGCGTTCAGCTATCATGGCGCGAGGCATGTATTATTACCTTTCCCCATCCGCACCGGAATGGGAGCGGCAGCAGGCGATCGAACAATTGGCCGGAGAAAGCTTGATCGAGCCACCGATATTTGAATCGGTGGTTGCGCTGACCTACCGCCTGATCGGTTCAGATGCAGTGTGGGTGGCGAGGCTATATGCTTCCCTGTTCTGGATTATCGGCGGCGTGGCACTCTTCTTCCTGGCGAGCGCGATGACTTCTCCCGATGGAGGAGTGCTAGCGACGGCATACTATTTGTTCGTGCCGTTTGGGGTGGTAGCCAGCCGTAGTTTCCAGCCTGACCCACTGATGGTGATGTTCATCCTGCTAGCTTTGTGGGGATTTTATTGGTGGTACCGGCATCCCTCCTGGAGGTCTGCCATCCTGGCCGGTGCCCTGGCTGGGATAGCCTTGTTTGTTAAGGCGGTGGCTCTCTTCCCGGTGTTGTTCGCATTGGCTGCGTTTATCCTGGTCAACAGGGGCTTACGCAAAGCCGTTCGCGATCCCCAAATCTGGGTTATCGCCTTGTTAGCTGCCTTACCGGTGCTTGCCTATTACTTCTATGGTGTGTATGTATTGGGTTCCATGGAAAGCCAATTTGTGGGCAGGTTCTTCCCGGAAATGTGGCGCGATCTGGGTTTCTATCTTCGCTGGGAGGATTGGGTCAGTAGCCTGGTAGGATACGGGGCTATCATGGCGGCGGCATTGGGCGTGCTTTTATTCCCTACTGCGCCAACGCGAGCTTTTGGGATCGGTTTGTGGGTCGGTTA
>DATDRM010000221.1:0-3958 GCA_035291705.1 Anaerolineales bacterium
GGCGAGCAGATCCCGGCTCATGCGATGTACGCCGGCAAAGGCTGGGGCAAAGTTGGAGTGTGGGAGAGCCTGGAGATCGAGCTGCGCGGCTGGGGAACGTGCGACGCCAGCGATGGCCGCGCCGAGCGCTTCCGGCCCAATTTCGCCCATACCCCGGCCGTGATCGCCGATGTCGATGGCAACGGGCAGGCCGAGGTGGTGGTGACCGGCAACGTGTACGACTGCGGCTACGGTTCCTACCCCAGCCAGTATATGGGTGTCTACATCTTCAACGCCGACCGCAGCCGTTTCAATGCCAGTGGTTTCGATTGGCTCTCCCCGCCGGTGGACAGCGGCGCGCCGCTCAGCGAGGATTACAACCAGATCGAGAACGCCCAGCCCAACCCGGTGACCGCCGACCTGGACGGGGATGGCTTGCTGGAGATCCTGTATGCTTCTTACGATGGCCGCTTGCACGCCTTCTGGCCGGACAAGACCGAGCACGGGGACTGGCCTTACGCAGTCAACGACCCCGCTGAAGGGTTCTATCGCTTCGCCTCCGAGCCGGCGGTAGCCGATCTGAACGATGATGGCAGGGCGGAGGTGATCTTCGCCTCGTGGGCCGAGAAGGGGACAGGCGCCACCGGCCGGCTGCATATCCTGGATTACCTGGGGAACCCGCTGCACGAGGTCGATCTACCGCCGGCGTTTTCAGGGGATTGGAACGGCGCGCTGGCCGCGCCCACCCTGGCGAATATCGACGGCGACGCCGACCTGGAAGCCGTCTTGAATACCGCCCACTCGGGGTTGGTGGCCTATGACCTGCCCGGCACGGCGCAGGCGCGGATTTTATGGGGCACGGGAAGGGGGAATCTTTGGAGAAACGGATATATCACAAGATAAAATCCACGCTCCTTGCAACGTCCTAAAAAACATTTGACTCCCCAGGAAATTTGAATTATATTATTCGCATAAAACCCATCCTAATTTAAAAGCACCACGTGCCTAATTCCGATTGACGTTGGCTCCAGCAAGATTGAGCTTACACCAGGAATTTGCGGGAGCATCCTCATCAGGCACTGGATGGTAAACAGAAAGGAGCGAGTTATGATTCGCACTCGGTACAATCTCGTCTTCTCGTTGCTCTTTTTGTTCATAGCTCCCGTGGGCACAATTTTCGTGGGAAATGGTGGAAAAGATTCCTCCCCCGAGGTGATAGGCGACTTCTCCCCAGGCGGCAGGGTGCTGACCATAACCAGCCAGTCGGAATTTGAAGAGTTATGGGGCCTGCAAGTCGATTACTGTGATGGAAGCAAGGAAAAGATCGGTAGGTACCAATTCAGGATTAAATTCCGGGCGCGGATCGGCTCGGGAGGATATTCTTTCTACGCAGATAAACCGATGAGGCAGGCCCTGATCAAAACGCTCCCGCCCGTACCGAAGGGTAGCAGTGCCGAAGATTTCCGCTATACAACAGTTCGCCGAAACTGCGGGGGCGATGACCAGCTTCCGAAGTTATTCTGCAACGATGTCAGCATATCCCAGGTGATTCACCGCTCATGGGAGGGGGAAGCAATCTCCTTCAAAAGCAATCGCCACGTCATCTTTGCCGGCTTGAGATTTCCGGGTGTGGATGGCCTGGCGCCCACCAGAATGCCAGATTTCCATGAAAAGCGATACTTCCCGAGCGTGAAGTACGATCCCGCTCAACGCACATGGACAGGCACATTTATCTCTTTAAGAGTGCCTGTGGGAGAGTATCAAAACGTCGTCCTGCTCGTGCGAGACGACTATGGCCAGCAGGCGGTGTGTGACGCGGGTAAGATCACCGTGCTACGTTGATTGGATTAGGGAACCGGTTACTTTATCTACCTGCAAACAACTATCTACAATCCACTCTCTACTCATCATTCACTCTTTGCCCCGGTTGGATGTATTGGATGCGCTTGAAAGGCCTGACCTGGGCGGCGACCTCGTCGCGCAGGATGTTGCCGGAGACGTGCATTAACGTGTCGCCGTAATCGCTGTCGATGCCCATGCTGGCCAGGCAAGGGAAATGGTGGTGCAGCATGCCGGCCTCTTGCTCGGCGTCGTCGGCCGAAACGCCCACCAGCCGTTCGGCGACGTAACGCGCGCACCCGCAGACGGCATCCCGGCGCACCTCGACGGAGAGGATCTGCCGCGTCTGCGGGTCGACCTGGATCGCCAGCGATGGCCGGCCGAAGTGGTGGGCGAACTCGGCGATCAAGGGATCGCTGTACGCCACCCGCTGGCGGCGGGTGAGATCGTAATGCGTTTCGGTCAGGGAGCAGAGCGGCTTGGGGGTGACGCAGGCCACGCCGATCTTCTCCAACCAGCCGCGCAGCTGGCGCGCCAGGCCGCGCGGCAGCCAGGCTTCGCTGTCCACCGGGGCGATCACCGCCCGCGCCCCACACAGCTGGGCGATCTCAGGCAATAACTCGGCGACGCCTTTGTGCTCGGCGAAGGATAGCAACAGTTCAGCGGGGGGCAGGGCGGTTGGCAGGTAGTCTTCCGGGTAATCGATGACCGGCGGCAGCAGGCTCGGGGCCTGCCAGGTCTCAAGGACCCAATGGCTGGGCCGGCGGGCGCGCAGGTTATCCACATGCCTTTGTCCGTATTCACCTGAGATCACTGCGAGGATAAGCATTTCATTACCTCCGACGAAGGACGAACGATGAAAGACGAAGGAAATCGACTTTCGTCATCGGTCTTCCGTCCTCCGTCCACTTGTCACCACAAACGCCATGCTCCCCAGAAAGAGCAGCAAGGCGATACCGTTCAGCAAGCCGCCCCACAGGCGGAAGGTTACTGCCCCTGCCAGGTCTGCTGATGAACGCAAAAGCAAAGAGCCATGTAGCAGGATCAAATGAGCGTAAAGAACGGGATGGAAGGTCACCTGCACGCCTAGAATGGCAGGGAAGATGATCGGAGCATGGCCGAAGATCATCGAAATGACAAAACCCAGGAAGATGGCATGCAGGAAGGCGTCGTAGCGCGGCCCGGCTGCGGTGCCCCCATAGACGAAGCCCACTAACCCGGCGGCGAGCAACCAGACATAGCCAGCCAGCAGGCAGATGGCGATGTAGCGCGGCAGGCCAGGCTTGCGCACGGTGTGGCGGGCGAGATCGTAGCGCAGCAACCAGGCTCCGAGGGCGATCATCCCGACGCCGGCCAGGCGCGACCCAAAATCATAAGCGGGGATCGTGACCAGCAGCCCGACCAGGAAAAGCGCCACCGCGCTCAGGAAGGCCGCCTCAACCGGGCGGGAAAGCCGGGTGAGCCGCCCCAGCTCCAACCGCTCCCCGGCGATAGTCAGGACCAGAAAACCTGCCCACCACAGAACGATATGATAGATGGGCCAGCCGAACAGCCAAAAGAGGTTACCAACCAGCCAGGCCAGCGCGCCAACAGCCATCACTACCGTGTAGAGGGCGAAATGACGGCGCACGATTACGGCGAAGACCAGCAGTAAACCCAGGCTGCCCAGGACTATCAAAACTTGCCCGATCTCTCCGCCGATCCCCAAAGCTAAGAACAGCCCTCCCAGGCTTGTGAGCAGCGGCCCGATGTAAGTCCAGCGGGCGCGCAGCGCCACTGCCCGTTCCAGGGCGATCAGGGTCCCCAGGAAGCCAGAAACCATCAGCGGGCCATGGGCGAGGGGCAGGGTGGGCAGCAGGGCGGGCAAGCGCCATCCCAGGCGCACCAGCCCGGCCCAGATAGCTATTAAGAAGAGGAGCAGGGATAAAGCGATCAGCGGGAAACGGGATCTGTTCTGCATTATTTCTAGGGCATCTCTTTGAGTAGCAGCAGGAGCATTACCAGCGGTGTCCTGGCGAAGACGCTGTGGGGGAGCTGCGGTTGCATGCGCACCCAGGTCCCCGGGTGAGCCTCCATCTGGTCTTTGCCGAGGGTCAGGCGCGCTTCTCCCTGCACAAAGAACAGCAGGGCTGCCTGGGAG
>DATDRM010000222.1:0-13560 GCA_035291705.1 Anaerolineales bacterium
CTCCACCGGCGAGCCTAATTCAGCATAACGGCTTTCTATGGTGGCGATGCCGATGTATTTCTTCAAGATCGGCGAAAAAGTATGGCTGGATACATGGCCGATTTGCCAATCATCTCGATACACAGGCACCGCTGAACGTGAAGCCCGTCCGACTACCTGCGGCACCAGGTTCACCCAGCCAAACTCTCTTTCCAAAGAAGTCCAATCGATTTCTACCCCAACCAACTTCCATTGCGAACCATCTCTGTTCTCAGCCAAAAGGGCTTTCCGCCCGACGAAATACTCCTTCTCGAGGTCGACCGTCCATCCCAGGCCGAGCTCAAATGGGGAGGATTTTTGATCATCGATCAGCGCTTTGCGTGCCGATATGTAATCTACCTGGAGCATCACCAGACCAGCCTCGATGCGGGCGATATCGAGGGCCACCATCCCCACCGGCGCAATGCCAAAGCCTTCCCCCTCCTCAAGGATTTTATCCCACACCTTTACTGCAGTCTGCGGATCGATCCACAGCTCGTATCCCAGGTCGCCAGTGTATCCAGTTCGGCTGATCAGGAGAGAGATACCTCCTATATTTCCTGGGGAAAAGCGATAATATCTCAGGCCTTCCAGGTTTGCGTCATTGACTACTTTCAGAAGTATACTGCGCGCGTTTGGACCCTGCAAAGCCAGCGTTGCCAATTCTTCCGAAACGTCAGACACCTGGGCGTTCAAGCCAATCCCGCAATCCTGGAACCAGGCCAGGTTAGGCTCCGCCGCTGTGATCCGGAAGCGGTTTTCCTCCAGGCGGGCTATCGTCCCATCGTCGATCACTTTCCCCCGATCATCGCACCACGGCGAATACATCACCTGCCCAATAGCGCACCTGGCGACATTGCGCGTTATGATGCGGTTTACCAGGCGCAGCGCATCTGGTCCACTGACCTCGTACTTGAATAAGGGCGAGACATCGATCAATGCCGCTGCGTTGCGGATGGCGTAGTATTCTCGCTCATGCGTCGGCTCGTAGGTCGCTGCAGCCAGGTAGCCCGCCCAGTTGCGCCATTCCTGGCTTTCACATAAAGCGGCTGTGCGAGGATGAAATGGAGTTGGGATAGGCATGTGAGTACGAGTTACTTCTTGAGATGGTATGTAATATCGATGATCGCTCGTTGAAAGCCATGCTGTCGCCGTCGGTAGAGCATCGCCGCTTTGAGCATCAGCGCCGTTTGGTTATGCAACAATCCTTGCCACCATTTTGCCGGGATGAATTCTGGCAGCACAACTGTAGCCAGCTGACCATCGTTATGCTTCTGGTCGGTCTCGTCCAGAAAATCCAGCAAAGGCTTGATGATCGATCGGTACGGCGACGGGACAATGACCAGAGGAACATCCGGCCACCATTCTTCCCATTTCTTTTGGATTTTTTCACCCTCTCCCGGATCCATCTCCACATACACTGCGGTCACATCCTTGGCGATCGATTCGGCGAAGGCGATGGCGTCGATCATCCCCCGGTGAACGCCGGAAATAGGGATCACCACGCGCGGCGGCGGGGCGGGTTTGAGTGACGGGGGCAACCCGCGCATGGAGAGTGCCCGCGCCACCTCCTGGTAGTGGGAGCGAATCTTCAGCAAGACCACTACGATCAAAGGGATCAACAAAATGGTGATCCAGGCGCCGTCCAAAAACTTGCTCACCCCGACGACCAGCAAAGTTACCCCGGTTGCCAGTGCGCCAATGGCGTTGAAAGCTGTTTTCACGATCCACCCTCTGCCACGTTCGCGCCACCAATGCACAACCATTCCGGATTGAGAGAGCGTGAAAGCCAGGAACGCGCCCACTGCAAACAAGGGGATCAGCGAGTGGGTATTCCCTCCAAAGGCAATGATCAATACGCCGGCAGTGACCGCCAAGGCTCCGATCCCGTTAGCAAAGACTAAGCGGTCGCCCAGGCCAGTAAACTGACGGGGCAAAAAACCATCTTTAGCCAGGATCGCCGCCACGCGCGGGAAATCCGCAAAGCTGGTATTGGCTGCTACCGTCAACACAAGCAAAGTAGATGCCTGAATTAAGATGTAACCAGGCCCACTTCCCAATATACTTCGAGCCAGGGCAGATAGGATCGTCTCCTGTGGTCCGGCGACTACTGCAAATCCTTGCGTCAGTCCAATGCTGCCGACGAACAGGATCCCCATCAAAGCAGCCATCACAATCAGCGTCCGCCCGGCATTCTGCGCTTCGGGCGAACGAAAAGCCGGCACACCATTACTGATCGCCTCGATACCGGTCAACGCCGTCGATCCCGAGGAAAAAGCGTGCAGAATCAAAAAGGCGGTTAACGGTTGGATAGCCGACGGTGCAGTGCTGGTGAAAGAAACCGGCCCCTCGATCAACAATCGCACCCCACCATAGACGAGCATTGGGAGATAGGTGAACAGGAAAAGGTACACTGGGATGGACATCACCGTGCCAGTTTCGCGAATCCCCCGCAAGTTAATCAAAGTGATCATCAGTAGGAGAGAGAGCGCCAGAACAACGCGGTATGGCCACAGCCCAGGAAAAGCCGAGGCGATCGCTTCCACACCTGCGGTCAAACTGACCGCGGCGGTTAATACATAGTCGATCATTAACGCCCCTGCGGCGACCAACCCGGGAAGCGTTCCCAGGTTGCTGCGGGCGACGATATAGGACCCACCACCAGTCGGATAGCCGTGAATTGTCTGGAAATATGAAAGAGAGACGATAGCCAGGACAATTGCTATCGCCACCCCAATCGGCCAGGCCATGGTCAAACCCGCGCTCCCCGCTACTACCAGGCCAAGGTAAATCTCCTGGTTGGCATAGGCGATGGAGGAAAGCGCATCGGGTGAAAAAGCCGCCAGGGCGCGTACTTTATTCAGTTTCTTGTTACCGAGTTCTTGCGTCGGGAGCGGCGGACCGATTAGTAAATCTTTTAGTCTATTCACTTTCCCCGTCCCGCCAACACCGCCTCCAAGGCATCCCCCCTGTGCACCACGCGCACGGGTATCCGTAAGAAACGTAACATCCCTGCTAGCTGATCTGTGCCCGAAGGCCCATTAAAAGATGCTGCGTCGATCAGCACCACTACCGGCCGTAACCCACGCCGCAACAAGTAATCAGTAGCCAGGGCTACATCTTCTTCCACCGAGTGGGTGATCAACACTACCGTGCTGCCGCGCGTCAGGTGTTGTGCCTGCACTTCGACCAGTCCCCGAATCGGCAGGTCGCCCTCCGCGCGCAATAATGCTAACGCTTCGAGGAGTTTACCAAGCTGCCGCCCGCCGCGGTCCGGAGGCAATAAACTCAGTGTTTGCCCGGAGCAAATAAACCCGACCGTACGCCCCTGGCGTAAAAAATACTTTCCCAACGAGGCCGCGATACTCACCGCATATTCTTCGGTTGTGGGAGGCAAAGTAGCGATCGCCTTCCGCTTCCACAGGTCTTCGGCTTCTTTCAAGTTAAGGGGGAGAGGCAGCGAAGCCTGGCCGGTCTGAGACGCGTCCAGGAAGATCCACACTTCCGCCTGAGGATCAAGTTCAAACTCCTTGGCCATCAACCGGCCGCGCCGGGCAGTGCTCACCCAATGTATGCGGCTCAATGGATCACCTGGGGCATATTCGCGCACCCCGGCCGCGTTGGGCGTCACCTGGGGTGTCCGCCGGCGCAAGGCATCGCCGCCGGGCATAATCCCTGCCGGGTTGGGGAAATCGGATACCTCGGTCATCATTGGGTAGACAAGCAATGATTCTGTCGCTGGAATCTGGTGTCTGACCGGGAACAGACCAAACGGATCACCTGTTTCCAAGAAAGTGGGTCCCAATGGATATACTCCCCGTGATAACAATCGTGTGCGCGCCAGGAAGGTTCGCCCGCGCCTCCCCTCGACCAGGGGAAAAAGGCGTGATCCTTGCGTCCCGGGCAGGGGCGATTCGTCGCGCACCGCCAGCCAGACGCGCGGCAGGCGACCCAGGTTGTCGATATCGAAACGCTCCTCGAAAATCTGCCCCACCTGGGCGCGTGTGGCGCGTGGTCGGCGATGCATCTGAATCCCAAGCAGGGAATACCTGGACCAGATCCAGCTGGCAACCAACAGCAAGCCCCACACGTATGCCATGCGATAATAAATCTGGAAACCGGTCACCAGACCGGCCAGCAAAGAGAACAATAACAAGCCGAGCACGATGCGCGCGCCAGTGGTCATCATCAAACCTCAGCGACCAAATCCCCCCCTGGAACAGGAACGCTGCCTAAAATCTCTTCCACGACCTCGGCCGTACTCAGGTCGCGCAAGCGGGCTGCCGGTCCCAGGATAACCCGGTGGCCGAGGGAAACTTCAGCTAACGCTTTGATATCATCCGGAAGGACGAAATCTCGTCCATACATCGCCGCGCGGGCCTGTCCAGCCCTGTAAAGCGTCAGACTGCCGCGCGGGCTAGCACCAAGGTAAACCTCTGGGTAATCCCGCGTACGGCGCGTGATTTCTACGATATACTGTTTCACTCCCGCCGAGACATGCACTTTTTTCACCGCTTCCTGCGCCTGAGTCACTTCTTCGGCTGTTACCACTTTGTCCAGGGTTTCGATTGGGTGACGAAATTGTTGGCGGTCGAGCACCTGAATTTCGTCATCTTCCGCAGGGTAACCCAGCCGGACGCGCAGTAAGAAGCGATCCAGCTGTGCCTCTGGTAGCGGAAAAGTACCTTCATACTCGATGGGGTTCTGCGTCGCCAGGACCATGAAAGGCTTCGGTAAGATATGCGTTACCCCATCCACGGTTACCTGACGCTCCTCCATTGCTTCGAGCAGCGCAGCCTGGGTCTTCGGCGTAGCCCGGTTGATTTCGTCGGCAAGGACGATCTGCGCTAAGATTGGTCCTGGACGGAACTCAAATTCCCGGCTGACCTGGTTGAAGATCGATACACCGGTAACATCGCTTGGTAGCATATCGGGAGTGAACTGAATGCGGCTGAAGACGCATCCTAGTGAGCGCGCCAGGCTTCGAGCCAGCATTGTCTTGCCCACCCCAGGTACATCCTCGATCAAGAGGTGTCCCTGGCATAGCAAGCTGATCGCCACCAGTTCCACCGTCTCTCGTTTACCAACGATCACCTGCTCAATATTTACAACGACCCGTTCACAGAAAGACTGTACCTGAGACATAATCGACTCCCATGGGTTAAGAATCTCTCCTTCGACGAAATACATATAACCCCACTCCCAACCAGGACAACCCACTCACGCATGCACCCAGGTAAAAGGTCAGCGGCCGGTAAGCGAAAACCACTTCGTGCTTGCCAACAGGGACTTCCACCGCTCGGAACAAATAGTCCGCTCGCAGAATTCGGGTTGGCTGGCCATCTACCCGCGCAACCCACCCAGGATACCACACTTCAGCCACCAATAAATAACCTGTTACGGCTGCTTCAATCTTGACTTCAAGGTGGTTGGGATTCTCAGAAATGACATTCAGCTTTGTCTGGCTCTCCCCTGAGCAATTGTTAACTTGGAGCGCTTCCCTTGTCTCCATGACCGCTACCTTATCAAAATCGACCTCGTTACTCAATATCTGCTCTAATGCTTCGCTAGAGCTTTGGGCACTACGCACACAAGAGGTCCATCGAACGCGGGGCAGGGTCGGTCGCGCATCATAACGCACTCCATAAGGATTTGAGGCATCCATCTCTTCTACTACGCTCACGCTCATCAGGTTCAGCAATTGTTCTTGCAGCTCGGGATCGGCCTTTGTTAGTTCCTCCATCCAGCGCGCATAGATTCCCGGTACCAATGGATCGAAGTTATTTACGGATGGAATACCATCCAGTAGGTTTGTGTTCGGTAACATCACCGCTCTAAGAATTTTCCAACCTCCCTCCGGTAACCGTGGGTAAAACGTGTCAAAGCGAAATAATTTATCAAATTTTATCGCACGTTCTGTCCTGGTGGACAAATACAACCGTGCACCACCGGCCTTAATGCGCACTTCTTCTGCGGCAGGAGACGGCTGATTGTAAATGTCCAGGTCTACCTTGGGGTTAAGTCCCCAGCCTGCCACCAGCAGGTCTGTAACAACCAGGGAGATCACGGCTAGTGACCACTTTCCAGGTTTATTCTCCGTACCCGCCTCGAGAGATGTCTGCGGAGCAGTCAGGGTCAGAAGGCCAACCCCCACTCCCCAAAATCCTGCCAGGGCGGTGGCTCGGATGAGAGATGGCTTGATCGCTCCCAGATAAGACTGGGCACCCAAAGCAGCCACGCCTGCCCCCAAAGCAACCGCCGCGGCGGCCATTGTCCCAAGGCGTGCCCAATAAAGGTTACGTCCTTTTGGGCGCCTCCAGGTCTCTATCCCAATCCCTGCCAGCAATGCCAGTGCAAACACTCCCATCAGGGAAATGCGCGACGGTGCCTGGAACATGGCAAAAGTTGGGACATGCTGGTAGAGCCAGGGAAAGACTGGTGTATTCTTTCCGAGTGCCAGTATAAAAGAAAAACCGATTATTCCGAGCAGGAAGTAAACCAACGCCGTTGAATGGCGATCGATAAATGACGAACGACCAATGGTTTGATTACTAACTTCTGACCATTGGCTACTAATCGCAGGATACTGATCTCTGTCCCTTTTCCCTTTCCCCTGATTAATAATTGCATAAACTGCCAGTATAAACGGCAACAGTCCCACATATACGGCATCTTCCCAGTAATTCGCGTACCCCCAATAGTCACTATTGGCTGGATTCCCGAATAAGTTCGGAGCCAATAGTGTCAAGAACCGCCAGGGCCAAAAGGAATACGTCATGGCAAGTTCATAATCCAGAGCCGAGGCGCGTTGAGACTGCTGCAGGTATTCAGCTGTCGGCAGCAGTTGGACGGCTGAAAGCGCAAATCCTATCCCAACAGCCGCCGCGAGAAGGAAAATAACCCTACCCAAATAGAATATGTGTTGACTATGCGCAAATCGTCCCCGCCACCAGGCCAGTTTTTTGCCTTCTGGTTGAGGAATTGACGGCGAACTCATCAATCCCCAGAATATCACCCACATCCCGGCCAAAATTAAGGTATACCAACTCGTTTGGGCGTGTCCGGCAAGCAACTGCAAACCAACACAAATTGACAATAAATTAAAATTGGGAACATCCTCACCAAGACTTATCACCCCTAGAATCACCCACGGGACCCAAGCCACGCTTGCATTGATGCTTAAAAAGCCTGCTCGCGCTACGAGATAACCGCTAAGGCCGAAGGCTAAGCCGCTGATTATCTGGGCTAATATCCCAAGCCCAAGCCGCCGGGCCAAGAAAGCCATGCCAATTGCTGCCCAAGCCAAGTGTGCCGCCACAAGGAGAGATATACCCCAGGCTAAGGCTGGAGTGCCTCCGATAGCGGCTAATATGAAATACAGCCAATTTGGAGGATACAGCAACCCAGACTGGTAATTGGCAAGTAATGGCGCTCCCATACCCAGGAGAGGATTCCATAATGGCAAATGCCCCCCACGCAATGTCTCCCAAGCCCAAGACCACCAAGGTACAAATTGGGCCGCAGGTGTCCCCCAGAATAATGCCTGCCCAGACAGAAAAACTGGAGCCATCAATCCGAACGGCGCCAGAACCAACACAAGATAAGGCAGGCGAAGGATCCGCTTAATGCCTTCTTTCAATGTTTAATTGATAACCTAATCCTTCACGATTGAGGATTAACCGGGGATCATTGGGATCCTGCTCCATTTTCTGCCGGAGCAGGTAGATCAAGTATTTAATGCGGTTGCGAATCTTAAAATTATCATCATCCCAGATCGCCTCCGCAATTTCCTCGTATCGCACCATACGCGGCGCCTTGTTGGCCAGCACCGCAAGTACCGCAAACTCACGCGGCGTTAGCTGTACGGGTTTATTGTTGAGGGTGACGTCATTCGTTTCGATGTCAAGGCTCAACCCAATTTCAGGAAAAACACGTGCCTTAACCGGCTGAGAATTCTTTATCCGTCTCAAGACGGTATGGACACGGGCGATGAGTTCCGGCGGGAAAAACGGCTTGGTCACATAATCGTCGAACCCTAGGTACAAGCCTTCGACTACATGCTCTTTCTTGGTGTCCGCGGATACAACGATAACCGGAGCATCTGTCATTTTACGCAGACCCTTGAAAGTCTCCCAGCCATCCATGCCTGGCATCATCAAGTCGAGCAGGATGACATTCGGTTGCATATCTGCGCATTTCTTTAAAGCCTCATTCCCACTGAAGGCCCCCACTACGTCCATGCCCGCGTTGCGAAAGATGATCTTGATCAGATCTACGGTATCCGGATCATCATCGACAATGAGCGCTCGTTGAGCAGACGGTTTGACGGTAAACATGTCAAGGTCAATCCCCTTCTTTGCCACGGTACTATCGTGAAAGTCAGTTGGAAGACTTATCATCCTGGTTCTCCCCGGTAGAGCTGCCAGCTTTCTAACGGATCCATTATCAATTTGTTACCATTTTATCATTATTTTACTCCTAACACAATTGTAAGTTTTATTTAAGGGGTAACCTCGAATAACGAATATTCGCCTTGTTTAAAGACCCTCAGCAGGTACGAAGCTTTCCCCGGATCCCATCCCCCAAGATCACGTTCAGCCGGTCCCCATAAAATATACTCAACCGAGGCCTCCTCAAGCAGTGCTATCCGCGCTGCATCGCTTGTGCCTGGCTCGAAGAACTCAGACAACCTGCGTTGGGTTTCCTTGAAATTGGCACTTTCAGGGCCATGTCCGATTACCACTCGCTGGGGCGACCATGCCGGTAAGGCATTGCCAGTCTCAAAAGCGGTTAGCACGACCGCATCTGGCTCCGCCTGCTGCGCTAAATATACAAACATAGCGACTTCATCAGACGGGCGAGAAAGCGGCCATCCCGGTCTGGCAGCCGCCTTGATTCCTCCCATAAGTAAAAATAAAGTTGATCCAATCGAAACCATGATAACCGAGACAAGGATAATTGAACGTTTGAACGTGCGAACCTTTAAACGATCAAACGGTAACATCCCAAGCGTTACGAGGGCGACCCAAATTCCTTCTGGCAGCCGGCGCTGCAAGTTAAAGGGAGCATAAGCCAATGCTGGTAGAGACAAAACCCATACTGCCGGCATACTCCCCAACCAGGGATTCCGTTTCAATAAATACGAAATTCCAATTAATGTAAACGGTAGCAGCACTCCAAATGCAAGCAGGTAATGAAAAGGATGTGGAGAAGGGATAGTGTTCTGAGCAGTCCAAGCCTTCAGAAAGGGGTCAAATAAAAAAGAGACAAAAGTATAGAGCAGCAGTGGAACGGGTACCAGCCCAGCCCAAATTGCGATGCAGGCCATCCTACGCCACCTCAGCCAATCCGTCGGCTCCGACCGCCAGCCTCGCCAGGCTTGCCATCCCGCTAAGGCAAACAGGTGCGAGCCCACTACAGCCAGGATCACCAATCCGGCTAGTGGTTGCGCCAGGCTGGCTAGCAACCATATAACGCCAATCTTTGCTCCATCCTTAAACGAGGGTAGCGTATCGGGCATAATAACCGTCTTATCCAGGTAGGCTGCCAATCCCCAGAGCAGGAAAGCCCGTGCCAATGCCAGATGTGGGATGCCATACAAGGCCAGAAACCCAAAAGTTTCCGGAGAATAAAAATCCAAGGGGAGTGATCCCAACCAGTTCGTTCGCCCAATCATCACCAGCACCCAGCCCAACCCTCCTCCCAGGGTAACTAAAACTAGCCCAATTTGCCTAAGGCGAACATCACGAAGAAACAGCGCCAGGAAATTGTAAGTCGCCAGGATTGCCAATATCCCTGCTGCGATGCGAAAAAGGTGAAATAGCCCCAGCAACTGCTCATGCACCCCCGGCGGTGCAGCCAATTTCCCCAACAGGAGATAAGGCAAGAAGATCATGACGCCACGCTGTGGCATCGCTGTGTACGGTGTCTTAAACAGCCACTCTCCGGCTGAACCGCGTAGCATCTTAGCAATATATGAATTCCCGTCCTCGACATTGAACACAAATCCGGTGAATTGCCAATTTTCCCCTTGGTTGGCATAACCGATCAGGTAAGGCAGGGTGGCGATTAGCATCACCATCCCGGAAAATATTACTACCCACCTGTACTCGGCTTTAGTAACAAAACTCGTCATCAAAGCATCACTCAATAACTTCGCCTGCTTTGGTTATTCGCGATGAAGTCTACTGGTGATAACAGCAAACAAACCGGAGAAAAAAGACTTTTGCAAGAGAAGAATACAACCAGTAATGAAAAAAAACAATCCCAAAAACAAGCTCAACGGCCTGAAAGTAAAAACCACCTGATGTACACCACGTTCTAACGCTACGCCGCGCAAAAGACCTCCATTAACCACTATCTCACTGGGCTCCCCATCCACCCCAACCTTCCAACCCGGATAAGTCAGCTCCGCTAGCACCAGTGTACCTGGTCCTCTTGCAGACACTTCAATTCGGTTTGGGCTCCAATAGACACGGTCAGCTGGATAGAATGCCTCGCCAAGGATTGTATCAGGAGGCTGAATCCAGGCTCTTGGCAAGGCGCGCAGGTTTTCATAGACGCGCGTCTCTCCATACTGGCGACGCAGTTTCAATCCTTCTATCGGTAGGTCATATCCAGCAACCACATATTGGACGTTAAGCAACCCCAAAAGAGCCGGGTCGGGACGATAGGTAGCGTTGTCTCTAGCCGGGGTGCCGGTCTTAAAAGGCGGTAATGTTACACTGTATCCCTGATGTGGCACCCCACTCGCCTGCTCCATAAAGGCAGCATAAGTCTCTAGTTGCAGGGGGTCCACGCCATCCGCTTGTTCCAGGCGATACTGTCCGGCCGACTGTTGTGGCAGGCTGTACGAGGGCGAAAATACACGGTATTCGCCTGGTTGGGATGCCAGGAAGTTTGCAGCCATTTCCCCCTCAGATAACACCTCCGCAGAAGGTCGTGAGAAAAAACTATACCTGTCGACTACACCCCAGTCAATTGCCGCCAGCGCCACTAGAGCTAGGAGCCATATCCGTGGAGATAACCTGGAGCTCAAAACAGTCCATGCCCAGAATACTCCCATACCCACCGCCCCCGCTCCCCAAATCAAATAAATCGGGAACTCTCGGGTGGATATCCATATTCCCAGAATCAAGGTAATAATCAACAAAACCAGCGCTGCCAATCCCAGCCTTACCCGCCGGGGTCCGGCGGGTGTTTTTTCGCTGAGCAATCCATCGAGGCCGTAAGCCGCCAACGCAGCCAGAGCTATGCCGGTCAAGAAAAGCGCTCTCGCTGGGACGCGCAGCAGGTCCAAACCAGGCAACTTTGCCACCATTGAGAATCCTGGCAGATGAGTCCCCAATGAAAAAAACATGCTCAATAAAAAAACTGCCAACCAGAAGCGCTTTCTCTGCGAGGCCTTTCCCAGGAGAATCGCAGCCAGGCCCAGTACTAATACCATACCGCCCGGATAGAGCACCCATTCATGGTGACTCCAAAATCCAGGGAAGAACAACCCTAACAACCGCGGTACAGGCAAAGAATACGCCATGATGTCACCCGCGGTCATGGCAGATCGGGTAGATAGGCGGGTATATTCCAGAAGGGGCAGCAAGAGCGGCGCGGCGAGCAACCCAGCTAAAGCTGTCTGGAGGAGCAAGTCTTTCGCTGTTTTTAATATAGAGTTATCTTGCCTATACGTAATAGTGTACCCCCACCATAATCCCCCCGCATATACCGCCCAACGCACATCTGCCAGGAAAATGAACGCAAGAAAGACTCCCGGGGATAGGCGTGACGCATATCCAGGATCGTGTGATCCTGGATCCAAGTTCCGTGAACTTTGGCTCGCCAATAACCACGGTGTCCATGGCACGGCGTAAAGCAACGTCAGGTGCCCAGCTCCGTAATGGGCGAATAACTTTGGCAAGCAGGCGAACGCCAACCCACTAAACAAAGCAGCCGGATGGGTAATGCCTTCCATCCTGATCAACCGGTACATACCGACCCCGCCCCATACCAAGTGTGCGGCGACGGCCAGGTTGAATCCCAGGGGCAAAGGCAACGCCAATGCCAACCAGCCAGGTGGGTACCACAACCCCGAAAGCGGGTTAGCAACGAAAGGATAGCCGCTCAAGATAGTTGGTGACCATAAGGGAATCGTCTGCCATAAGCGCAACGACTGCAAAAGATAAAGCGCGTTTGGATAATGGGTAATAGTTAGATCAGAGTATGCAGCTTGGGGCGATGGGTATGGGAAAGCCTGAATACCTGGTAACAATAACGCAATCGGTAACAACAAAGGCCACAGGGACCTTAATCTGCTATCCACTGCTTACTGATCCCCTTTCCTAACCTGGTACACCGTTACCCCTCCTGCCTGGTAAACCGTCACCATCTCCCGAGTAAAGACTGTTTCTCCCCAGGCGCGCTCACGCGGCCCAACGAATACGTAATCCACTTCCTGGAGTATCTCTAGATCTTCATCTGTCGCAGCTCCCTGGAATAAGCGGTTAACCTGCGCGGCGCGCTCCCTGGCTGCCAACGTTTCAAATGGGTGTCCATACACTACCCGTCTTCCGGTTCGCGCTGGGATGAACAAGCCGGTATCAGTGGCGGCCAGGATCACTGCCTCCTCAGGGGTATTTTTCGCTAACCAATCCAGTGCTTCTGCCTCCCCCCGCCCCAGGTAAAGCAAAGAAGCATGCGTCAGGACTCCGTGTGCTGAGGTCAATAGAACCACCAGGTTAGTCGGGAGTGCCAGCAGGAATAAACAGACGACCATGACTAGGGTGCGTCGCTTTTTCCTCCGGGCCAACGCCTGCAATCCGAGAGCTGCCAGCCCGGCCAGGGGGATCGCCAGCCCAAGCATGAACCGCCTTTGCAAGCCAAACGGCAAGTACAGGAGCAGGACTCCCACCAATGACCAAACCAGTAGGGCATGTTGCTGAGCGCGTTGGCTTCGCCAGGCAGACCAGGCTCCAGGCAAAGCCAGTACGATAATTGGTGCAAAGGAAAGTAGGAAATCCCAAAACGGTGGAGAAGGTGTCAGGTTCTGTGCATGCCATCCTTTAAGCACCGGGTTCGTAGCCGTCACCCAAAGGTCGTAGGCCAGCACCGTCACCCCGCCGATGATCAACAAGAACAATTTCCTAGCGGTAAATGAACGCCAAAGACTGGCGATAACCATCGATCCTCGGTCCGCTAATTGCATACCCAGGACTTCCCAAACCACCACTCCTCCCAATACCAACACCGCCACTATAACCCCAAACGGCATGACGATCCCCAACGCAAACGCAGCCAATAAATAGATCATCCTAAAGATTATTGAGTGTCGAAAATTGTGTCCCGATAACTGTTCTTTGACAAACTTATCGGTTTCTATCTGAGGGGTCAATAGCCAGACCAACATTGCCAACCCCAGTGGAAAATGTGGATTTGCATACGCGGAAAGAAACGGATAGGCTTCCGCCACCCAAAGGTCTGATGTGAGTATCCCAAAAGAGATAGCCAGCCAACCTAACCCCGAACCGAAGACCGTTAATGCAAACGCTA
>DATDRM010000223.1:0-27095 GCA_035291705.1 Anaerolineales bacterium
CCATCCCCAGGTAACTGGCAAGCAAGGGCGGCACCATCGCCGCCAGCAACTTGCCCAGGTAGAGCTGCAAATCACTCAAGGGAGTGGTCAATAAGGGTTCGATGCTCCGGCGCTCCTTCTCACCGACGAAACTCTCCAGGGCGATCACCAGGGACACTGTCACCGGGAAAAAGCCCACCACCATCAGCAGGAAGGGGACGAGTTGTTCAAGCTCCACCCGGGCGCCATAGCGTTGGGCAAGCTGGATCAATTGCCCGGCAGCGTAATTCATCACGCTCGGGAAAATGATCGCCAACAAAAAAACCGGGCCGATAATACGCCAATCGCGGAACTGGTCGCGTACCTCACGCCTGGCGACTACCAGGGCAGGGCGGAGATTATTCAGCACGCAGCACCTCCGCCCCCTGAGGGACTTTGATCGCCTGCAGATAGACCTGCTCGAGACTGCGAGGCACCTCCTCCAGGCTGACAACCGGTAATCCCTGTTCTAAGAGGCTGCGCAACACGATGGGGTTTTCCTGCATGGGATGCACCGTCTGATAGCGCAACCAATCTGGACCCCACTCACTGAGCTTTAGACCCAGGGGTAATTTAAGATTTCGCAGGTTTTGAGGCGATCCAAGGCGGACTTCGTATTCAGGCGGACCGAGCAAACTGTGCTTGAGGGCAGCCGGAGATCCCTGGGCGATGATCTTGCCGCGGCGGATGATGGCGATCATGTCAGCTAACTCTTCGGCCTCGGCCAGGTTGTGGGTACAAATCACGATCGCCCGTTCCGCCGAACGCAAGGCGTGGATTGCATCGCGCACCAGGCGCGCACTTTCCGGGTCCATGGCAGAGGTTGGCTCATCTAACAATAGCACCGGTGGATTGTGCAGCAGAGTACGCGCCAGGGCGAGCTTCTGGCGCATCCCTTGTGAAAACTGGCCGATCCGGCGCTGTTCAACTGTCGCAAGACCAAATTCCCCCAGCAGTTGCCGGGCGCGGTTCCGGCGGGTAGCCAAATCCATGCCATACAATTGGCCAAAGTAGTCCAGGTATTCGAAAGATGGCATGCGACCATACAAGCCATGCTGTTCGGTCAGTACGCCGACCGAAGCGCGCACCTTGGCAGGTTGGCCCACCACGTCATACCCGGCGATGCGTGCCCAACCGCTGGTAGGGCGCAAGATCGAGGTCAGCATGCGCACCGTGGTAGTCTTTCCCGCGCCGTTTGGTCCGAGCAGCGCTAAAACCTCACCCGCCCCGACCTGCAGGGTGACCCCATCGACTGCTAAGAACCCGTCAAACTGTTTGCTCAGGCCTTCGGTAACGATCATTGTCAAATAATGGTTTTATTCTTGCACGTCCATAGGTTGAACCGTTGACCCCGCCTGTTTGCGATGGCGCCAGACGAACGCCCCCACAGAAAGCACAGCTACCAGCAACATCGTGAACTGGTTAACGTTAATCCCACCCACTTGCGAAGGATCGAGCCTGAGAAATTCGAGGGCGAAACGCCCCAAGGGATAAGCCATCAAATAAACCAGGAACAAATCGCCGGCTTTCAAACGTGCCTTGTATCGGCGCTCGATCCATAATAAGAGGACGAGGATGCCAAAGTTCCACATGGATTCATAAAGGAAGAGTGGATGATAGCGCTCTTGATCAGCGAAGGTTGGCAAGCGGTTTTGTGGATCGATGTAAGTTCCCCAGGGCAAATCTGTCGGCTTTCCATAGAGTTCCTGGTTGACGTAATTACCCCAGCGCCCGATGGCCTGGCCTAATGCCAGGGCCGGGGCGACGATATCCAACCACACGGCGAAAACCAGCTTGCGTTTGCGGGTGAACAAGTACAGAGCCAGCACCCCGCCGATAACCGCGCCAGGGATGCCCAGGCCTCCGTTCCTGATATTGATCGCATCGAGAGGATGAAGCAAGTAGTACCTGGTAGTGAGCCCGACAGCCACCATCGACTCAGGTGGGGTGAGGATATGCCAGATGCGCGCACCCAGGATGCCCCCGATTAAAACCCATACCAACCCATCCCAAACAAGGTCACTTTTTTCTCCGCGGCGACGCGCTTCCCGCGCGGCCAGCCAGGCGGCTGCCACGGCACCCAGCATCAGGATGATGCCGTAATAATATATCGTTAATGGTCCTATCTTGAAACCCATTTTCCCTTATGCCTCCTTTATTACATTAGCATATTTAGGAGTTACGCAGATGTGGGGATTGGGGGGGTGTTTGGGCGGGCGTTGCCCGCCCAAACACCCCCCATCCTCATTCCAACTGCGTAAGTCCTAATATTATAAAGTTATCTTGAACGCGTCTGGCGCCGTATATCCATGATGCGTTGGAAGGCAGTCAGGTTTGCCAGAAGCGCGATGATCCCCAAGCCGATTAGCGGAAAGTTGAGAACCAGGGCCGGCGCCAGCACCAGGTAACGCTCCATCCGGGTGAGCAGGCCTACTTTGGTGTCATAACCGAGGGATTGGGCACGGGCGCGCACATAGGATACCAGCACCGCGCCCATGGAGGCGGCATAGGTAAGGAGAGCAGCCAACCAGTTTCCCTGCTGAATAAAATAGAACAACAGCCCCCCAAAGATGACCAATTCCGAGTAACGGTCGGTGACCGAATCGATGAAACTGCCAAACTTGCTGGATTCCCCTCGCAGGCGGGCCATGGTCCCATCCAGGGCATCAACCGGCCCCATCGCTAGGATCAGAATGCCCCCCAGCGTCATCTTCCCCTGTGCCAGAAATATGGCACCTGCGGTGTTACCAACCAACCCCAGGATGGTCATCGTATTCGGCATCAACCCCAGGTGATTGAGGAATGCCCCGATGGGATCAAGGATACCCTTGAAGCGCTCCCGCATCTGTTCTGTTAAAGTTAGCTGGTTGTTCTTTTCCGTCACTTGCTCCACGAAGGATATCCAACCTTTCTCTGAATAAGTGTTACCGATATGCTATCTTATGGCGACAGGACTGTCAAGCGATCTATTCTTCTTGCGGTCCCATCAACACCTCACGTTCACGACCTCCACCGAGAGCGGGACCGATCACCCCCAGCTCTTCCAGTTCATCGATTAAGCGGGCTGCGCGTGGGTAACCGATTCGCAGGCGGCGCTGGAGGAATGAGGCGCTGGCGCGCTGCCCCTCGCGCACGATGGCGATCGCTTTTTCGATCAGATCGTCCTTCTCTGCCAGGAGAGCCTCTTCTTCAAGCAGGTCCTCCCAGGGCGGCGATATATCTTCCTCTGCTGGGGAGGAGCGCTGCCAGAAGGTGATCACCCGCTCGATCTCCTGGTCTGTGACCATTACACCTTGGGCCCGGATTGGGCTGCCCGCTTCGGGCGGCAGGAAGAGCAGATCCCCACGCCCGAGCAACGATTCTGCCCCACTCAGGTCTAAAATCACGCGCGAATCCACCGATGAAGCCACAGCAAACGAAATGCGCGCCGGAAAATTGGCTTTGATCAAGCCGGTGACCACATCCGTGCTCGGTCGTTGTGTGGCCACGACCAGGTGAATGCCAGTGGCGCGCGCCATCTGAGCTAAACGCACCAGGGCCGGTTCTGTCTGTTCAGGAGCCGACATCATCAAATCTGCCAGCTCATCGATCATCACCACGATATGCGGTAGAGGTTCTTCACCCCGCCGGCGGCGGGTTTTCCGATTAAAGGAGTCGATATTGCGGGAATGGGTGGCTTCCAGGATCTTGTATCGGCGGTCCATTTCTGCCACCGTCCAGCGTAACACCCCTAAGATGCGCTCCAGATCGGTCTCAACCTTACCGTACAGGTGCGGGAGGCCGTTGAAGCGCACCAGTTCCACCATCTTGGGATCGATCATCACCAACCGCAAGTCTTGCGGGGTGTTGTTCATCACCAGGCAGGCAGTCAATGCCGCAATGCAAACCGATTTGCCCGAACCTGTCGTGCCCGCAATGAGCAAGTGAGGCATGCTCGCCAGGTCAGCAACCACCGCCTGACCGGAAACATCGCGACCCAGAGCGATCGTCAAGGGCGAGCCAAACCTGTAAAAGGCCTCCGTCTCCAGGATCGGCCTTAAGCGCACCACCGTTGACCGGGAGTTAGGCACTTCGATGCCCACATACGGGCGACCAGGCACCGGGGCCTCGATGCGCAGGCTGGAGGCCGAGAGCGCCAACGCCAGGTCGCGCTGCAGGGAGGCGATCTGCGCCACCCTTACCTTCTGGCGGATTACCTCATCTTCGCTCCCAGGCTTCTCCACGAACCCCGGCTCGACTGCAAACTGCGTCACAGTCGGTCCAATCCGAAACCCAACCACCTTGGCCGGGATGCTGAACTCCGCCAGCGTCTTCTCGATCAGCCCGGCAGTCAGATTGATATTGCGTTCGTCGGGGCGGACGGTCTGCTCATTCAATAATAAATCCAGGGCTGGCAGTCGTTCGTCACGTACAGGGGGCGGGAGGTTTTCTTCATCCCGCACCTGGATCTTGAATTTCTTACGGTATTCAGCCGGCAGATGGGGAAGTTTTCTCTTGGCAGATTCACCAGCAGCCATCCCGGGCTCTGCAACACCCTCATTGATCACCCCTCTTCCTACCCCGAGAGGTTCCAGATCATTTCCCGACTGCCCTTCCATTCGTTCGAGCACCATCTTTGTCAAGGGCCGGATTAAACCCAGACCAGCAAAAGCCGCCCATAAAAACAGAAAACTCAAAACCACTTCCAGCAGCCAGGTTGGCTTGATGACCATCCTCACCAACTCAGCCAGTCCCCAACCGACTAATCCGCCATCGAGGCCCTGGGCCGCGCGTTGCACCGAAATCCCACCCAGCACGGTTAAGAGCGCCAGGGCGGCGAATGCCGCCATCTCCAAGGCCAGCACGCGCCCCCAGGGGATATTCAATGGAGCGTTTGCCCGCCGGCGCAGCATCGCCACTCCGGCTATAGCCGCGATCAACACAAACAGGAAACTGCCCCAACCGAACCACAGGCGCAGGATACTCGTCCACCAGGTGAGCATAACACCCCCCGTGAGCTTGAAAAGCGCCAGCAGAGTCATCAAGGCCAACGCCAGGCACGCCACTCCGCCGAGGTCCCAGGAGAAGCGTTCAAAGTTAGTCAGAAAACGCAGGAGGCCATCTATCCAGGAGCGCGGCTCTTCAATAACAGACTCTGGCTTTGGGCGACCCACCTGGTGGGAATACTTTCTGGTCACGATTGATGTCCAAATTTTGTCAATCAGATAACTCCATTGTGGGTGGATTCGCCCCACTTTGGGATGCGACATAAATACCAGCCAGAATAAGTATAGCACCAAAAATCTTGAGACCCGTAGGCGCCTCTTGGAGAAGCAGGTAAGCCAATATGGTCGAACCGATCGGTTCGCCCAGCAAGGTAATCGAGACAAAGGCTGCTGAGAGATAACCCAGCGCCCAATTAAAGGTAGAATGTCCCAAGAGTTGAGGAACCAGCGCCAGCAGGAGAAACCAGACGGTTGCCAGTGGCGGGTAACCCCAGGGCGTTTGGCCAGCCGCGAGCATGATGGCGACCAGGACAAGCGCAGCCGCTCCATAGACAACGAAGACGTATGGGACCAGTGACATCCCGGCACGCAATCGGCGCCCGATCAACAAGTATCCGGCGGCCATCCAGGCGCCCACTAAGGCCAGAAAATCGCCCACGAAGGCACGGCCGCGGATAAACTCCTTCAAAGACGGACAAACGAGCCGCATATCACCCCAGGAGCATGTATCGCTCAAACCTATGATGATGCTCCCCAGGAGTGCCAGCCCCATGCCGAATAAGATCAGGCGAGTTAGCGGTTCCTTTATCGTCAATGGCGAAAGCAATGCCACCCACATCGGTGCTGTAGAAACCAACACGACCGAGCTGGCCACGGTTGTATATTCTAGCGAAGTGATCCAGGTCGCAAAGTGAAGCGCCAGGAAGAAGCCGGATAGAGACGCCAGGGCAATTTTCGACCCTTGCAGGCGGCGGATTTCCGCCCGGTACCGCAGGAAAGCCAGCGGAGCGAGGATCAACGTCGCCAGAACCAATCGGTAGGCTGCTATCACCAGAGACGGCGCATAAACCTGGGCATAACGGACAAAAATGGATCCTGTTGACACGGCCAGTATGCCAAACAGGATGGCCAGGGCAGGTGGCACAAAAGGGCGGCGTTGGGGAACATTCATGAGTTAAATGAGTTGCAGCTTGACAAAGGGTTAGGCGAAGTTTACAATCTCTCCCAGTCGGTTTTCCCGATATGCTACTTCACAAGCTTGCAAAAAGCAACCCTATTCAATTTACAAATACTTAAGGAGTGTATCATGTCTTTTGAACTACCCCCTCTCCCCTACGCGTACAACGCCCTTGAGCCGCACATCGATGCCATGACGATGGAGATCCACCATACCAAGCACCACAATGCTTATGTGACTAATTTGAACGCAGCGTTAGACAAACATCCCCACTTGGCTGGAAAATCATTGGAAGAGCTGGTAACCAACCTGGATGGCCTGCCGGAGGATATTCGCACCGCGGTGCGCAACAATGGAGGCGGTCATTTCAACCATAGCCTGTTCTGGAAGGTCATGTCCCCCAATGGCGGCGGTGAGCCATCCGGGGCTTTAGCCCAGGCGATTTCAACTGCGTTTGGTGACTTTGCTTCCTTCAAAACCACCTTTGCGCAGGCTGCTGTAGGCCGCTTCGGCAGCGGTTGGGCTTGGCTTGGATTCAAGGCTGGCAAGCTGACCATACTCTCTATGCCTAATCAGGACGTCCCAATGATGGAGGGTCTGACGCCGATCCTGGGCATAGATGTTTGGGAACACGCCTATTATCTGAAGTATCAAAACCGGCGACCAGAGTACGTGGCCAACTGGTGGAATATCGTCAATTGGGAAGAAGTCGCCCGGCGATTCGCAGAGTAAAATGACCAGTCGAAAGAAGCAACTATTTGACTATGTAACGATTAAACTATTCGACTAATCAAGGAGATGCGTGCCGTTTTGAGGTAAAATTAACCCGGCGGCAATCCTCAAAAAACCTTTTCACAGACCGGAGGTACCTTCGATGACCCACATCATTACCAGCCTTTGCCTACGCGACGCTGGGTGCGTCGATGTTTGCCCTGTCGAGTGCATCGTCCCCGGCAAGCCGGTGGACGAATGGCCATGGTTTTACATCGATCCAGACACCTGCATCGACTGCGGGGCTTGCATCCCCGAATGCCCCTTCGAAGCCATCTTTACCGAAGATGAAGTGCCAACCTCTTACGAGGCCAAGGGTGGCGAGAAGATCAGCATGCCCGCCGGAACCCCTGGATTCGACGAAGTCTTCGATGGGTCCAATCATCATGGGGAGCCAGTCCACGTGGAGCATACCCGTACCCTTTCCAAGGGAGAAGTCGTAGATCTGACGCCCGACATCAAGCCTAACTATGACTATTTCCAGAAAGGCCCCGGCTACAAGGCATTGGAGTAGTCAGTACGAGTCAATCTATTTTAGTGGCCCGGCGACTGTTAGCCGGGCCACGTTTTTTTTATTGATTTCGCAATCCCAGGTTACCAGCGCCCATCTTGACAATAAAGGTGAGCGTTGGCCCATCACCAGACAAGACATAATCGCCGCCCGAGGCTTGCCATTGACCGCCTAATTCCACATTGGTGAGACCACCGTCTACCGAAAGGCGAGCGGACACACCTTCCGGGACAATGATGGTCGTGTTGCTGAGACCAGACTCGATGGAAACCGTGGCGTCACGCTGCAATTTACCAGAGAAGTTGAAAGTATAATCGCCTGCACCGCCCTTGAATTCCATTGAAGTAAAGTTGGCATTTGCCAGACCTGATAAGGTGACTTTGGAGGCGCCGGAATCGTAACGCAGGGATTCCATCTCAACCCGGTTTGGCTCGGAAAAAGAGAGCTCGACATCTGCCGCCCCATCGGTGACATGTAAGCCCTTCAAGGACAACCCACCAAGTTCTATTCTGCCTTGATAAGCCCCGGCCTTAATACTCAGGTCCAATGGGGCAACGCCAAGTTGAAGATCCCATGTGTTGCGATAATTATCAGCGATTTTAGGGAAACCCTCGATCTGGCCGTTACCCTGGATAATGCGTGCCTGGTTTCCTTCTAAAGTCACGTTGGGTTTAAACTCCGCCACATTATAGGTAGCTTTCCCATTTACCAGGGATCCCTCTGCCCCAGGTCTCAGAATCAATTCGCCGGCCCCAAACGCCAGCTCCACCCGTGCGGTTGCACCGGGATCAGCTAACAAAGGGACATTGATCTCATCCGTCACCGTGGGCCCAACCTTATATTCTACTGAAGGCACCGTCGCAAGAACGCGACACGCCATGGTCATTAGAGCGAGGATCGCCAAGATCAACAGCAATTGTTTGCGGAACATCATTCACCTCCAGATTGATTGTGTTCAGATTCCCATTCAATATACGCTATTTCCACTCTCTAGTTGCATAATTTTAAGACGCACCTCCCATATTATCAAGACTGGAGCGGTGTAAAATCCGCTCATACGGCTATCCTCAGCGGCGAGCTTTACTCTCTCCTGGTAATACGTTTGCCGATCCAGGCCAGGCCGCCGTAGGCAGTGTAGAGCAAGCCTATGGCGATCAGAACGAATTTAACTGTGGCGCACCAGAAGGCGATTGTTGGCCAGGGATCGAGAACCGAATCCAACAGCTTGCTGGTTAACCTGATTGAAGTTTCCATTTTACCCCCAAAGATTTAAGAAGTATGAATATAATTGGGGTACAAGAGGAAAAAATCAGTGAGCTCTTTATAATCCGTGTCCCGATCAATTAAGGAGAATCGATATGCCTGAACCAACCCAAACCAATCCCGAATCCACCCCCGGCGATCTGGCGGATGAATTTCGCAGCCTTGGTGAGAACCTGAAGACCTTCTTCCAGACCGCCTGGGAGAGCGAGGAACGCAAGAAGTTGCAGCAAGAAATCGAGGCTGGCATGGCAGAATTGGGCAGGTCCTTGAGCCAGGCCGCTTCTGAATTCAAAGGGGGCCCGGCCGGTCAACAGCTCAAATCTGACTTCCAGGACCTGCACGAGCGAGTGCGCAGCGGGGAAGTTGAAACCAAGATCCGCGCCGAACTGCTCTCCGTCCTGCGCACAGTCAACACTGAGCTAGAAAAAGCCTTCTCACCTAAGCCCCCATCCGAGAGCACACAGGCTGACAACCAATCCAAGGTTTAATTTTATCCCCCTCGCGTTCTTGGCATCTTTGCTGTAAATTGCCTCCACTCGAGCACAACCTACTCTGTTCCCAAAGTAGCCTCCAGCATGGCTTGCCCAATCGCTTCGGCGAGGGTCAGGTCCCCCTCCTCGAGCAGAACGGCCAGAGCAACAGGTGCTCCTCCCCACGAAGGCTGAGTCCCACCCAAATACCAGGTGATGGTTCCTTCTGGCCCGCCTGGCGCAATGTCTGTACTCTGCCAGATCGGCCGGCCTTCTACAGATAAGCTGGTGACGATCCCATGCGCGGTGGAGGCCGGCAATCCTTGCTCAGGTTCGCCATCTGGCGGCATGACGGTCCAACCTGTTTGAGGAGTATCCACAGCCATCGCTAGGTGCGGCGCCGGCCGGACGCCATCCGCACTTAGGGCCGCAGCGGCAAGCGCGATCTGTAAAGGTGAGGCTTTACCATTCGAAAGACCTGGAACGGCAGCTTCGAGCAATGATCCCAGGGCATCGCCTATCTGGTAACGCCCCTGGGTGGCCCGGTTGAGCAAAGGTGTGTGTGGGTCGGCGACCAACCCTGCCCACTCGGCGTCCAGCTGGTTTGGGTCGAAAACCGGATGGGAGGCCATCGCCAGAATCTCGCCGCTCTGAGCATTCAATAGAACCAGAGCACCGGCGTGATCGCCAAGGTACTCGTCGGCAGTGCGCTGTAAATCCAGATCGAGGCTGAGGCGAACGTCCAACCCAGGTGGGGGTTGGCCGTAGAGCAAATGATTCCACCAAACGCTGAGGCCAGGGTTGCCTTGAATCCCCCGCAGGTAAGGATCGAGGCTGGCTTCGAGTCCAGATTGGCCATAGATCGGATGAGTGTAGCCGATCACCGGGCCGAGAGGAGGATATAAGAACTGGCGGGTAAATTCGCCCGGATCGCCATCAGTAGCAGCCAGGGGTTTGTTGTGGCGGTCGAGGAGAGCCCCCCGGTGCACGTAGCGGTCGGCGATCGAGCGCCGTGGATTATCGGTGCGATCCAATAGGGCCGGGCCGCGCCAATAAGCCCACCAACCCGTCACCAATGCCACCGCCGCTAACCCACCGTAGAGAAAGCCGGCCAGGCCAAGATGAGACTTTGGATCAGCGAGCAATGCCGGACCGGTTTTCGTGCTCTGGCTGATTTGTAGCAATAGAAGCAAGGAAATGAAAGCTGTCAGCAGCGAAGAACCCCCATAGGAGACGAAAGGCAATGTAACGCCAGTCAACGGCAGCAGACGCAAGTTGCCGCCGGCGATCAGCACACTCTGTGACACCAGGTAAACCGTCAGCCCTGCCGCCAAATATCGCCGGAAGAAACCCGGCGCGTTCAAAGATATGCGCAGACCACTGGCAACGATTAACATCAATAAGGCAATTAAACCAATTGCGCCCGCCAGGCCGCTCTCCTCGAGGATCGCGGTAAAGATAAAGTCGGAGTGAGAGATTGGTACCAACATGGGGTACCCTAAACCTGGACCTCGTCCCGCCAAACCCCCGTTGGCCACGGCGAGCAGTGATTGCACAATCTGGTAAGACCCTCCACTTGGATCCAACCAGGGGTTGAGCCAAGCGTCTACCCGCAAGCGGACGACCTCAAACAGGAAATAACCCGCCACGCCTGCCACACACAAAGTCAGGGCGCTGACCAGCAAGATAAATACCCTGCCGGTGGCTACATAGGTGATGGCAGCGAAGAGAACGATGAAGATCGTCGCAGTCCCCAAGTCGCGTTGCACCAATAACAAAAGGATGGTCAAACCGGTCATAAAGATTGTCGGGGCAAGCAAGGCCAGCAGGGCGGAAGGGGAGCGGGAAGGTTGAGAGGTGCCGGCTTCCGCACTCTCTGCGTCATTCCCCCGCTTCGACCACGAGACTCGCAGCACGGGTTGGTGGTCGGCGAAATAAGCGGCCAGGTAAACGATCAATAACAACTTGAGCGGTTCGGAGGGCTGGAAATAAACGCCACAACAACCCAACCAAAGCCGGGGGCTCGACCCGCTGGCTGGATTTGTACCCAACAGCAAGGTCAGGAGGGTCAGGAAAAGACCACCGGTCAACCATAAATATTTGTATCGGCGCAGGAAAGCCAGGTGATTGGGCAAACGCAAACCCAGGATCAACACTACCGCCGCCACTACCAACCACAGCGTTTGACGCAATCCGAAAGCAGGCAAAAGCCGCCAGATGGTCAGCATCCCCCAGCCGCTGAGCACTGCAGCGACCGGCAAGAGGTAGGGGTCACGTTTTGGTAGGAAGCGCTTCGACTGCCAATGGGCGATAAAAAACAAAAGCAACCATACAAAGAATGCTGGCCAATGGCTCCAGCGGTATTCCACATCCCAGGAGCGCGCCCTTGCGGCCGGAGAAAGAGTCAGGGCGAGCGAATAAAGCCCAAGAAAAATGCCTGCCAGGGTGAGTAAGCGGCCTTGGATACGGTCAGGGAGCAGGGGGGTAAGGGAGTTCCGGAGCAAGGGTGTTGGCGATGAAAAAAAGGGGCTAAGATAGTAAGGGGTTGGGAGCTTTTCTCGCAATAGAACCTGCTCCCTTATTCCTTTTCCCTTATCCCCTATCTCTTGAGGTATTTATCTACCAATAAGCCCAGCTGCTGGAGTGTCTCGATGGGGATTGCCGTGGGATCGGTGATTAACGCGGTCGCCAGGGCTTGCGGGCATTCGCAGGTGCGCTCGGGCTTGAGCTGGAGCACTAAATTACGGACCGCGTCCTGGGCGAGCTCGGTGTTGCGATGGAGGATCTCGATCACGCGCTCGACGGTGACGGTTTCTTCACTGGAATGCCAGACGTCATAATCGGTGACGTGAGCCATGACGGCATAGCACATCTCGGCTTCACGCGCCAGGAATGCCTCCGGGCTGGTAGTCATGCCGATCACCGCCATTCCCCAGGCGCGGAAGGTATTGGACTCGGCTTTTGTCGAAAAACGCGGCCCTTCGACCGTAATGAACGCACCACCCTTATGTACAGCGGCGCCGGTTGCCTGGACAGCCGCGCACACTTGATCGGACAGGTAGGAGCAAAATGGATCGGCGACACTGATATGCGCCACCAGGCCACCCTCGAAGAAGGTGCGCTTGCGACCCCGCGTAAAATCAAAAAGCTGGTCAGGGACGACAATCTCACCCGGGGCGAAGTCTTCGCGCAGCGACCCACAAGCACTGACGCCAACGATGCGCTCCACTCCCAGGGACTTGAGGGCAAAGATGTTGGCGCGATAATTGATTTCCGAGGGGGAGATATAGTGACCAATGCCATGGCGCGCCAGGAAAGCCACCCGTTGACCTTCCAGCGTCCCGACAACGATCGGGGAGCTTGGCTCGCCGAAGGGCGTGATAACAGCCTGTTCCTGGATTTCCTGCAAGCCAGGCATATGATAAAGACCCGAGCCGCCGATCACGCCGAGTTGAGGCACCCAATAGCTCCTTGTTCAGCTAACCCTCTGATTGCAGGAATATTATACGCTCGTTTCATTCGTCTGTGAATCTCCGATTGTGATCATAAAGAAAACCTGGCCACAGCGCAGCTCATCTCCTGAGGTCACCACCACGGGGATTAAGACTGCCTCCTGATTGAGAAAGGTGCCGTTGGTAGAATTCAAGTCCTCAATCCACCACTGGCCATGATGGTATGACAGGCGGGCATGGCTGGCAGAAACCGTCATGTCATCTATCTGGCAGTCGCAGACCGGGTCGCGCCCGATCAGAATCTCCTGTGAGGTGAAATAATGGGGCGTCGAACCTTCCCCTGCCTGGCGCGATAAGGTGATGGGTGGTGTTTGTCGCGCCGCCGCCAATTCACTCTGGCGTTTCAGATCCCGCCATAAGGTTAATAATGCCCACCCCAGAAAGGCATATAAAGTCAAGGCCATAACCAGGCGCAGAATTAGAAGGATGGAGCCGCTCATAACAATTTTAAGGTCAGGCTTCCGGCGGGAACGGGTTAATCGGCTGGGTCGACCCCGGGGCATCGGCGGATAGAAGGTCGGCATCCTGGCTGTACACCAGGTTTACACCAGCCAGGGAGATCACGTCACCCGGGTACAACATACATTGTTGCAGGCGTTTTCCATTAACATAAGTACCCCCGGTGGAGTCCAGGTCGAAGATCACGTAGCGCCCATTAATCGCACGCAGCTGGGCATGGGTTCGGGAGACAAGACCGACATCGATCACAAGGTGATTGTCCAACCTTCGCCCGATATTGATCACCATTCCTTTAAGTGGAAATATCTGAGCTCCCTCCAGGATCAGGAAGGCGTTGGCCGGGATCGATCCAGCCTGGCCGTCTGGCTCAACCGCCAGGGTGCTGGTCTCGCCAATTTGTGGTGCGCTGATCTCGGCCAGGACCCTGATCTCTGCGGGACCCACCTCTTGATCGGCCCAAATCCTGATCACCGGTGGGGAAGGGAAAAGCAAACCCGCCTCGTTTCCTGTTTGCCGGATCATCTCCGCCAATTCCCCCAGCAGGATTTGATTTTGACTCAAGGATTGCGAGTTTGCCGGGTGAACTACCAGGGTATAGAGATTCGGTGCCAGCCAGCTGCCATCCCCAGCGGAGTGGATGCCCGCTCTCATCGCCACCACCAGGTTGGAGGCCAGCTCGTACCGCTCTCCTCGAAAAGGAAAGAGCTTCGAGGCGCTGCCCTCGACAATTGCCTGCAGGCGGGCCTCGAGTTGGTTGAGTTTAATTTTCAAAAGGCTCTTATCCACGCTGCAATTATAGAGGGGAGAGAGCGTTCCTGCAAGGCTAGCCCTCCCAGCCTGATGGTATACTGTGATCATGGCAAGAGAAGGAGATGCCGGCTTCCGAGAGATCGCCCACACCGCCGATTGGGAGTTGCAGATTTGGGCGCCCGACCTGTCTTCGCTCTTGGAGCAGGCCGCGCGTGGCATGTATGTTTTGGCTGGGACCCGATTAAGCACGGGACCGCGCCTGGGCCGAAAAATAGATCTCCAGACCGCCGATCGTGAGAGTTTGTTAGTCGGATTTCTGGCAGAGCTGCTCTACCTGGGCGAGGTGGAAGGATTGGGCTTCGACACGTTTGACCTCACCCTGGAGAAGGATGTGCTCCACGCCCGATTGAACGGTGCGCCGGTAGAATCGCAGATCAAAGAGATCAAGGCCGTCACCTACCATAACCTGAATATTCGGGAGACAGAACGGGGCTTCGAGGCCAATATTGTATTCGACGTATGAAAAGAGACGAACGATCAACGACAAACGTTGACCTTCCGTCCACCGTTTTCTGTCCTCCATCTTCTGTCCTTCGTCTATCGTCTTTCGTCTTTTCCGGAGGTGCTATGATGATCACCCTTAAAGATCTAAAACCGATTAACAAGTACGAATGGGAGATCCCTAAGACCTATCGCGGGGATATGCGCGTCCCGGTGCGCATCTTTGCCACCCGGGAGCTCCTGGAAGAGATCATGGACGATAAATCGCTCGAGCAAGCAATCAACGCGGCCACCTTGCCAGGCCTGGTGGGGCATGTGGTCGTGATGCCCGACATGCACCAGGGGTACGGTTTCCCGATCGGCGGGGTAGCCGCCACGCGCCTGCCAGATGGGGTGATCTCACCGGGAGCCATAGGATATGACATAAATTGTGGAGTGCGGCTGTTGGCCTCCCAGATTCCTTACGAGGCCGCAAAAGAACATTTATCTGACCTGGCTTCGGCCTTGAATCACTTTTGCCCCAGTGGAGTGGGCACCAAGGGGCACGTGCGCGTTACCGATAAAGAGCTGGACCAGGTGTGTCGTGAAGGGAGCCGCTGGGCGCTGAAACAGGGCTATGCCACTGAAGCCGATCTGCGCCGTACGGAAGAAGGTGGGCGGCTGGAGGGTGGCGATCCAACCACCGTCAGCCAGCGCGCCAAGGAGCGCGGTCGCGCTCAAATCGGTACCCTAGGGGCTGGCAATCACTTTATCGAAGTCGATATCGTGGACCAGGTCTTCGCTCAGGATGCCGCCCAGGCGATGGGGCTGCAGGAGGGCTATTTAGTATTACTGATCCACTGTGGCTCGCGCGGTTTCGGCCACCAGATTTGCACTGATTACGTCAAGGAGTTCCAGGGTGCAATCCGCCGCTACAACATCCAATTGCCCGATCGGGAACTGGTCTGCGCTCCGCTGGATTCACCGGAAGGCCAGGCGTACCTGGGCGCCATGCGCGCCGCAGCCAACTACGCCTTCGCCAACCGCCAGGTTCTAGCGCATTTCGCCCGCCAGGCATTCGAAGAAGTGCTGGCCGGAAAAGTGCAGAACTGGCATCTGCACCAGGTTTACGATATTGCCCACAACATGGGTAAGATCGAAACCCACGCTGTCGGCGGCGAGACGATCAAAGTGTGCGTCCATCGCAAAGGGGCGACGCGCGCCTTCGGGCCAGGCTTCGCAGGGCTGCCGGAGGAATACCGTCCCATCGGACAGCCGGTCTTGGTGCCGGGGAGCATGGGCACCGCCTCCTGGGTGCTGGTCGGCACCCAGGGCAGCATGGAGCGCTCCTTCGGCTCCACCTGCCACGGGGCTGGCCGGGTGATGAGCCGTAGCCAGGCCAAGAGATCTATTTGGGGCGAGCAGCTGCGCGACGAGCTACAGGCGAAGGGCATCCAGGTCAGGGCCGGTTCAATGTCCGGCCTGGCCGAGGAAGCCCCCCAGGCTTACAAGGACGTCGACGCGGTGGTTGAGACAGTCGCCGGGGCGGGGATCGCCCGCAAGGTGGCGCGGCTACGCCCGGTGGCGGTCGTCAAGGGATAACGGTTATCGTGATGACTTGGGAACCATTCAGCCACCCGAGGCGTCTTGTAGGCAGAATGTATCAGAGAGGAAGGAGATTATGATTCGTCAGATAATGTTTACCCTGTTCATCAGCGAGCTCTTGCTGGCGGCGTGCGCCGGCCAGAGCATCCCAGGCACAGGAGCTTATCCAGAGCCTGGCTCCCCCGGCGACATAATTGTCGCGTCGCCTTACCCGGGCTTCGAGCAGCCTTACCCCGCGCCCTGGGAGCCAGCCGTGGGAGATGAGAACCTGGTGCGCGGCGAAGTATTCATCGAAGAACAGGAGGTCATCGTCCTGGAATCTTTTCCCCCGCAGTTCATGTTGAAACTGTCCGGTGCGCTTCCCACCCCCTGCCACCAATTGCGCGTCAAGGTGAACGACCCCAATCCGCAGAACCAGGTCCAGGTCGAGGTGTATTCCCTGGCCAAACCGGATGAAATTTGTATCCAGGTGCTCAAACCGTTTGAAGAATCAATCCCATTGGGAAGTTACACCAGTGGTAAATATGAAGTCTTGGTAAATGGAAAACAAGCGGGAGTAATCGCCCCTTGATTCAAAGAAACCCGTTTTCGCCCCCGGACTGGCAATGAAAACAGGTTTCTAAGCCATTAGTGGGACAAAATCTGAGATAAAAACAACTTCGTCCGGTCTTCTTGCGGACGGATAAAGATATCGTCCGGCGTACCGCTTTCAACAATCAATCCCTGGTCGAAAAAATACATGCGATGCGCCACTGCCTTGGCGAAACCCATCTCATGGGTCACGACCAGCATGGTCATGCCGCTTCTCGCCAGCTCGATCATCACGTCCAGGACTTCCTTGATCATCTCAGGGTCGAGCGCGGATGTAGGCTCATCGAAGAGCATGATCTTGGGTTGCATGGCCAGAGCACGGGCGATAGCCACGCGCTGCTGCTGCCCGCCGGAAAGCTGCCCAGGATATTTATCCGCTTGCTCCGGGATGCCTACCCGATCCAGTAGTTGCCTGGCGACTTCCTCAGCTTTTTCCTTCGGCCACTTGCGTACCCAGATCGGCGCCAGGGTGATATTCTGCATGACGTTCAGGTGGGGAAAGAGGTTGAATTGCTGGAAAACCATGCCGGTTTCCATGCGGATCTGCTCGACATTGCGCACATCATGGGTGAGCTCAATGCCGTCTATAACGATCTGCCCCTTCTGGTGTTCCTCCAACCGGTTGAGCGTGCGGATGAAAGTGGACTTGCCCGAACCGGAGGGGCCGAAGATCACGATCACCTCTCCTTTGTAGACTTCCATCGATATGCCCTGCAAGGCTTGAAAGTTGCCAAACCACTTGTGCACGTCACGACAAAGGATGATCGGTTGTTCCCCGCCAACAGGTGTCTGTTGAAGATCGTTGATTGGACTCATATTCACCTCTGCTAGCGCTCTCCCACGCCCAATGCGATCTCCAGGCGTTGGCTAATATAGGACATAAAATAACAAAAAACCCAAAAGATAAGAGTAATAAATAAGTATACCTCACGTTGAAAGCCAACGAACTGGGGCTGTGCCAGGACGCTTCTGGAAATGGCTAACAGTTCTAGTAAGCCGATAGTAGCGACCAGAGTGGTATCTTTAAACAAGGCGATGAATTGACCCATCAGCACTGGAATAACTATTCGCAGTGCCTGCGGTAATATGATCAGCGCCATCGTATGGAAACCGCTCAGCCCGAGCGCCCCGGCAGCTTCGTACTGCCCATGTGGGATAGCCTGCAGGCCGCCACGCACGCCCTCAGCAAGATAAGCCGCGCTAAAGAGGGTGATGCCCACCATGGCGCGTACCACAAGCTGGGGCCGCATTCCCGAGGGGAGGAAGAGCGGCAGCATGGTACTGGCCATAAACAGGATGGTTACCAGAGGAACCCCGCGGATCACCTCGATATAACCGACGCTCACCCAGCGGATGGCTGGCAAGCGGGAGCGGCGCCCCAAAGCCAGAAGCACGCCCAGTGGGAATGAGAACGCGATGCCCACCACCGTGAGCAAGGAAGTGAGCAGCAACCCACCCCACAGAGTGGTAGGCACGATCGGGAACCACCCCTCGGCTGGGTTCAACCCGGTAATGATCAAAATCACCAGGAAGAAATAGACCACCCAACTCCAAATCGCCAGGCGGCGCAGCGCAAGGCTTCGCAAGCGGCCTAACCCGAAGGCGATTAGAGCGAAGACATCTAAACCAAGCAGAAAAAGCCTGGTCGGAGAGCTGATCGTTGGGAGCAATGCCAGGGAGAGGGGCACGAGTAGTAGGACAGCGGCCAGCAGCCGGCGGCCGTGCACCCAAATCCCCCAGGTTAGCCCAACAATGGCCGCCAGCAGGTGCAGGCACACCCAGACCCGCCACATCTGCGCCATCGGATACTGCCCTACCATCAGCAGGCGGAAGTTGACCTTGAGCACCTCCCATTGAGACTGGCCAATCAGCCAGGCAATGATCGGTTTGAGCAGCGCGTAACTCAGCCCAAATGCCAAAACGGTCAACAGGGCGTTGTACCAGGTGCTGAACAAGTTCTTATGAACCCAGCCAAGCAAGGTGTAACGTTCAGTTGGCGGGGGCAGCGCTTGCGCGCGGGCAGCGAGTTCTTTGGTCATGCGATCAGCGCTCCACCAAGCGCACGCGGCGGTTGTACCAGTTCATCAAGGCCGAAGTGAGCAGGCTGATCGCCAGATAGGTCGCCATAACCAGAGCGATCATCTCAACCGCCCGCCCGCTCTGGTTCAGGATAGTCCCGGAAACGTGGAAGAGTTCCGGGTAGCCAATTAACACCGCCAGCGATGAGTTCTTGACCAGGTTGAGGTATTGGCTGGTAAGCGGCGGCACGATCACGCGCAATGCCTGGGGAAAAATGACCATCCGCAGAGTCTGGATGGTGGTCAGCCCCAGAGATTTGGCCGCCTCTACCTGCCCCTGCGACACCGATTGGATTCCGGCGCGCACCACATCGGCGATGAAAGCCGAGGTGTAGATCGACAGGCCTAAGAGCAAGGCCATGAACTCGGGGGATAACTGCCGGCCTCCGGCAAGCCTCAAACCCTGCACAGCAGGTGGGTCCAGGGTAAGGGGTGAATCAGGCAATGCGACCCAACCCACTACGGCAATCCCCACCAGGGTCAGGACGCTCCACAGCAGGGTGAGCGGGGCGCGTCCGGTACGCCTCCCGTACCACGCCAGCAGGCCACCCACTGCGATGGCCAGGAACACACCCAAGATCAAAATGCGCACATAAAGCGAGAAGGTCTCGGTCGGGATGCCCCACGGGATAGCTACTCCCCGGTTGGTCAGCAGAACCGAGCCGGGGAGCATAACCGCCTCTTTCACCCTGGGGAGCTTGATAAAGACGGCTGTGTACAGAAAAATCAACAGCACCAGCAGCGGGATATTACGCAGGAACTCGATATATGCCCGAGCCAGCTGCTGTACGAGAAAATTACTGGAGATCTGGGCGACGCCGAAGATGACGCCTAAAATCGTAGCGAAGGCGATGCCCAATCCGCCTACCAAGGCGGTATTAAGCAGGCCAACCTGATAAGCGCGCAAAAATGAAGAGCTGCGATCATAGGGAATGAGATGCTCGCCAATATCGAAGCCGGCCGTGAGCCGCATGAAGTCGAAGCCCAGCCCCAAGCCCTGCTGGCGCATATTGGTAAGCATATTGCGCGTTAGATACCCAAGGATGGCAGCCAAAATGGCCAGGAACACCGCCTGGCCGAGGATGCGCAGGAAGCGCTCATCCCGCCACAGCGGGATGCTGCTCTGAACGCGCAGGGAACGGCTCTTCTCCATTAACTTGGCAAGATTGAGACCAGGGCAGCGGAGGGCCCTCTGCTGCCCTGGCGATCGGCTTCAAAAGCAATCGGTTTAGCGGAATGGCGGCGAGTAGAGTGCACCGCCATCGGTGTAAAGGCTATTCAGACCACGCGGGATAAAGGTGGCTGTGTCCGGACCCAGGCTACGATCATATATCTCAGCGTAATTGCCGACCAGCTTGAGCACGTTATACGCCCAGTCATTGGTCAACCCCAACTTGAGGCCCAGGTCTCCTTCCAGACCCAACAAGCGCCTCACCTCCGGGTTCTCGGTGCTGCCGCGCACCTCATCTACATTTGCTGAGGAGACGCCGTATTCTTCCCCTGCGATTGTGGCGAAGACAACCCACCTCACGATGTCAAACCACTGGTCATCGCCGTGGCGCACGACCGGCCCCAAAGGTTCCTTCGACAGTGTGAGGTCCATCACCACATGGTTGTCGGGATCAGGCAGCAAGCCCTTGGCGACAGATACCAACTGCGACTTATCCGAGGTGGCCGCGTCGCAGCGACCTTCTCCATACGCGCCGTAGGTAGCGTTGACGTCATCGAAGACCGCTGGGGTGTAGGTCACTCCTTCGGTGGCCATGACATCGGCCAGGTTGAGTTCGGTGGTGGTGCCCTTTTGGACACAGATTGTGCCGCCCTCGAGGTCTTGCAGGGTGGTGATGCCGCTGTCTGTCGGTACCATGATACCCTGCCCATCATAGAAGGTCGTGACGGTGGGGTTGAGGCCCAACTCGCTGTCGCGCACCAGAGTCCAGGTCGTGTTGCGGATCAGCACATCGATCTCGCCGGTCTGCAAAATAGTGAAACGCTCCTGGGTTGTCGCCGGGCGAAACTCCACCTTGCTGGCATCGCCGAAGATGGCCGCGGCCAACGCCCGGCAGAAGTCCGCATCGAAACCTGTGAAGTTGCCCTCAGGATCGAGGAAGCTAAAGCCGGGCAATTGTCCATTCACACCGCAAATAATATTGCCGCGCCCCTGGATTGCCGCCAGTGTTTCCCCAAAGCCTGGCGCCTGGGCAACTTGTATCTGAACCTGGGGTGTGACAGCCGGAGCTGGCGCTTCTACAGTAACCACAACGGTTTTCACTACCTCCACGGTTTCTACCACGGGAGGCTCTTCTCCCCCTCCGCTCGGCGCAGTTGGGGTGGCGGCTTGACCACAAGCTGCCACAATTAAAGCCCCGATTACCAAAAGCACAAAGACCGGAATCATTTTCCGAGACATGTTTCTCTCCTCCTGAACGAATAGTAAAAACTGGAATTCCGAATTTCTAAAGATGTTAGGGTACACAACTGTCTATCTCAGTCAGGCATCACCTCCTTTATAAAGTATTGGCTAACTTGGGCGACTGCGAATCTGGTTGGGAAGCTATCTTAATAGCTGATCATCTATTCAGTTAGCATACCTTCAGCAAGGAAGAAACAGCAACGTGCTTATTATAGGAAATAATTCGCTTATGAGCAAGCTTTTTCAGAAATTGTGCCACATCAGGCGCTGATTTCCGCTACTTTCGCCTCAGTAAGAGAAATCAGCGCGGCGGTAGGCAGACAGATATTCAACCCGCGCTGGCCTCCGGAGACATAGATCTGTGGGTACAGTTCAGCTAGAGCGTCAACGACCACTTCAAATCCCCGGTTGAGCAGCGCCAGCGGGGATATCCCACCCGTCAGCAGACCAGTCACCTGTTCCGCCTGGTGCTGTGTGGCCAGGACCAGCTTTCTCTCACCGACCGCTTTCGCCAGGGCCTTCAAGTCAACTTCCAGAGGGGCAGGCACTACTGCCAGGAGCGGTTTGCCGCGCCCTATACGTAGGACTACGATGGTTTTATAAACAAGTTCGGGATCGACGCCCAGATACTGAGCCGCCTCCAACGCGCTCAATTTCTCGGCGGGGAGTTCAAAAGCAGTATAAGGGATGCCGCGTGCCTCTAACAGGCGAGTTACATTATTTTTCATTCCAAAAGTTGTTCATACGGTGTTGGCCAATCAAAATGACAGTCCAGGCACTACGACTCTCATCTCTCTAGTCTCTTCTCTCTATTATAAGGCAGCTCTAATGTGAAGACCGCTCCCCGCGTAGGGTGGTTGGCAGCCACAAGCGTTCCCCCATGAGCTTGAGCCAGCTGGCGGGCGATCGCCAGGCCCAGGCCGGTGCCACCCTCGCCGCGGCTACGTGAACGGTCGGCGCGGTAAAAACGCTCAAAGATGCGCGGCAGGGAGGATTCGGGGATGCCAGGACCGCTGTCATGCACCGCTAGTCGAACCGCCTTCAAAGTAGAAGACACTTTCAATTCGACCTGACCTCCCTCGGGAGAATAGCGCAACCCATTGGACAGCAGGTTCCCCAAGATCTGTTCCACCCTGCCGGGATCAATAGAAATGGGCGGGCAGGAGCTTTCGACAGATAAGTGAATGACGACACCCTGAGCGTTTGCCTGGGGCGTGAAACGGTCTACCACGCGTTGCACCAGGACAGGAAAGTCAGTTGGTTTGCATTCCAGGCGCAGCTGTCCCCCGTCGGCCAGAGCCAGAGTGCGCAGGTCTTCCACCAGGCGGGTTAATAACAAGTTTTGTTCCAGGATCGGCGTCAGGTTCTCTGCCGTGGCCGGGTAAACGCCATCCTGCAAAGCTTCCAGGTGAGCGCGCTGCACAGCGAGCGGTGTGCGCAGCTCGTGAGCGATGTCAGCCGTCATGGCTTGGCGGCTCTCTTCGGCCTGTTGGAGCGAGGAGGCCATGTGGTTGAAGGCCTTGCCCAGGGTGGCCAGCTCGTCGTTGCCACCCACTGCCACCCGCCCGGTCAAATCCCCCTGCGCCAGATGGGTCGCTGCCCTGGTCAGGGCGCGCACCGGTAGCAACAGGCGGTAGCTAAAGAACAATGCCAAAAGCAGCGAAAAAAACACCGCGATTGCCGCGGCAAGCAGGGCCGCTCGGCTCAGCCGGCCAACCAGGTTGGCCTCGTCGCTGCGGTTAAACGTGGCGCCCCCTTCCGGAAGAAGATAACCGACGATTTCCTCTCCAGCCTGTAATGGGATCGCCCCTTCGAGTTCGGACGAGTTTAGCTGACTGCTTGGGTTCGGATCGGCGGTGTCCGCCACCACCTCTCCCACAGTATCGGCCAGGCGCAGGCGTTGCCCCATCATCGCTCCCATCCCCCCGGGGCCAGGCGCCGCATTGCCCTGGCCGCCAAGTCGCCGGCCATGCGCAAAGCCCGGCGAGCTCAACAGGCTTTCAGCTCCCTGCCAGGAATGATTCTGCTTATAATATTCCTCCAGGGCAGTAACCAGTCCCTCCACCCCCACCATCCCGCCCCGAAACATATAGGCGCGTACTTCCCTGGCAGTACTGTAACGGGCGAAGATCACCACGCTCCCCACAGACACCAACACAATCAAAACAAAAGAGAGCAACAATCGTAACCGCATAATCTTCCTTCTTCACTCCTCATCCTTCATCCTTTCTTAAACCGGTACCCAATCCCAAATACTGTTTCAATAAATGTCGGCCTTTTCGGATCGATTTCGATCTTGGCGCGCAGGTTCTTGATATGGGCGTCGATCGTGCGTTCATAACCCTCATATGTCGCACCCTGAGCAGCTTCGAGCAATTGCAGGCGGGAAAATGCCCGCCCCGGTTGTGCTGCCAAGTATGCCAGGAGATTGAATTCCGTCGGGGTCAGGTCGACAGTCTGGCCGGTATTGGTAACCGTGTGCGCCTCCAGGTCGATCTCCAGCTCTCCCGCGCGCAGCACCACAGGCGCCGAGGGCGTCGACCCCGCCCGGCGCAGCACAGCCCGGGCCCGGGCGACAACCTCGCGCGGCGAGAAGGGTTTGGTGATGTAATCGTCGGCGCCCAACTCCAACCCGATCAGGCGGTCGGTCTCTTCAACGCGGGCAGTTAGCATAATGAGAGGGGTATCTGCCTTGCGCCGGATCTCGCGCGCCACGTCCAGCCCATCCATACCGGGCAGGTTGAGGTCGAGCAACACCAGATCAGGACGCTTATGCTCCCAAGTGGACAAGCCTGTATCGCCTCGATAAGCCGTCAGCACGCTGAATCCAGCCTGTTCCAGGTAGGAACGCAGCACCTTTACCAGCTCCGATTCATCTTCAATTATCAAGACCGTCGGCATGAGATGTTGGTGATTAGAGAACAGAGAATAGAGATGATGGGTAAGGATCAGTTGTGTACAGATTATACAGCAACAGTGGGCAGTGAATGACTTCTGCCCACTGTCAAGTGACCACTGACAACTGCTTACTGGCTACGGTTGCGCATTCCACCGCCAGCCGGGTCCCCGGTGAAAGCCGCCTTGGGGTCCAGCGCCAGTGCATGCCCCTGAGCCAGGGCCGAAGCCTGCCGCTTGCCGCTGAGCCATGCGCTGGATCATCCAGTCAGCCTGCTCCTGGGTGATCACCCCGTCAGCAACCGCTTGTTCGAGAGCAGCTGTGCGGGCTTCGACCCACAGGATGGCAAACTCCTCGGAGCTGATCCCTTGCGCTTCGGCGATCTGCCCCAAAGTTTCCCCAGCCTCGCGCCGGATTTCCAGTTCCTCGGGGGGCAAGCCAAGCGCCTCGGCGAAGGCAGCGATCATGTATCCGTGCAAGGGGCCTTCCACCCCGTTGCGATTGCCGCCCATCATCCCGCTGAAACCACCGCGCCCGCCCATCATGCCCGAGCCAAAGCCAGGGGATATGGGAGCCGGGGGAGTCTCCGTCTGGGCGAAAGCCAGGCTGGTTACCCCAAGCGCCAGCACGATTACGCCAACCAATGTACCGATAATCAAGATTTTCCTCATGTTACACACTCCTTCAGGTAAGTTTTGTTGGGATTTTCTCCCGTTTATCTGCCCTGAGGATAGCGTAAAGGTGTGAATAAGTTGTGAAGAGGGATTGAAGGTATCGTGAAGGTTTGGATGAGAACTTCAAGAAGAAAAGCAGGCTTTGGTGGAAGATTAATTTACCAACCGGTTTTGTGACAGATAGTACCCAAGGACTGTTATTTTCTCTATAATTAAAACAACCTGGAATCAGGGTAAAGGTAAGAAACTGGTTATATTCAAGTGTAACAAAAGTAATAATCGTGCGTTTAATCTATCAAATCACCCAATAGGACTTCAGTACCGGGGTGATCGGGCAGCCAGACGAGGAGCAGGTATCTTGCACCGATCCGGCTGAGCAAAGAACGATTAACAAACAGCGCAGAAATGGCAAACCTGTCGAAAGGCAGGGACGCAAAACCACGGTCTAAACGCTCTCCCGAGCGTATGACAGTCGGGTTACCTAGGCTAATACGGTAGCACAGAAACGGTAAACCTGTCGAAAGGCAGGCGCACAAAGCTACGGTCTAAACGCTCTTCGAGCGCATGACAGTCGGGCTGCCTAGGCTAATCCACAAAATATAACCCCTCAGGCAGCCAGGAAACCTGAGGGGTTTTGTGATTGTCGGAACTAAAGGAAAAATATAAAACTATGAGTAAACAACAACGACCTGTTCTACTAATCGTTATCCTGGTTCTTATCGTTGGGCTGGTCGGCCCGGCGGCGCTGCCAGGCATGGTCAAAGCTGTCCACGCTCACCCGCTGTTGCAGCAACTGGCAACTGCGAACCCCGATTCAGTGATTGCCGTCATCGTGCAGAAGGCGGGGGCTTCGGACCGGGCCGAACAGCTGACCAGAGCCCTGGGCGGGGTGATCACAAAAGACCTGCACATCATCAACGCTTTCGCCGCCGAGATGCGCGCCGGCGCAGCCCTGGAACTGGCCGCCAGCCCGGCAGTGCGCTGGGTCAGCCTGGACGCGCCAGTCGCCCCCAGTGGTGAGCCAATTGACATCATCAAACTGACCAGCGCCTACGTCAAGGCGGTTGGTGCAGACCAGGTTTGGAATGAAGGACCCGCCTATCTCCAGGGGCAAGGGGTAAGCGTCGCTGTGGTGGACAGTGGTAACTGTCAAAATAGTAGTACAAATGAGAAGACGTGCAATGACCTGCTAGGACCGAATAACCTGACGCGCGTTGTGGCAGCAGTTTCGAAAAAGAGCGGACATAACGGCACCTCACCACTTGACCTTTATGGTCACGGCTCGCTGGTCGAGGGCGTGGTCGGTGGGACCGGCATCGGCTCGGGCGGAAAGTATATGGGGATCGCGCCAAACGTCAACCTGGTGAGCGTCAAGATAGCCGACAACCTCGGTCAAGCGCTATCTTCGGACGTAGTTAGTGGCCTACAGTGGGTGCTGGATAACAAGTCCACCTACAACATCCGTGTAGTCAACCTGTCGCTCAACAGCAGTACACCCGAGTCCTACCACACCAATCCCATAGCCGCTGCCTGCGAGATTTTGTGGTTCAATGGCATCGTGGTGGTGGTCTCGGCCGGCAACAACGGCACCGCCTCGCTGTATCCGCCCGCCAACGATCCGTTTGTGATCACCGTCGGCGCGACGAATGACAAGGGTACTAGCGGCCTCGCCGACGATGTGTTGGCCTCGTTCTCGGCCTACGGTATGGATGAAACGGGAGCCATCAAACCCGATCTGGTAGCGCCCGGAACCAATCTGATCAGCATTGTGCCTAGAACCAAGAACAAGATCTGGAAGGATCACCAGAGCAATTACATCGGCGAATCGGCCCAATACGAATACTACATGCGCGTGTCCGGCACGTCGTTTGCGGCGCCGGTGGTGAGCGGGACGGTGGCCTTGCTGCTCCAGGACGAGCCTAACCTCAACCCCGACCAGGTCAAATATCGCCTGATGGCGACAGGTAACAAAAACTGGCCGGGATATAACCCTGCTACTGCCGGAGCCGGCTACCTGGATGCCTATGCCGCCGTGCATGGAACCACGACGGAGAGCGCCAACACGGGCATCACCGCCAGCCAGTTGCTGTGGACGGGCGAAAACCCGGTCACGTGGGGGAGCGTGGCCTGGAATTCGGTGGCCTGGAACAGCGTGGCGTGGAATTCGGTAGCCTGGAACAGCGTCGCCTGGAACTCGGTCGCCTGGAACAGCGATTATTGGGAACCTTAAGTAGATTCTTTCGCAATTTGATTGTGAGGCTGCCTAGGCGGACAAAGCCAACCAAACCCCTCAGGCAACCCAAGGTCTGAGGGGTCCTATTCTTCGAGAAAAGAGGAGTTTAACCATGAAAACCATTCAGAAATTGCTCATCGTCCTGGTCGTTTTGATCCTCATCGTTGGGAGCTTCGCCTTCGTTGGAAAGCCAGCCATGGCTGGACACA
>DATDRM010000224.1:0-5297 GCA_035291705.1 Anaerolineales bacterium
CCTTTCTCCCACATGGTGACGGGTGTGGTACTGCGCGCCTTCGCCGCGCACCCGGAGCACAGGAAGTCGAAGGAAGCAGCCGTCGCAGGCGGGCTTCTGGCGTCGCGCTTCTTTCAGAGAGACCCGCATCCTGGCCGAAACACACCCGCCTTCTGGACGAAGTTCTGCTACCCGTTCTGGTTCACCGACCTCCTGTCCTCGCTCGACTCACTTTCATTAATCGGTTTCGATGCATCGAATGCGCAGATTCGGAGTGGGTTGGATTGGTTCAAAGAAAGACAGCAGAAAGATGGGACCTGGAAGCTTGCTCTGCTCCAGTCGGTGAAAGACAAGCAAACTTCTCTCTGGGTGAGTCTGGCGATCTGCCGGGTCTTCAAAAGAGTGTACCCATGAGTACAAAATTAACCCAAGGGCGCAAAGGTGCAGATGCAATATTATGGTATATTACGACAGAGAAAGTCTTTATTTAGGTATTTGCGATGACAAAGGAGGATATCATGCGTCACATTAAATTTCTCGCTCTGGCCCTGATACTGGGTATTGTGCTGGCGGCATCAGGTTCGATCCGTACCGTAGCAGCAGGTGACAAACCCGAATCTCGTAAACTGACCGTCGTTGAGCATGCCATCACGGACGCCGTGGTCGATATCGGGCCAGCGGGCGATAGCCTGGGGGACATTCTGGCATTCGGAAATCCGATCTTCGACGCGGCCAACACCACCGAGATCGGGCGCGATCAGGGCTACTGCATCCGCACGAATGTAGGTGAATCGTGGGAGTGCAACTGGACCGTCCTTCTCGATCGGGGTAGCCTGGTCGTCGAAGGGCCTTTCTACGACGACCTGCGTGACTCGCAGTTCGCTATCACGGGCGGCACTGGCGCCTTCAGCCAGGCGCGGGGAGTGATGACGTTGCACGCCCGAGACGCGGCGGGTACTGAGTTTGACTTCATCTATCACTTCCCTCGAAGATGAGGTTTCGAAACATGGTGATCTACAATGCAGTTAGCGTATAATGGAGCTCAGCACAAAACTCTGCCAGCTCCATTGATCAGCAAGAGACTGTCAAATATAAGGAGAATATTCTATGGACACGCAATCCTTGATCCTGTTCCTTGTGATTGGGCTCGTAGCCGGGTGGCTAGCAGGACGAATCATGAAGGGCGGTGGGTACGGCCTAGTGGGAGATTTAATCGTGGGGGTGATCGGCGCCTTCCTCGGAGGCTGGTTGTTCGGCCAGCTCGGCATCTCCGCCGGAGGCATTCTCGGTTCGCTGGTGACGGCGGTGGTCGGTGCGATCGTGCTTTTATTCTTACTGCGGCTGATCAGGAGAGGCTGAGCAGAATTTAGTTTGGGCTAGCAAAACATGAATACTCCGCAATCCGAAAAACCACGGGGTATTCGACTCAACAATCCCTATCCGGCGATCGTCTTCGATTTCGGCGGCGTCATCCTAGACTGGAATCCGCGCTACCTCTATCGCAAGTTCTTTGATGGCGACCTGAATGCGATGGAGAATTTCCTGAACGAAATCGACTTCACGGGTTGGAACTTAGAACAGGATAAAGGCCGCCCCTTCGCGGTAGGGGTGGCCGAATTGTCCGAGCAGTTCCCTCAATATGCTGATCTAATCAGGGCTTATGACCAACATTGGGAAGAGGCGATAGCTGGCCCAATCCAGCCCACCGTGAACCTGCTCGAGTCTCTGAAGCGGACGGGTTATGCGCTGTATGGGTTAAGCAACTGGTCGGCGGAGAAATTTCAGATCGCCCGTCCCAGGTACGAGTTTTTAAGCTGGTTTGAGACGATCATGGTTTCGGGGGAGGTGGAGCTGGTCAAACCGGACCCGCGCATCTACAGGCTATTCCTGGAAAGGATAGGACGAACGGCGGAGGAATGTCTCTTCATCGATGATTCTGAGCCGAACGTCGTCGCGGCTGACCAGTTGGGTTTCAAGGCGATCCGCTTTGAGTCTCCCGGGCAGTTGGAAACGGAGTTGAAATTCCTGGGCTTATTGCCATAGAATGAGGAGAATCTGCCTTGCTCGTCGCCATTACGCGGGAAGTTAGTCCCAGCATGCAACAGTGCGAGCTGACGCACCTGCCCAGGGTCGGCATCGACGTGCAGCTTGCCAGAGATCAACACCGGCAGTATGCAAAGGCGCTGGGCGAACTGGGCTGCGAGGTGGTTTCGCTGCCTGCAGACGCGGCGCTTCCCGATTCAGTCTTCGTGGAGGACACGGCGATCGTCCTGGATGAGTTGGCGGTAATCGCCTGCCCAGGGGTATCCTCACGGCGGGATGAGACCGCTTCGATTGCGCAGGCTCTGGCGGCTTATCGACCCCTGGCGAACATCGAACCGCCGGGCACCCTGGAAGGGGGGGATGTGCTGCGGGTGGGCAAGATGGTGTATGTCGGCCTGTCTGGCAGGAGCAACCCGGCGGGGATTGAGCAGCTGAGGTCTCTGATCGCGCCACACGGTTATTATTTGAAGGCAGTGGAGATGCAGGGCTGCCTGCACCTGAAATCGGCGGTGACTCTGGTAGAACCGAAGACGTTGTTGATCAACTCTGCCTGGGTAAAAGCAGTCTATTTCCAAGGCATGGATTTCGTGGAAGTGGATCAGGAAGAACCGTATGGCGCAAATGCTCTCCTGGTGGACGGGACTGTTATCTATCCGGCGTCATTCCCGCGCACACGCCAGCGGTTGGAAGCGCGGGGGATCGTCATCAAGACGATCGACGTAGCGGAGTTACAGAAGGCGGAGGGGGCGGTAACGTGTTGCAGTTTGATATTCACATCCCGAATGGCAGGAAGATGAATAATCACACAGCACCACTCTCGGCTTGCTAATCTCTACTTTCTATCAAGCAGGAGGTCATGATGGCTTACGATGAAGAGCTCGCCAGCCGAATCCGGGAGGAATTAGCTCAATTTCCCGGACTGGAGGAGAAGAAGATGTTCGGAGGGGTAGGCTTCCTGATCCGGGGAAACATGGCGGTGGGTGTGCACGGGCAAGATTTGATCGTGAGGGTTGGGAGAGAGCGCTATGAGGAAGCACTCTCCCGCCCTCACGCCAGGCTTTTTGACATTTCCGGAAGACCTTCGGTCGGGTGGGTCCTGGTAGCTCCAGATGGTTATGAAGTGGAAAGAGACCTAAGGCAATGGATAAATCAAGGGGTGGAATTTGCGCAGTCTTTGCCGGCGAAGTAGCTAGAACTGCATCCAGCCAGAGTCCCCCCAGATAGTAACCTCTGGGGTGCCCTCAAAGAGCTTGGCGAATTCCGCGGCCAGATTCGGGTCGCTGTACAGCTTTTGAATGCCTTCCAGGTTGTCCCAGACATCGATGGCTAAGAAATCCTTGTTATTCTGGGTATTCAGGTAAGCCTGGTGACTGATACTCCCCATGGATTTGCCCAATGGTGACACCTTGGCGACAGTCTCGTCGTGGACTTTTTGCGCCTGGTGAGTGTCGCCTTTCAACATACCGCGCACGGATACGATATATTTCATTTCGAATCTCCTTATTTAGTCGAATAGTCGTCCGATGCTGTGCATCAGCTTAGTTCGTTAGTCAGATAGTCAAGATCGTCTATTTTGCGTGGCCCACGAAATGCGACCAGCTTTTATGAATAGTATCTATGTGATATGACGGTTGCACCAGGAAAAACTGTGCGGTTAATAGTGGAGATTTTTGATATATAATACCTAATTAATTTTCTTATGGTTGACTTTTCCGGTTAAAGGCTCGAAGCGCGGAAAGGGACTATAGACTGATGATGGAGCCCAGAGAGGCCGGCGATGTCTGACACGACGAAACAGCAATTAAACTTCCACCACCAGCGGACTCCCGGCAAGGAATCTGCCGAACGCTTGACTGCTGCGCGGGCGGGCAACCAGGCCGAATTCAGCAATCTTACCGAGCCACACCGCCGGGAACTGTTAGCGCATTGCTACCGGATGCTCGGTTCATTGCAAGAGGCGGAAGATCAGGTTCAGGAGACGCTCATGCGAGCCTGGAGGCGGCTGGATACCTACGAAGGGCGCGCCCCGCTCCGCGCCTGGCTTTATAAAATTGCGACCAATGCCTGCCTCGATGCCCTGGATCGCCGGCCCAGACGTACACTCCCACAACAACTGCATCCAGCAGCTGACCCGCACGAAGTGCTGTCCCCACCCGTCAGCGAGCCGATCTGGCTCAAGCCGTTCCCGGATAATCTAATATCTCCGTCGAATACCAGCCCAGAGGCGCGTTACGAAAGTCGTGAAAGCATCACGCTGGCCTTTATGATCGCGCTGCAGAGTCTACCGCCCCGCCAGCGGGCGGTATTGATCCTGCGGGATGTGCTCGATTGGCAAGCTAGCGAAGTAGCTGAACTGCTTGAGGTCACGGTTTCTGCGGTCAATAGCATGCTACATCGCGCCCGGGCAACTCTAGAAAAGCACTACCACTCCCGAAGCCGCGAAACGATCCGGGATGCGCTACCTGCCCAGGTAACCAACGAGCTGCTTGACCGTTACGTGCGCGCCTGGGAGGAAGCGGACGTGGATAGATTGGTCTCACTTTTAAAAGAAGAGGCCAGGTTCGCCATGCCGCCAATGGCTGGATGGTTCCAGGGGCGATCTGCAATCAGAGCGTTCATCTCAACGACTATCTTAGCTGGCGAGGGGCGCGGCCGCTGGCACCTGCAGCCAGTGCATGTAAACGCTCAACACGGATTTGCCTGGTACCGGAGGCACGATGACGGTGACACCTACCAGGCTTATGCCGTTCAGGTGTTAATCTTCGATGGAGATCTGCTGGCGGAGGTCATAACTTTTGGATATCCTGCACTATTTCCTTTTTTTGGTTTGCCTCTCGAAGAAGAAACATCTTAATGGAATTCTCGCTAAATTATTGTTGTTGAAGCCTGGAATCCAGGAAAACAAAATTTTTCTTTGTGAGTCTCTCTGATCGGCAGGTAAATAATTTGCGGGCGCTCAAGCGCCCGCAAATTATTTACCCGCAGGATGTGTGTGCAGTTAATCGGTAGAGCCGGCAGTTACGCTGCTCATCATTTGAGGATGATGGGAAGGTAAATCCCAAATCCACTCTCTTTGATGGTCAGGGTGGCTGTCGAAGGGGTACCGAGAGTCGCATCATCGGGGTTGCTTAACTCCAGGAGCACCGTTTCATTCGGATCCAGGATGTCATCTGTTTTGATCCGGACTTCAAAGGTCAAGCTGGTCTCGCCTGGGTTGAAGATGAGGTTCCCGCTGGTAGCCGTGTAATCATCGCCGGCGGTGGCTGTGCCGGGCA
>DATDRM010000225.1:0-5598 GCA_035291705.1 Anaerolineales bacterium
TGGCAGCCGAGTTCGATCTGGAAACCATCCAGCCGCTCGTCCCAGAACGCTACTCCGTCCAACCAGTGCCTACTTTTCCGCCCGTCCTGGAAGACCTGGCAGTGGTTGTGGATGAAGCCATTCCCGCGGCGCGTGTGTTAGAGACTATCCAGCAAGCTGGTGGAGAGCTGGTAGTTGGGATCAGGTTGTTCGATGTATACCGCGGCGATCAAGCCGGCTCCGGTCTCAAGAGCCTGGCTTATAATCTCACTTACCAGTCCCCTGACCATACCCTAACCGACCAGGAAGTAGCCCAGGTTCGCCAGCGCATCATCCACCACCTGGAGCAAGAATTAAGCGCCAGGTTACGGGATTAGATTCTGACTTGCATTTCACCCAATCCTGCTCTATACTTTAGCAAATTCAATCCACAAGCTGAGGAGATATTGATTATGGAAAAGAAAACCACTGGAATTATCGCAACTGTTGCTACAGCCCTGCTTTGCGGCTGCCCTGGATTGTTTAGCTTGTGCTATGGTGCCATCGCGGCCCTGGTTAGCTTTATCCCTGGGGCGGACATAAATATGTTTGGCAGCACTGAACCGCGAGCAGCCTTGTCCTATGGAATTGGCGCATTATGCCTGGGCCTGATCTTCGTAGCCATCCCCATCGTCGTTGGTGTGCTCACACTGAGGAAGAAACCCAAAGAGATGGCGACGGTGACCGTGCCTGAGGAGCCACTCCCCCCGCCGAGCTAAATCAATCATCTATAAAATCAAGTTGCAACTTGTGGAGGCGGAACTACGAGGCTGGCGATAAACCCAGCCTCTTTTATTCATTAACAGCCTCGATGACTTCCGCTGCCAGGTCATAACGGTTGAAAGCTGGCATTAAGTAAATCCCACTTGCCCACGATCTCATCTGGTCGATCAATTCGAGGGCGATCCGGATTCCTGCCTGGGGGGCAGCCTCGCCAGCTTTTTTCAGGCGCGTGTGAATTTCATCCGGGATTTCGATTCCTGGCACCTCATTATGCAAGAAAGCCGCATGGCGCGAGCTATAAAGTGGCAGAACGCCGACGAGAACTGGGATATTGACAGGCCCAGCCAGTTCTGTGTAACGCTTCAAGAACTTATCTGCCAACCGTGGTTGGAAAACCGGCTGCGTCAGGATGAAATCAGCTCCCGCCTTGATCTTGCGCCGCAAATTCTTGACTTCCAGATCCAGGTCAGGAGAGGTCAGATTAAGGGCGCAGCCGGCGAAGAATGAGGTCGGTTGCCCAATTTCAACGCCTGCGTGATCGACGCCTACGTTGAACCCTTCCTTGATCAGTTTAATTAACCCTGAAGGAACCAGGTCGTAATCGTCCATGGCGTCAGGGTAATCCCCGATCTCCGTCGGGTCTCCCATCACCACAAAGACATTGCGGATCCCCAGGGCGTGCGCCGCGAGTAGATCCCCCTGCACACGCAGCAGGTTTCGCCCACGAGTCGGGAAGTGTAAGACCGTTTCAATGTTGAATTCACGCTGGATCACACTGCACACCGCCCAGGGACTCATGCGCATGCGCGCCATCGGGCTATCAGCTACATTGATCACGTCAGCCCCCGCCTCAGCCAGCAAGCTGGCACCAGCCAGTAGTTTATGTGTAGATAATCCGCGCGGCGGGTCCATTTCCACTGAAACGACGAATTTCCCATCTGTCAGTTTCTGGGCGAATTGAGACGGCTGCTCAAAGGAGGCAGTAGTATCTTCGCTTTCGACCAGGGATATCCCTACCCCGTCCGGCGCGCGCTCAGATTCAGGCCTATGCAGAGCTTCTCGCAGCGCGGCGATATGCTGAGGTGTAGTGCCACAACAACCCCCGATCAGGCTGGCTCCCGCCTGGCGGAAAGCTCTCGCGTATTCACCAAAGTAATCCGGGCTGGCGGGGTACATGATCCGCCCCCCCACTCGTTCCGGCCAACCAGCGTTCGGCATCGCAGATAAGCGCGCCTCTGGCACTGCCACATTCATCTGGCGCAAGATACGCCAGATCTGAGCCGGCCCCCCCGAGCAGTTGACGCCGATCACATCCGCCCCCGCATCATGAAGGGAAGTGGCTACCTTTACCGGTGAATCTCCCAGCAGGGTGCATTCATCACGCGTAAAGGTCAGCGAGGCAATAACGGGCAAGTCACAGACCTCGCGCGCCGCGGCGAGCGCTTCACCGATCTCGTGCAGATCGCTGAACGTCTCCAGGATGAGCAAGTCAGCTCCAGCTGCGCACAGTGCGCCGATCTGCTCGGAAAAGACCTGGCGCGCCTGCTCGGGCTTCACCCGCCCGAAAGGGGCCAGACGAACCCCAAGCGGCCCCACGTCACCCGCTACCAGCACCTCCTTGAAGGAAGCCAGGATCACCCGCCGGGCCAATTCCACGCCCGCCCGGTTGATCTCGTCAACTTTGTCCTCCAGGTTATGTCCAGCCAGCTTATAGCGGTTTGCGCCAAACGTGTTAGTCTGGATGATCTGTGCACCAGCCTCGATATAGGCGTGGTGGATCTCGGCCACCAGGGATGGATTGGTCAGGTTGAGAGCGTCAAAACACTGGTTGAAACCCACACCCCGGTTGTTCAACATGGTGCCCATCGCCCCATCGCCAAGCAAAGGAGTTTGAGTCTCATCCAGCCAGGTAAGAAATTTCGAATTGGGATTAGCGTTCATATATATAAGTATTTCTATAGTTAATCAGGCCGGTAGTCAAATAGTCCGTCTGGAGCGACTATTTTATTATTCAACTTCCCAGGGTGGTGTACCGCTACCGCCGGCTCCCCGCAAGGAGGCGCGGACCGGCTCACCAATCTCTGGCATGACATCCGCTACCGCCGCTAGCAGGCCAAAACAGCCAGCGATCATCATATCACCGAAAGGAACTGCAAAATACGGCCGCAGGCTTGAGCCGCGCATCAAGTTGCGCCGCGGCCCGGTAACCGCTACCCCAAAGTCACCACCGGTCAAGGGCAATGGCTGGGGATCATAAATTAACGCTCCGTGACCGTGATCGTCGAACACATCGCCGTGTTTTAACCCCCCGCTTGCCAGGGAGTGCAGCAGGGCTTCCAACTTCGGCAGGTCGATCAAACCCGTGTGGTGCTCAAACACACCCTCAATCTCTCCCAGTCCAAGCCGAAAGGCGAGGGTGTGGAAATTGCCAACATTGGCGATCAAAACTCTTTGATTTGACCCAACCTGTGGATCGAAGGTCGCCCCCAACACCGCTGCCGGAGCCGTATCCATCACTACCAATGGAGCGTCGACTCCTTGGGCAGAGTTTACCACCGCCAGAAGGCGGGTCATGATCGGCGGTACATCCTCCGCCCGATAGGCAAAGGCGCTCAGGCGGTTCTGTGCTCCCGGCCGAGGGCGAGCGCGGATACGCTCGTCCAGGTAGTCGAAGCGAAACTGGCGATCGGAATATCCTGGAGGTGAGTTGCCGTGATCGAAAACCGCCACCGCCACCGCGCCCAGGTCTTTGAGACTCACACCAAACTGCTCCAACGTCCGGGCGATGGCAGCGAAGTCAAAATCGCACAATTCCAGGCTGCGCACGTCTATCGGCAGGCTATGCGCCTCATCTTCGCCGATTACGCGAATGCCCATCGTCTCGACGGCTTCTAACTCGTCGTTGAAAGAGCGCGCCGCCTCGGGGGTGGCGTAGATGGGCAAGCCAGCCCGGGCGTGGTCTTCAGCCGCCCATTGACTGGGGCCGCCTCCCATCGTCACGCCAGTAAGCAACACGGCCTCGCCCCGCCGGGTGGCTTCTCGCAAGCGCTGGTGCAGGATCATGGTCGGCGATGGCACGATCAATTTCAAGCCATTTTCCAGGTCAAGGCGAGAGTCGTACAGGTAGATATCCTGCGTGCCGGTGCCGATATCAACAGTAAGGATTTTCATAATAAACTTGTAGTCAGTATTTAGTATTCAGTGTTCGGTATTCAGTTATTGATTGTTAAAGAATGACTAACGACCGTCTTTCGTCCTTAGTCATTGGTCAAATGAATTGAGTTTACCATACATCTAATCGGGCACCATATCCCTCCCACCGAAATCTAATTTGATCGGTTATACTTTTCGATGATCTCGCTCACAATGAGGTAAGAAATGACCCTAAAATCCGAACTCAAACAGTGGGAAGAAACGAAGCGCGATCCCGCTCTTAAGCGTCACCCCGAGCGCAAAGACGAGTTCAAGACCCCTTCTGGTATCCCAATTCCATCCATCCTAACTCCCGAAGATTCGAGTACCGATTACCTGGAAAGACTCGGCTTTCCGGGTGAATACCCCTTCACGCGCGGCGTGCAACCCACCATGTATCGCGGCCGCTATTGGACGATGCGTCAATACGCCGGCTATGCAACCGCTGAAGAGTCGAACCTCCGCTACCGCTATCTCCTCGATCAGGGTCAAACCGGGCTTTCAGTAGCCTTCGATCTCCCCACGCAAATCGGCTACGATTCTGACGACCCAATCGCCACAGGAGAGGTCGGCAAAGTCGGGGTTGCCATTTCTTCCTTGCAGGATATGGAGACCTTGTTCCGCGGCATCCCCCTGGATAAGGTTTCCACCAGCATGACCATCAACGCCCCTGCCTCGATCCTGTTGGCGATGTACATCAGCGTGGCCAGGCGCCAGGGTCTAGACTCTAACCAGCTGCGCGGCACGATCCAGAACGACATTCTTAAGGAATACATCGCCCGGGGTACATATATCTTCCCACCCCAACCCTCCATGCGCCTGATCACTGATGTATTCCGCTACTGCCAGACCGAAATCCCGCATTGGAACACGATCAGCATCTCCGGTTATCACATCCGCGAGGCGGGTTCAACCGCAGTTCAAGAAGTGGCCTTCACTATGGCAAACGCCATCGCTTATGTACAGGCCGCCATTGACGCCGGACTCGACGTCGATGATTTTGGGGGGCAACTCTCGTTCTTTTTCAATGCGCACAACAATTTCCTGGAAGAGATTGCCAAGTTCCGGGCTGCCCGTAGATTGTGGGCGCGCCTGATGCGCGGACGTTTCAACGCCCAAAAACCAGCCTCCTGGATGTTGCGTTTCCACACCCAGACCGGTGGCTCGACCCTGACCGCTCAACAACCCGAAAACAACGTCGTCCGCGTGACCTTACAGGCGCTGGCGGCTGTGCTGGGTGGCACCCAATCATTGCACACCAATAGCATGGATGAAGCCCTCTGGCTGCCCACCGAGAAAGCCGTGCGGATTGCCTTGCGCACGCAGCAGATCATCGCTTATGAGTCGGGCATCGCCGACACCATCGACCCGTTAGCGGGTTCATATCTGCTGGAATATCTGACCGATCAAATCGAGCAGCGCGCTGCTGAATATTTACAAAAGATCGGTGAAATGGGAGGCGCGCTGGCTGCCATCGAGCAAGGTTATATCCAGATGGAGATCCAGAATGCTGCCTACGCCTACCAGCAAGCTCTCGAGAGCAAGCAGGAAATCGTCGTCGGCCTCAACGCGTTACAGGTGGACGAGACGATAGAACTTGATCGGCTCACCGTCGATCCCGCCATCGAAGCCGATCAGTGCCGCCGCTTGATGGAGCTCCGCGCC
>DATDRM010000226.1:0-16043 GCA_035291705.1 Anaerolineales bacterium
GATCAAGCTCCAGCGTTCCTGGTATCCCGGATTCATTCGGGAGATGTGGTGGTTGTTTTATCGGCCGGCGACGCTGCTCGAATCAGCACAGAGGTTCTAAGTGCGCTTCAGAAGGAGGCGGATAAGAATGCCTAATAATAAGAAGAAATTCGAGATTGAATTGCTCAATCGGAGGCTGGAATTGACTCAGGTCAGTGTCGCAGCTGAAGCAAATCCGAAGGGTTTGAAAATCCAGGGCTCGGGAGATAAGCGCCCCATTTTTTTGAGAGAGTTGATTCTTCGGCTGATCGCAGGACTTGAGCGGATATAATTGTCATTTTCAAACTGATGAGTATATGGACTGATAAAGTGAAACTTGCCAAGAACATCCCCAATGAGCTCGAGTCTCTGTTGGCCATATTCGGGGACCGGATTAAGTTAGGCGTTCCACTTGCCCGGTATACAACTGCCCGTGTGGGTGGGCCGGCGGATATATTCATATCTATCGAGTCGGTGGAGGACCTGGTTGAAGTTGTAAGTCGCTTGTGGGAGATATATGTACCTTTCATCCTGCTGGGTGGGGGTTCAAATGTACTGGTCAGCGATGCAGGCGTACGGGGTGTGGTGGTTCATAACCGGGCGCGGCAGGTGCGGTTTAATCTGAAATCAGATCCACCGACTGTATGGGTCGCTTCAGGCGCGAAATTTGGGATCGTCGCCCGTCAGGCTGCCGGGCGCGGTTTGGCTGGTCTGGAATGGGCGGCTGGTATCCCAGGCACTGTAGGTGGGGCGGTGGTTGGTAATGCCGGCGCTCACGGCGGTGATATGGCTGGCAATCTTGTTCTGGCAGAAATCTTGCATCGAGAGGTGATGGGTGTTGACGCAAAGAATGGATCACAGCCCGAAATGAAAATTCATCGTGAAAGTTGGCCTGTCGAACGTTGGGATTATAGCTATCGGAGCAGCATTATCAAGCGGGACCAGGGCGGCCGAGCTTGCGGACGAAGCTCGGCCTCTACGTCCTTCTATGCAGGTTTGCAAACCGTCGTATTAGCAGCTGTGCTCCAGTTGGCGTGGAGCACAGCGCAGGATGTTCACTCGCGAATTAACGAATTTGTAGCCTACCGGCGCCGAACACAACCGCCAGGCGCAAGCATGGGTTCAATGTTTAAAAATCCACCTGGAGATTACGCCGGCCGCTTGATCGAAGCAGTTGGATTAAAAGGGACGCGTATTGGACATGCTGGGATCAGTCCATTGCATGCAAATTTCTTCATTAACTATGGCAATGCAACTGCAGACGATATTTGGGGTCTAATTCAACTGGCTAAGCGCAGTGTTGCAGCCAAATTCGGCGTAACCCTGGAGCTAGAAATTGAATTAATCGGAAGCTGGGATGTCGAAAAAGGTTTGTGATGAGCAATCATAAAACTCACGTCGGAGTAATTTTCGGGGGTCGCTCGGGAGAACATGAGATCTCGTTGCTCTCAGCGCGTTCGATCCTGTCCGCTTTAGATCCTGCCAAGTACAGCGTCACGCAAATTGGCATCAGCCACGATGGGGCGTGGCTGGTGGGTGACAACCTCCTGGAGATCATGTCCAAGGGTTTGACGGTAGAGGATATTACTCGATTAAATTCGGCAACAATCTTGCCCGATCCGACCTCACCCGGCGTGTATTCTATCCGGCACACATCAAGCGGCGATATCCTCGAGCGCCTGTCTGATCTTGATGTTGTATTTCCTGTTCTTCATGGCACCTACGGTGAGGATGGTACGGTGCAGGGCTTGCTGGAGCTGGCGGAGGTGGCTTATGTCGGGGCAGGCGTGCTTGGTTCCTCTGTGGGGATGGATAAAGGCCTTTTTCGAGACGTGATGCGGGTGAATCACATTCCCCAGGTAGAGACCATCATTGTGCTCCGTAAGGAAATAACCCAAAATATTGAAGAGGTCCTGGCGCGGGCTGAGGTGATGGCGCCTTACCCACTCTTCACAAAACCAGCAAATCTGGGCTCTTCTGTGGGGATCAGCAAATGCGTGAACCGCTCCGACTTGATTGAGGGATTGATGGACGCGGCGCGGTACGATCGGCGCATTTTGATTGAGCGCGGTGTGCGTGCCAGAGAGATCGAGGTGAGCGTTTTAGGAAACGATGATCCGGTAGCTTCCGTCCCTGGTGAGATCATCCCGTCAGGTGATTTTTATTCTTATGAAGCCAAATACATCGATAACCGGTCACAGTTACTGATCCCAGCGCCGATCTCGTTTGAGACTTCCCAGCAGGTGCGCGAGCTGGCAGTGCGGGGTTATCTAGCCGTGGATTGCGCTGGGATGGCGCGCGTCGATTTTCTAATGGATAAAGATACCGGGGAATTATTTCTCAATGAAATCAATACCCTGCCCGGTTTTACCAAGATCAGTATGTATCCAAAACTCTGGGAAGCCAGTGGTTTAGCCTTCCCAGAATTGGTTGATCGCTTGATCGAACTGGCTCTTGAACGGAGAGCGGAACGTGACCGCACTGAATGGCGGTATCAGAGGTGATGCTGGATGCAATCTAAGCAAGCCACCACACGGTCCGAGGTAGTCCGGCAGAGGCGCACGAATCGCCCTCGGAAGAGTAAGGCGCCGGTCTCCTCCTCCCGTCGCGTATCCAAAGCCAAGGCCCCTGCACAACCGCCGGTTTTGATTCGGGGAGGGTTGGCAAGCGTTTATACTACTGAACGGCGACGTGGTAAGCCGGCCAAACGCCGATATGACGTGGCTTTGAGTACTCCTGGGGCTGAGATGCGCTTGCCATCGTTGCCACGCCTGGCAATAGGCTGGCGTCTGTTATCTGGATTGCTGGTGGTTGGACTGGCGAGTTTGATCTATTTGGCTTGGACTGATCCTGCCTTTCAGGTGAAAGCCCTGCAAGTTAGGGGTTTGCAACGCTTGGACAACCAGGATATCACCGCGGTGGCAGGTATCGTAGGCGAACCGATCTTCCTTGTCCAACCGGAGAAGATTCAACAAGCCCTACAGGCGGCTTTCCCGGAGCTGGCGAGTGTGGCAGTAGCCATAAAAATTCCAACGAAGGTGGAAGTGGAGGTGGTTGAACGCCAGCCCATACTCACCTGGGTGCATGATGAGCAAACATTATGGGTGGATGCTTCTGGTATGGCATTTCCTCCCCGGGGAGAAGATGACCCTTCGGTCCGAGTCGAGGCGGTGAATTGGCCTGCACCTTCGACCGGTGAAAGCGATCCGGAACTTGGGAATGCAGCCACCCAATTGCTGTCAGTCGATATGGTCAATGCCATCCTGAGGGTGAAGGAAGAGGCGCCAAAGAAGACCCCCTTAGTATATGATAGCCAACACGGCCTGGGATGGAAAGACTCGCGCGGTTGGCAAGTTTTTTTTGGAACAAATGTCGAAGACATCGATATGAAATTGTATGTCTATAAAGCCATCGTTAAGCGGATGAAGAAGGAACAACTCCGACCCGAGTTAATCAGTGTGGAATTCGTCCACGCACCTTTTTATCGTCTGGAGCGATAGACCAGATGGAAGAACCGATCATTGTTGGAATTGACATTGGCACGACCAAGGTATGCACCCTCGTAGCGCGTGTGGAGGAGGACGGTCCGCTGCGCATCCTGGGGGTAGGCATCGAACCCTCTCAGGGGATGCGTAAAGGGATCCCGGTCGATTTACGGGTCGTCTCGCAAGCTATTACGCGCAGTGTCGAGAAAGCCGCGCGCACCTCGGGATTGGAGATCACTTCAGCCCTGGTGAGCCTGGCTGGATCGCAAGTCGCCTCGGTCAATAGTCGTGGTGTGGTTGGCGTGACTGGTCGTACGATCGACGAAGATGATATTGTCCGGGCAATGGAGGCGGCGCGTGCAGTGGCGATCCCTCACAACCGAGAGATCATCCACGTCATCCAGCGGGGTTTCACAGTGGATGGACAGGCGGGAATTCGCATGCCGATCGGGATGCACGGCTATCGCCTGGAAGTGGAGACACACATTATCACGGCAGCTGCCTCGACAGTGGAAAATTTACGCAACTGTGTGGCTCAGGCGGGGGTTGAGGTAAGCCAATTTGTGCTCAACCCACTGGCTTCGGCGGAGGTCGTGCTGTCGGAGACTGAACGCGAGATGGGCGTAATTGTGTGTGATATGGGCGGCGGTACTACCGATCTGGCAATTTTCATCGACGGTGATGTATGGCATACGATGGTGTTAGGCGTGGGAGGGGACCATATTACCTCAGACATCGCCCATGGCCTGCGCTTGCCGATCTCTCAAGCCGAGGAAATCAAGAAACAACATGGTCATGCCGTTGAATCCGAGGTTAGAGAAGATGAAGAATTTCACGTACGCCCGTTCGGCGAAGAAGTACCGCTGCAGATCAGCCGCCGGGAACTGGCCCATATTATCGAAGCCCGGGTAGATGAAATTATCGGCCTCGTCCTGCAGGAGATCAAGCGTTCCGGTTACGACGGTCTTCTGCCAGCTGGCATGGTGCTCACCGGGGGATCGAGCGTTTTGCCGGGAATGCGCTCGCTTGCCAGCCGGGTCCTGGGTTTGCCTGTCCGAGTCGCGCAACCCGAAAATTTGATTGGCATGACCGACAAACTACATGCACCGGCATTTTCGACCAGCGTCGGCCTGCTGCATTGGGCAGTGCTGATGACAGAGATTGGCTCGGAGCCTAGCCGGCGGAAACCTAGCATTCAAGGAGGTGGATTGGACTGGGAAAACATTAAAAGTTGGCTCAAGCGGCTGTTGCCCTGAAAACCTTTGGGAAGAAGGTTGTGGTCTCAGCGCTGTTTTTACCATTTGGTTGCAGATACTGGTTGTCAATATCTTAATCTCTCGCTAATGAGGAGGAGTAATACATGAACACTATCGTTAACCCACCAAATCAGGTTGAATCGTTCGCAGTAATCAAGGTCGTGGGTGTTGGAGGTGGTGGGTGCAACGCCATCGACCGGATGATCGATGAAGGTTTGTCAGGAGTCGACTTCATCGCCATAAACACAGATGCCCAGGCATTAATGCTTTCGAAGGCTCCGACCCGGGTGCGCATCGGCGATAAGCTAACCCGCGGGTTGGGATCCGGCGGCAATCCCGAGACTGGCAAGCGAGCCGCTGAGGAATCGGCTGAGGATTTGTATGAAGTCCTCCGCGGGGCAGATATGGTCTTTATTACTGGAGGGATGGGTGGTGGAACAGGCACCGGCGCTTGCCCCAGTGTAGCCCAGATCTCTAAAGAGGTAGGTGCCCTGACGATCGGCGTGGTCACCCGTCCATTTAGCTTCGAAGGCGCTCGCCGTATCCAGACGGCTGAGGCTGGAATTGACAAGCTCAAAGAACAGGCTGACACGTTGATCGTGATCCCGAACGACCGCCTGTTGCAGATCGTCGATAAACGGGCGAACCTGCAGGACGCATTCCGCATGGCGGATGATGTCCTCCGCCAGGGTGTGCAGGGCATCTCGGAGTTGATCACCGTACCGGGTTTGATCAATCTGGACTTCGCCGATGTGCGAACGATCATGTCAGAGGGAGGTGCGGCTTTGATGGCGGTTGGCAACGCGAAAGGCGATGACCGAGCGCGTGAGGCAGCAGAGAGAGCCATCTCCAGCCAGCTCCTGGACATCACGATCGACGGTGCGCGCGGTATCTTGTTTAATGTGACCGGTGGCCCAGACTTAACCCTGTTTGAAGTTAATCAGGCTGCCGCGATCATTAAAGAAACCGCTCATCCGGATGTGAATTTAATCTTCGGTGCGGTGATTGATCCGCATATGGTTGACGAGGTGCGGATTACCGTGATCGCAACAGGTTTTGAGCGTACTGGCATGCCGCGCCGGATAATGGAAACATCTGCACAGCGGATAGAAGCAACGTCAGTGCGTCTGCCCGAAAGCGTTGAGCGCCAGGCTACCAGTAGTAAACCTGTGGAATTTCAACCGCGCACCTTCAACACAGAGGATCTGGATATCCCGACTTTCTTGCGCAATCGGGTGCGGTGACGCATCGATCTGACCCCTCCCCGTCCGTGCCTTCGCACGGGGAGGGGAGGCGATCGATCGCCAGATTGTATTTAAAATTTTAAGGTAAGTGTGATATTAATTCCCTTGCATTTATCTTGCAGGTGTGCTAGAATATTGCCCTCTCCACTGCCACATATAAGGGATAGCTAATGCTTTACCCCCATATGTGGCGGCAACATTTGTTCTAACTGCGGGTCTATGATGCGGTGTCCTTATTGCCACAATGAGCAATCCAGAGTGATCGATACCTCGCACGATGCGCGCGGGGGGGTTCGCCGTCGACGGGAATGCGAGAATTGTGGGCAACGCTTCAGTACTTACGAACGTGCAATTCTGGCGACACCTCTAATCATTAAACAAGATGGGACTCGGGAGGAATTTGACCGCGATAAATTAATCCGAGGTATTCGCATATCCTGCGCGAAGAGACCTGTATCTGCGACCGATACCGAACGCTTGGTGGGCGAGATAGAATCCACGTTACAAGCGATGGGTCGGGCTGAAGTTTCTTCCAGGGTGGTAGGGGACATGGTCATTGCTGGCTTGAAAGAACTGGACCATATTGCTTACATTCGTTATGCTATCGTATACCTTGGCCTGGACGACCTTCGTTCTATTCGGACCGAGATTGATCGCCTTTTAGAGGCATGATCGGAGGAGGCCGGGGCAAGCTAGGGGAGGCCACGGTGATCCTTTTAACTTGCTTCGGTGTATCGTTTTCTCAACTTTAAAGGAGTATATCTATGCTACAGGAAGCCGAATTGCAGAAAGCCAACTCGGGAATTATTCCCACTCCTCCATTACCCGTAGATATTCCACAGGTTGAACTAACAGAAAATGCCCGCCAGGTTTTTACCCGTCGCTACGTTCGCAAAGGAATCGATGGTAGTCCCTTAGAGTCAGTTGAAGAGACCTTTTGGCGGGTAGCTTACCATGTCGCCAACGCCGAAGAGACATGGAGTGGGGATGTGCTCCAAACTGCGCGCCAATTCTATGAGCTTTTATCCCAGCGACGATTTTTCCCCAATTCTCCCACTTTTACCGGTGCTGGTACACCCCTCGGTCAACTCGCAGCGTGTTTTGTATTACCCATTTCAGACGATATGGGGCGTGATCCTGCCGGAATTTTCCAGACTTTACGCGACGCAGCGTTAATCCAGCAGACGGGCGGTGGCAACGGCTTTGCGTTTTCGCGCCTGCGCCCCAAGGGTACCCTGGTGAAATCTTCTGCTGGACAAGCCACGGGACCGGTGGGTTTTCTCCGCGTGTACGATAGAGCTTTTGGCGAGATCGCTCAAGGAGGAACAAGGCGAGGCGCGAATATGGGTGTCTTGCGAATAGACCATCCCGACATTGAAGAATTTATCACCTGCAAGACAGACGAGAATGCCATCACGAACTTCAATATTTCTGTAGGCATTACAGATGCTTTCATGGAAGCTGTGCGGGATGATAAATATTGGGATCTCCGTTTTCCAGACGTGACTTCTTTAGAATATAAAGGATTTCGAGGCACCTTAGAAGAGGCAGAGAAAGCTGGCATCCCGATCACGGTTCACAAGCGGATAGGCGCCCGCGATTTATTTGAAAAAATTGTCCTTCAAGCGCACTACAATGGAGAGCCAGGAGTGCTTTTCCTGGACGCAGCAAATCGATCCAATCCGCTGGCACACCTTTACCAGTTAGAGGCGACGAACCCCTGTGGTGAACAGTGGTTAGGTCCATACGAAAACTGTTGCCTGGGCTCGGTCAATCTAGCTCAGCACCTTGGCCCGGACGGTACTGTGGATTGGGAAGGCCTTCGTCGGAGCGTTGTTCTCTCTACCCGTTTCCTGGACAATGTGGTGCAAGCCAACGCTTATGTGCCTGCTGTACCGCAGCTAAAAGAAGCTGCTTACCGGGCTCGGCGAATCGGCCTGGGTATTATGGGACTGGCAGACCTGATGTACCATGTCGGGGTGCGGTATGGTTCAGAGGCAGGGTTGGAATTCGCTGCTCAAGTGATGGAGTTCGTACGTTTCCATGTGATTTTGACCAGTGTCGATCTGGCAAAAGAACGTGGCCCGTTCGAGGCGATTAAAGGCTCCGTTTACGACCAACAAGATTTGCGATGGCAACCTCCGGAACCATTAACTCCATACATCCATGATTGGGACCGTCCGCCAGTGGATTGGAAGGTGGTCATCGATGGCATCCGCCAATACGGCATCCGCAATGCTGCCCAAACCACAATCGCTCCTACGGGAACAATCGCAACAGTTGCCGGGTGTGAAGGATACGGTTGCGAACCTGTCTTTGCTCTGGCTTACATCCGTCACGTTAACGACAACGGGAAGGATTTACAGTTAACTTATACCAGCCCGTTATTCGAAAAGGCCCTGTTGGCGGCTGGTCTGGATGAAGAAAGCCAGCAGATGATTATTAACCATATTATGGAGACTGGCACCTGTCAGGATTTACCTGGCAGAATGGTGGAGGCACCTGGTTCTAGTGGGTTGGGGTTGCCGGATTACATTCGAGAGACATTTGTTGTTTCTCAGGACATTAGCGCCGAGGAACACGTACGCATGCAGGCCGCCATGCAGGCCTTCGTCGATAATAGTCTTTCAAAAACAATAAATTTTCCTGAATCTGCGACAGTGGAGGACGTCGCCACAGCCTACCAATTAGCCTGGGAATTGGGCTGCAAAGGAATCACGGTGTATGTGACCGGCTCGCGCCAGAAGGTCGTGCTGGAAACCCACGCAACGGCTAAGGAGAAACGAACTTCTGCTGAGATGGAAGCATTCGATGTCAAAACTGATCAGCTGGCGATGTGGGACGAAACCAAGAAACCGCGCCCGCGCCGCCTGCCGGGTTATACAATATCTGTCAATACACCCCTGGGTAAGACATTCGTTACAGTTAATGAAAACGGCGGCGGGCAGCCCTTTGAGGTGTTCGTTAATACCGCCAAGGCTGGATCGGAGACTGCCGCAGTTTCGGAAGCCATCGGTCGCCTGATCTCTTATACCTTACGTTTGGCTTCATCGCTGGCGCCGCGCGAGCGCCTCAAAGAGATCTGGCGGCAATTATCAGGCATCGGTGGCGGACGCTCTTTAGGGTTCGGACCCAATCGAGTACGTTCTTTACCGGATGGCGTAGCCCAAGCGCTGGAAGAATATCTACAGAATTCCTCCGCCCATGCCTTGTCTCAGGAGGAGGAACACGATAACGGTTACCGTCCTGCCGCTGACTTACTACCCGAACAGCCCCTGCTACAGATAGGCGATCTATGTCCCGAGTGCGGGCAGGCAGCCTTGGTCAACGAGGAGGGATGCAGAAAATGTTATGCCTGCGGGTATAGTGAGTGTTAGAACGTTGCCGAGAGACGACAGACAGGCAGGCTGTGAAAAACCAGCCTGCTTTCGTTTTATACCCGCATGTGGGGGGTAGATATCTTCATTATTAATTCTTGATTCTCACTTTTAATTAGCATATGTTATGATCAGTAGAGGATAGGCAGTATTATCCTTCTAAGGCGTTATTAAAGGTGGGATTACGCGAATAGCCCGGTATTGTTCTTACTAACTAAAATGTTGGGCATGGCATTTGTTGGACAAGGACCCCTGATTCTTTCATAGATTCTTAAGGAGAAAAACTATGAACATCAAGCTCTCGAATGGAAAAATTATTCCGATGGAGATGCATAAGGTCAGAATTGTACAAAGCACCAACCTGGCTCCGATAACACGGCGGCTTCAGGCGATTGAGGAAGCTGGATACAACACATTCCTGCTGCGCACCAAGGATGTTTTCCTCGACATGCTCACGGACAGCGGTACCAATGCCATGAGCGATAACCAGCTGGCCGCAATGATGGTGTCAGACGACGCCTACGCGGGGAGCGAAAGCTTCTACAAGCTGGCCGGCGCAGTGAAAGAGATTCTTGGGTTCGACTACACTATACCTGTCCACCAAGGTCGGGCTGCAGAACACCTGCTGGCCAAGGTCTTCGTCAAGCCTGGCGATGTGGTTCTGATGAACTATCACTTCACGACCACCAAAGCACATTTCGAATTGGCAGGTGCCACTGTATTGGAAATCTACACCAATGAGGCGATGAACACGCAGAGCGTCCACCCATTCAGGGGGAATTTAGATTTGAACAAGTTCGAAGATGCGATCCAGGAGTACGGTACAGGCAAGATTCCTTTTATCCGCATGGAAGCGACCACCAACCTCGTAGGCGGCCAGCCGTTTTCACTGAACAACCTGCGCGAAGTGAAGCGCATTGCGCAGGCCCACAACATCCCACTCATATTTGACGGGAGCCTGATCTCTGAGAACGCATTCTTTATCAAACAACGGGAAAAAGAATTTGCCGATAAATCTATACGCGAGATCATTAAAGAGATGATGAGTCTGGTGGATATCCTGTACCTTTCCGCCCGTAAGAGCACCTCTGTACGGGGAGGGATGATCGCCACTAACAACAAGGAATACTATGATCGCATCCTGGCCTGGCTGCCTGTATACGAAGGTTTTGCCACATATGGTGGGATGTCAACCAAAGAGATCGAAGCTATGGCAGTCGGTCTACGGGAGATGACCGATGTCGATGTGGCTGGTATTTCCCCGGAATTCATCCAGTACTTCGTTGAGCGGCTGATCGAAAATGGTGTGCCTGCCGTAACCCCTCCAGGCGGATTGGCTTGTCACGTTGACGCCAAACGGTTCTTGCCGCATATACCGCAAAGCCAATATCCAGCCGGCGCCCTCGCAGCAGCCATTTTCATTGTTTCGGGTGTTAGAAGCATGGAAAGAGGTACGATATCTATGGACCGAGACTCGAATGGCAATGAGGTCTATGCCGATCTGGAACTAGCACGACTGGCTATACCGCGTCGGGTGTATACGTTATCGCACATTGAATATACAGTTGACCGGTTAACCTGGTTATTTAATCATTGCCAGCTGGTTAAGGGACTAAGATTCGTGGAAGAACCCAAAGTCCTGCGATTCTTCTTTGGGAAGTTGGCGCCACTGGATAATTGGGGCGCAGATCTGGCGAACGCTTTTGAGGCAGATTTTGGATCGAATTGCTGATCAAAGCAATCAGGGATATCGGGTGGCTCTTTCCCTTTTTGAGCCATGATACAATCCGTATGGCTCTTGGTAAAAAAGGGAAGGAGCCATGGTACTTTACCCATATATCTTCTAAGGTCGAAGAATGAAAGGTGAACTATGCAGATTTTAGTCGACTCGTTCAATCGCATTGACAGGCGCATTACCAACTGGATGGCTTCTTATGGGATCCTGGTTTTGCGTATCAGCCTTGGCGTGGTTTTCTTTTGGTTTGGCATTTTGAAATTTTTCCCTGGTATTAGCCCGGCTCAAGATCTAGCCACTCGCACGATCGCGATCATCACTTTTGGGTTGATTCCCGCAGGTACCTCGGTGTTCCTCCTGGCAGTTTGGGAATGCCTGATTGGGTTGGGATTGATTTTCGGTGTATTCATGAGGGCAACATTGTTGCTATTGTTTCTGCAAATGTTAGGCACGATAACACCGATTTTCTTCTTTCCGCAGGAGGTCTTCACACAAATCCCGTATGCTCCAACTCTGGAGGGCCAGTATATTATCAAGAACCTGGTGTTAATCAGCGCCGGCATAGTAATTGGCGCCACTGTGCGGGGTGGCGCGATGGTAGCTGACCCTGAAATCGCCAAATTAGCCAGCATACCAAGATAGAGGATTAAGTTACTGTGATCAAACGTCTGCTCCTCGTCGCCGGCAATATCGGCGCCGGCAAGACCTCGCTCACCGAGCGGCTTGGGGCGCGCCTGGGATGGCAAACAGCATTCGAATCTGTGGCCGATAACCCCTACCTGCCAGACTTCTACAAAGATATGCGTGCCTGGTCATTCCACCTGCAGATTTTTTTCTTAGGCCATCGAGCCCAACAGTATCTGGAGATGGCCCGCGCACCACGTTCTGTCATCCTGGATCGCAGCATCTATGAAGACGCATACATCTTCGCTCGGGCATTACATCATCTGGGGAACCTGGATGAGCGAGATTACCTGGCTTACCGGCGGGTGTTTGACCTGTTGGTTTCCACCCTGCCGTCCCCCAATCTGCTGATCTATCTGAAAGCCCCCGTTACAGTGCTGTTAGAGCGCATCCGGCGACGTGGTCGGGCGATCGAGGGTGGCATCACTGGCGAATATCTTGCCTTGCTCGAGACATTTTATACTGATTGGATCGCCACCTTTGATGTTTGCCCGGTGCTCACCATCCCGACTGGCGAGCTGGCGAAAGAGGCTCCGTTCGATTTTGTACATAACCCGCGCCACCTGGATATCGTAGTTGCGCGTATCCAGGACATCCTGGCTGGCAAAGAAGATGTGATCTTCCCAAACAATTCCAATTGAATCAGTTTGTCGAAGCCCCCCGGATAAGTGGTAATAGACTCGGGGAAAGGGTAAGGAGGCATCTGGCTATGCCTATTCCCTTTGTCCTCGAATCGCCTCACGTATAGACTGGCACACTCGATCTACCTGGGGTTCGGTCATGACGCTGGAGAAGGGTATCGCTAACCCTCGCCGCCCCAAGTCTTCAGTGACCGGGAAGTCACCAGGTTGATACCCAAAACGTGAAACCATATATGGTTGTAGGTGGATAGGGATAAAGTATGGTCGGGCTGGGATACCCTGTTCGCCGATGGCGCGCGCAATTCGATCACGGTCTATCCCAGGAGCAAACCGGATCACGTATACGAACCAGCTCACCCGAGTTGTGGTGGCTACGATTTTCGGTGCCTCCACACCGGGGATTTCTTCCAGGCGTTCGCTATACCAGGCAGCGACTTGCTCCCTTTTATTTAGCAATTCGTCAAGCCGGGTCATCTGAACTTTGCCCAGGACCGCGCTCATTTCATCCAGGCGATAGTTGAAGCCGAGGTGAGTGTGCTGAAGCCAGGTATCACCGGGTGCGCGGCCTTGATTGCGCAGGGCGCGCATCAGGTCAGCTGCCTGATCGTCATCGGTGACGATGACCCCGCCCTCACCGGTGGTGATTTGTTTATTGGGATAAAAGGCGAACACCCCGTAATCGCCGATCGTACCAGCTTTGCGGCCTTTGTATTCTGCACCGAGTGCTTCACAAGAATCCTCAATTACTTTCAACCTATATTGAGCTGCGACTTTCAGGATGGGATCCAGGTCTGCCGGTTGGCCAAAGACATCGACCGGAAGGATCGCTTTAAGTTGGGCAGACTGGGGAGCACCTTGGCGGGGTAGCCAATTTCTGGCAGCTGCACCGCCTTGATTGAGATCACGGGCTGCTTCCGCCACCAGTTCTGGGTCGATATTTCCCGTGAGGGGATCGATATCCACGAAAACAGGGACAGCGCGCTCGAAAAGCAGAACATTGCTAGAAGCCACAAAAGAGAATGGGGTGGTGATCACCAGGTCTCCTGTCCCTACTCCGGCAGCAAGGACGCATAAGTGCAAGCCTGCGGTGCCCGAGTTAACGCCAAGGGCGTGTTTACAGCCAGTAAAACTACGGAAGGCTTCTTCGAAGGCCTGGATTTGCGACCCCATGCTCAGATTGGGCGTCTGCAACACCGCGGCGACCGCCTGGCGCTCAGCGTCGGTGATGTCAGGTGAGGACATGGGTATATTGTTCCCATCGGACATAGAAATCTCCTTAAAAAACCGGCATTTTCCCGGAAAACAGGGTTCTAACCATTCATTGAGGCCAGATCGTACCCGCCCTCACGATGCCGTCCTCCGGAACGTCGCCTTTAACCGTAGCGCTATTCCCGAGGCGTGCGCCGGCACCGATCTTAACCCCCAGGTTGATCGTCACGCCCATTCCAACCAGCACGCTAGCTCCTATCTGCACCTCCCCGGCCAGCAGTGCTCCAGGGGAGATATTGGCATAATCGCCAAGGCGGCAGTCATGGGAGACGATTGCGCTGGTGTTGACGATCGCCCCGAATCCGATCTGCGCTTCGCTGCCCACATAGGCATGTGAAAAGATCTGTACTCCTGGTGATAAGGTCGCGCTCGGCTCCACAACTGCTGAGGGGTGGATCAGGATCGGGCAAGCAAATCCGGCCTCAGCCAGCTTTTGAAAGACAGATACCCGGCTGTTGAGATTCCCGATACCACCTACCGCGTTCACCGCCAGGCGAACTCCCTGAGCGTAAATGTTAAGCAAAGCGTTAGCCCCGCCTAAGACTGGAATGCCCATCACATTCTTTGATTTAGCCAGGCCGTCATCTACAATGCCGTGGATGCGGTAAATGCCTATCGATCGGATTAAGTCGATCAATGATTTCCCATGTCCTCCGCCACCATAAATGATAATCGCGGAAGGATCGAAAGCATTTTCAGGGATCGAGGGAGGTTGGCTGCGTTCAAGCCTGGCTCGTACCATCTGCTCAGTGATGAGGGGTCCAATTGGAAGCGCGGTTAAATCCAGGTTGGCTTGTTGAGCAAGGGCCAGCGCTGGTTGGCTAATGCGTAAACCGGGGGGGATTTCAGAGTTAGTCGCCGGCATGGTATGCGACACACCAGTGGATAAGGGGGGGGTAAGGATTTCGGGAGGCGACCAATCGGGAGAGTCGGCTACGTAGCAGAGAATCTCCCCGGCACGAGCGAGCTGGCCTTCGGCGAACCGCAGGCCGGTGATATATCCTCCGGCCTCGGCGGTTAGATCAGCTGCCGACTTGGTTGTCTCTAAGGTACAGAGCACCTCGCCGGTAGAGACCTGCTGGCTATTACGAACGTTCAACGAAACGAGCCTGGCATCGGGCTCGTTGGGGTTTAATAGCGGGATCAAGACCGGGATCGCAGTGGAAGTCATCGTCTCCTTAGTTGATTGGGACACGGATTACACAGATTTCACTCTTAGGTCATACAAGTCATGCATGAATTATACAAGGGATTAATCCTATTTCAATAGATGGTTTTATTCACACATTTTTGCCGACTTTCGAATATCCTCTACTCCGGGCAAGATGGCAGATTCGAGGGGAACGGAAGCAGGAATGGGCAGGTCCCAACATGCCAGTCGGCGGGCAGCATGCAGATTTACCCCGAGAGTTTCAGCGGCATTGGCCAGGATCTCGGCCCCCCAACCAAGCGTATACGACCCCTCTTCGACGACCAGTAGCCGGTGCGTTTTGCGCGCCGAGTCAAGGATGGGCGTCATATCGACGGGAGATAGTTGGGTTGGGATAACCAATTCTGTAAAAAATTCGTCTTCATACGCCAGGAGTAAAGCTGCCTGACGACACAAGTCCGCCATGTATCCATAAGCCACCAGGGTGAGAGTTGGAGGGGGGGCGTCTCGTAAGGAGAGAGTGTAAGTCGGGGCGTAAGGGCTAGGGGAGAGGGGCGAGAGCGATGGGACGGTAGAAGATGAAGCATTCGCCTGGCCGAGTGTAAAATCCCTTGAGGAGTTTAAGTCCTGAATGGGTAGCAGATATAGCAGTTTATTCTCGATGAAAAGAACCGGATCTTCGTCGTCCAAGATGGCATGCAGAAGTAAATCTCCTGGGTTATTCAGGGCGCACGGAGCCATGACGCGCAAACCCGGCACACCCAGGAAGAGTTTTTCCAAGGTTTGGCTGTGGGTTGGACCATAACCGCGCCGGCCACCCATCGGAGTGCGGATTACCAGGGGGACGTGCACCTGATCGTTATACATCCAACGGAATTTGGCCACATGGTTGATCAATTGGTCTGCAGCCAGTGTCATGAAGTCACCGAACATGATCTCTACCACGGGACGGAGGCCGCGCAATGCCATCCCGGCTGCAATCCCCACGATGGCGGCTTCGGAGACAGGCGTGGTCAACACGCGGCCAGGGAAATCCGTCGACAGCCCACGGGTAACTTTGAAAGCGCCGCCGTATGGATCGAGGATGTCTTCTCCAAGGATAAAAACATTTTCGTCGAAAGCCAGGGCGCGGTGCAGGGCTGCGTTGAGGGAATCAAGGACGGTGGGCATGGGCAGAGAAGGGA
>DATDRM010000227.1:0-2806 GCA_035291705.1 Anaerolineales bacterium
TGGCGGTTTTGAATTAACCTGGACCTCAGAGGGCGAATTAGCCTGGCCGTATGCGGGCGTCGTGTTGCACCTGCACGGATTTACCGCCGAAGAGATCCTCCTCGAGCGCCAAAAGGTCCCCCTACATCAAGGAAGAGTAGAGACCGGACAGTTTGCACGCCTGTGTATCCCTGTGTGACTACCACCTTTACCTGAAAACCGCGGAGTTCAAATATGCCCCTCAATCCCTTTAAACTGGAACGATACTTCGCCAAATACGAGTTCAAGGTGAAGTATCTGCTAAGCCCCTCGGACCTCGAAAGCCTCTCGTTGAGCGAATTGTTGCAGCTGGCTGATGAAGATAGTTTAAAGCGATGGGAAGAGCTCCGACTGGGGTATACCGAGTCGCAGGGCCATCCGGATTTACGCGCCGAGGTCGCTCGTCTGTATCCACCCCTCTCTCCGGAGGGGGTCATGATTGCCGTCCCGGAAGAAGCGATCTTCATCGCTATGCACACGCTGCTCAGTCCAGGCGATCAAGTCATCGCCGTCTTTCCAGCTTATCAATCGCTGTACGAAATTGCCCGCGCTATCGGCTGCCAGGTAACACCTTGGAAATTCGAATTAAACACGGGCGGGTGGTGGCTTGACCTCGATTATTTGGAAAGCAATATAACTGACCAGACCCGGCTGATCGTCTTGAACTTCCCTCACAACCCAACCGGTTATTTGCCGGCTCATGCTGAGCTGGAGCGGATCGTCGAGCTTGCCCGCCAGCGAGGCATTTACATCTTCTCCGACGAGATGTACCGGCTGTTGGAATATGAGCCGGAAAGCCGGCTGCCGCCAGTCTGCTCAATATATGAGCGGGGAATTTCACTTTCGGGACTGTCCAAGACCTTCGCGCTACCCGGCCTGCGCCTGGGTTGGTTAGCCACGCCAGATCAGGCTCTGCTTGATCGTTGGCTGGCTTTCAAAGATTACACCACCATCTGCCACAGCGCACCGAGCGAGGTTTTAGGCCTCATGGCCTTACGGGCGAAAGAGGCGATCATCCAGCGTAACCTGGGGATCATCCAGGAAAACTTGCGGCATGCCGGGCGGTTCTTCGACGAGCATCATGACCTGTTCACCTGGATCAGGCCAACCGCTGGTTCGGTTGCCTTCCCACGATGGGCAGGCAGCACTCCAGTGGAATCATTTTGTCAGGATATGCTGGATCAGGCGGGAGTGATGATCGTGCCAGGCAGCATCTTCGACTTTCCAGGGGACCACTTTCGGATTGGCCTGGGGCGCAAGAACCTCCCAATCGTACTTGAGCGAGTCAGCGATTATTTCGGAAAATAAATCGAATCCAATTTATGTTAAAGCGCTACAAAACATATTACTTAAGTCACTTGAAATCCATATGTATTTGATCTACAAAGGTTAAGCAATCTACCACCGCTCCCACTGGCAATTATTCGATTGTCTTTATGGCTGAGCTCCAGTCTCAAGGAAAGGAGGATATTCTCGGCGGAATTGATATAAATGTTCAACTCGGTCAACAACATTCTGGCCAACCTATGGTAAAGGAGGCAAAGATGACACTCGGAGGATATGCCGATAAAATTGCCAGGATTAACCTGACAGATGGTATGGTGACTTACGAAGCCATACCAGAAGATTGGAAGCGGAAGTATCTCGGCGGCCGAGGGCTAGGTGATAAGTATGTCTTTGAGAACGGACCGCTGGTCGATCCACTCTCCCCTGATAATATTCTATGTTTCATGAATGGACCACTAACAGGCACGGAGGTGAACCTTAGTGGCCGAATGGCCATTGTAACGAAAAGTCCACAAACCAACACGATCACCGATAGCCACCATGGGGGATGGTCAGCAGCGCGTCTGCGCTGGGCTGGCTTTGATGGCCTGATCTTCAAAGGCAAGGCGCCCAAAGCTGTCTATGCTTTCGTAACGGAAGGTAAGGTCGAGGTCCTGGATGCATCGGAACTGTGGGGCAAAGGCGTGCATGAGACGATCAAGTTCTTCCAGGCGAAATATGGCGAGAAAGACCTGAGTGTGATCGCTATTGGACAGGCGGGTGAGAAACTAAATCTCTTTGCCAATTGGATAAATGAGCATGACCGCGCCAGTGGGCGCGGAGGCACGGGTTGCGTGGGCGGAAGCAAACTGCTTAAAGCAATTGTGATCAAAGCTGAAAAGAAGATGCCCAAGGCAATCAACAAAGAGCTTTGGAAGGACGCGCATACCAAGGCACTGGAAGAGTTGAGTGACACGCGTGTCATAACCTCGCCGCGTAAAGGTGGATTGTCAGTGTTTGGCACGAATGTCTTGATGAACATGGTCAACGTAATTGGCGCGATGCCGACTAACAACTCACTAACCACCTTTTTCCCCGACCATGAAGCGATTAGTGGCGAGCGGGTGAAAGAAACGATCCTGGTGGATGATCCCACCTGTCATGCCTGCCCGGTTGCTTGCAAGAAGGAAGTGGAGATAAAGGACGGCCCATTTGCTGGCCTGCGCATGGAGAGCTTCGAGTATGAGCCGGCCTGGGCGGTGGGCGCCAATTGCGGCAATTCTTATGCTCCCGGTGTCGCCAAGATCATTGATCAATGCAACGACTACGGCATGGACGCAATCGAAACTGGCAATGTTCTCTCAATGTATATGGAAGCCAGCGAGAAGGGTTATCTCAATGGTGATGATGGGCTGGCATGGGGGGACTATATGGGCATGGTGGCACTGGTCGATAAGATCGGTATGCGTCAGGGGGTTGGAGACATCCTGGCGCAGGGTACAGAGAGAGCTGCCAAGCATTT
>DATDRM010000228.1:0-6334 GCA_035291705.1 Anaerolineales bacterium
ATTGGAGCGGGAAATCCAGCTGGGCTACGAGATCCAGATGAGCATTCTGCCGCAAACCCTACCCCGCCTGGAAGGTTTCGACTTCGGAGCGCGCATCGTACCGGCCAGGACGGTAGGGGGTGACTTTTTTGATGTCATCAAACTCAACAAGGATAAGGCGGCGATTGTGATCGGCGATGTGGCCGATAAAGGGGTGCCTTCAGCGATTTATATGGCCCGCATTCACGCCCTGATCTACGCCGAATCCACCCACCACACAACACCAGGTGAGGTGCTCCGCTCAGTGAATTACCACTTGATGAAAATCCACGAGTCCAGCTTGTTCGTCACAGTGCTGTACGGCGTTTTGGATCGCAAGACGGGCGAGTTTGTGTATGCGCGCGCTGGGCATGAGCTGCCCATCCTCTTTCTCAAGGAGGAGCCGGTTCAACTCCCGCTCTGGAAAGAAGGACAGCTGCTGGGTGTGTTGGAGCGACCGGCCATCGACGAACAGACGCTCACCATCCCGCCGGGGGGGATGATGCTGCTGTACACCGACGGGATCACGGAGGCGCGCAACCAAGCGGGCGAGTTCTTCGGAATGGAGAGGTTGCTTACAGAATTAGGCAAACTCAAGAATAAATCCGGCCAGGATGTGTGCGACCGCTTGCTGGCAAGCCTGGCAACCTTTCGTGACAAAGCCCACCAGGAGGATGATGTCACGCTGGTGGCAGTACACGCGAAATAAAGGATGGAGGAAGTGAGACGAAGGACGACGGACGAATGACGGAACGAGGAACGAGTGTACTCGAGGGTGGCGTATGAATATAATTTATCGTTATGGATTGATACTGTTGCTGGTATTCCTGATGGGATGTTCGGACCAATCCACGCCGACCACTCCTGCGCCGGAAGCGACGAGGCTGCCATCCCCTTTTCCGACGCGAGAACCTTCACCCCAGCCAACCGCCGACCGCATCCCGGATGGCCTGGTGCAGAACCCTGTGCCGGCTTCGGCAACTGAGACGGCAGCCAGCCTGTTAGCAGCTGAGCATCTGGCCCGCGATGATTATCGCCTGGCGCTGGAGCTGCTGGGGATCACCCCTGCACAGCTCACGCCAGAGCTGCCGGATTCGAACTATCAAGTGAATGACCGCAGCAATTTTTATATTAACAAGAACCTGGGTGGAGATTACCAGTTGATCCCGGCGCGCTTGCGGTACATCAGCGATAATGCCGCCTGGTGGGCGAGCGTGACGAACCGGGTGAAAGACGAGGAAATTATCGCCGGCGCCCAGCGCTTCGAGGAACTTGTCTTGCCGATCGAACGGTTGATCTTCGGCAAGGAGTGGTCGCCCGGGATCGACAACGACCGGCGGGTTCATTTCCTGCTGATCGAAGAACCTAGCTGGGGAGGCTACTTTGGCTATTTCAGCAACATCAACGAATACCCGACCATCTTGCAGCCTTTCTCCAACCAGCGCGAGATGTTGGTGATCAATACCGGCGGCGTCAGGCTCGACTCGGAGGCCTTTGCCGGTGAGCTGGCCCACGAATACCAGCACTTAATTCACTGGAACAACGACGCTAACGAAGACCACTGGCTCAACGAAGCCATGGGTGAACTGGCTACTTTCCTAACCGGAGCACCGGAAGCGAGCAGCGCACTTGGCGAGACGAACGCCGAATTGTTTGCCCTCAACCCGGATATCCAGCTCACTCACCGGCCGGAGCTGCGCTATGGAGAGACCGACAAATCCACCTTTATGCACTATGCGGCCGAGAAGTTGTTCGCCATCTACCTGTTAGAGCAATTCGAGCCGGAGTTTATCAAGGCCCTGGTGCACAACCCGCAGCCCGGAATGATTAGCATCCAAGATGAACTTGACAAACTTCCTGATAAGCCGCGTTTCGACGATATCTATGCAAACTGGTTGCTGGCCAACCTGCTCAACCAACCCAATCTGGCCGAAGGTCAGTTTGGATACAAGGAAGCCAAACCGGTGCTCCCGGCGCGAGAGGTAATCCAGAGCTTTAACGACGAACCGGTTGCCAACCGCTTACCGCCTTACGGGGCACGCTATTATGAAATCCGCTCAGATGATACGGTAAAAGTCAGCTTCAACGGGTCGACGCTGGCGCGCCTGACCCCGGCGGATCCAGCCGGCGGCCAGTATGCCTGGTACTCCAACCGCGGCGATGAAAGCGAGTTCACCCTGACGCGCCCCTTCGACCTGACGGGACTGCAAAGCGCCACACTCAACTTCAAAGCCTGGTACGAATTGGAAGAGTTCTACGATTTCGCCTACGTCGAGGTCTCGACCGATGGCGGAAAAACCTGGGAAGTGCTGAAGACCGCCAATGGCACCGACCAGGACCCCTTCGACCGTTCGTTTGGCGTGGGATACACCGGGACGACCCTGGAGTGGGTTTCCGAATCGCTGGACCTGAGCTCATACGCCGACCAGGAGATCCTGGTTCGTTTCTCCGTGCTCACCGACTTCACCACCAATCGTGACGGGTTCCAGGTAGACGAAATCCGGATCCCTGAATTGGGTTATTTCGATGGCGCTGAAGATGACCAGGGTGGATGGGAAGCACGCGGTTTCATCCGCAGCACCAACCTGGTGCCGGTGAACTGGGTCGTCTGGCTGATCAGGCTCAGCATCCCGACCCAGGTTGAGCGGATCGAGGTCGGGACGGAGCAAAGCGCGACATTCGAAATCGCCGGTTTTGGGAAAGACTTCCCCTTTGCGGCGATCGTCCTCTCTCCCTCTGCACCCGTGACGACCAGCGAGGTGAAATATGAGCTTGTATTCCAACATCCTTGACCAACCACAAGGCGTGGAGAACTTTCTGCAAGGCTTGCCTCTGTTCGCCAGGCTCGATCGGGAGGGTCTGGAACAGATTGCAGCGCATATTCACAGGCGCTCCTTCGCGCCTGGCGTGACCCTGTTCCACCAGGATATGCCTGGGAGCATGCTTTATATCATCGAGCAAGGATACGTGCGGGTGTTCAGCATCGGACGCACCGGACAGGAACTGACCTTGAATATTTGCGGGCCTGGAGAGATCTTCGGCGAGCTCTCGATCCTGGACAACCAATACCACTCAGCAACCGCCATCACGCTGTCCCAGACCGTCGTCCAGCTGCTCGCAAAAACCGAGTTGGATCGATTCATGGAGCGCTACCCACAGATCGAAAGAGCGATTATCCAGCTGCTGGTGGCCCGGCTGCGAACGACAACCCGGCACACGGAAGCCATGACTTTCCAGGACGTGCAGGGACGTCTGGCATGCGAAATCCTCAACCTGGGAGAAAAGCATGGGCAGCTAAACGGCAATGCGATCAAGGTCGACATCCCACTTACTCAAGGAGACCTGGCAACAATGGTGGGAGCGACGCGGGAAAGTGTGAACAAGGCCTTATCGGCTTTGCGAGCGCAGAACCTGGTAGATATTGACAATTCATCTCTTACGGTATTGAACCCATCAGGATTGCGACGGATGATACAGGAACGGGGACGTTAAATGACGCCAGAATGGGTAACAGCTTTAACGATGCGCCTGGAAACAGACCAAGACGGCGACTCTTCCGAGGACATCTGGCAGGCAACCCAAAAGCAGTTGCAGATCGCTGAATACCGGCCGCACAAAAACCCACATGTGATCGAGCGCAAGCTCGAGGACCGCAAAGGGCCATATTTTGTGCTCAAGAACACAGAGGAGAAAACCTACCTGCGCCTGTCCTCTGCTGAGCATGACCTCTGGGAACGCATGGACGGAAAAAGCAGCGTGCAGGAGTTGATCGTCGAGCACTTCATGGCAACCGGTGCTTTTGCTCATACCCTGGTCGTCCGCCTGGTCGATCAGTTGTATAAACATAGCATGCTGGCCGAATCACCGATGGCAGTTTGGAGCCAGGTGGAGACGGCCCTACAGCGACGGTCCTGGCTTTACCGGCTGAGCGCCCCAGCCCGCTTCTTGCTTACCCGGCCCTTCAGTTTCAAGGGGATAGACAGGTTTGTTGGCGCCGTGTACCGTTACGGGGGTTGGTTGAGTTTCACACGGCTCGCTCAAGCGATCTTCCTGGCCCTCAGCATCCTGGGACTGGTGGCTTTTTTCGAGATCCTGCGGGATGCCAGATATGCATTCATTGGGGACAATGTCGTAATCGGGCTGGCATCGATCTGGTTGGCAGCCATCCTGCCAGTGCTCATCCATGAGATGGGACACGCGTTGACTGTGAAACATTACGGGCGGGAGGTTCCCAAGGGAGGGGTGATGCTGTACTTTGGCATGCCAGCCGCCTTTGTAGAAACCACGGATATCTGGATGGAACCCAGGCGGGCGCGGTTGGCGGTCACCTGGAATGGCCCTTACACAGGGCTGATCCTGGGCGGCGCAGCGGCGATCTTCATGTGGGCCGTCCCCTCCGCGCCGATCAATCCGATGCTGTTCAAGATGGCCGGATTTGCGTACCTGACCGTGTTCTTTAACGTTAACCCCTTGCTCAAATTCGACGGGTATTACCTGCTCTCCGATGCAATCGACATCCCGGGGTTGCGTGAGAAATCAATGACCTTCATCCGGGATAGGTTGTTAGATAAACTCCTGCACAGGAAGAAATTCACGCGGGATGAGGTCATTTACACGGTATTCGGGCTACTGGCTGCAGTGTGGACCATCTATGGTTTATACTTCGCCATCTTCTATTGGAAAAGTCGATTGCAGTCTGGATTGGAAGTCATCTTGGGAAGCGGTTATTCCCCTGTGACGCGCTTCTTCAGCCTGCTGCTGCTGGCAGCGGTGCTGTCATTGGGATTCTTGATCGCCCTGAAGTTGTTCCAACTGGGGAAGATGCTGGTCATCCGGTTTGGCAGATCAGGCGAGTTACAGCGGCACTACCGTCTGGCCTTGATCGGCGGGGGATTGGCACTGGTGCTTGGAGCTGGCCTGCCCCTGGCTTTTCCCGGGTATGCACTCGCCCTGACGACTCTAGGGGGAGGAGCGGCTGGATTATTTGCAGCCTATAAAGTATACGTTTTCAACCAGCCATATCGCGGATCACCGCGCGGCCTGGCCCACCTGGCAGTGGCGGTTACCCTGTGCCTGGCAGGGCTGGCTCAACTTTCGCGATTGGTATTCCCTGGAGCGGCAGTCGTCTTTTGGTTGCAATGGGCAGCGATGCTGGTCCTGGCAGTGGGAGGCTTGCTGCTGGCCTGGCCGCCAACCAAACGATTGAACATTCCCGTGTCCGGATTGGGTATTGCAGCGATCAGTGCAGTGTTCGTGGTGTTCAATTGGTCTGGCAGTTTGCAGCTGGCTGACCCGCGCCTATGGATCATCTCAATCCTGGTCCTATCAGGGGTCTGGAGTCTCGGCAGCCTGCTGGGCAGCGCCCGCCTCCCGGCAGGAGTCCTGCTCGGCGGGGGGAGTATCGCTATTGGCCTTGCATGGTTCTATCCGTTCTCCTGGATTGACTTGGGGTTCACCGGGACGCTGCTGCTCACGGCAGGGACCTTACACCTGGTCTACTCCCGCCTGCCGAAATTATCCTCCTATGCCAACTTAACCCGCGTTTCCAGCCACACGCGGCAAGCGATCGGCGATGGGGTCGCGATCCTGGTGCGGCGGATCATTACCCAGGTTTTCTTCGAATCTGGTTGGAGGGGCGTCAAGCAGTTGGGCAAGGAATTCAGCCAGACAATGCGCAAGCAAGGGTTGAAGATGTCGATCGTCGGGAACCAATTCCAGGACGAGGAGCTCTCCCAACGCACCGCCGATGAGCTGACGGAGGTCTATGGCCTGGCGTTCGACGAGCTGCACCAACTGGTGCACACCGAATTAGGCGATGAGATGGGTCACCTGGTTTTTGGGTATGGATTGGACCTTTTACCCTGGCAAACGCGCGAGCTGATCGCCGAGTTGATCCTCAGCCGGCGTGAATGGAGCTTGAGATTGAGCAAGGAGGTGGCTGATTCAAAACAAATGCGGCGCAATCTGTTGAAGCGGGTGCAGCTCTTCCACGATAGCAGCGCGGAGGAGCTGGACCGGCTGGCAGACTCGCTCTCGGCAGAACGATACGCGGTAGGCGAACTCATTCTGCGTCAGGGCGACTCAGGAGACAAGTTCTATATTATCGAACGCGGGAACGCCTCCATTTGGCAATCCAGTCCGGATGGCGAGGAGAAGCAAGTAGACAAGCTGGGACCCGGGCAGTATTTCGGTGAACTGGCGTTGATCTCCAACGCACCGCGCAACGCCACTGTCCGGGCAGTGACACCTCTTGCCTTGCTCAGTCTGCACCAGGAAGAGTTCGACCAGCTGGTGCGACAATACGTCGCCCTGGATA
>DATDRM010000229.1:0-23951 GCA_035291705.1 Anaerolineales bacterium
AGCCCGCACCAGGCGGTGATCCACGTGCCCGCCCACGGTCAGCGGGCAAACAAGGTTGGCCATCGACGGCAAGATAGGGGACAGCTCGCGCTGCAGATCGACCACCAATCCGGCCTCGACCGGGTGCAGCGGGCCGAAAAGGGCCGCCTCAGAAGTATACAATGGGCTGCCATCACCGGGGTCAAGGCGATAGATGCAATCCGGGATCGAGAAATGCTTTGCGACAGCGCCCATCCGCTGGCAGGCGCGCATGTCTTCGGCGCGGCGGGCGGCAGCAGCCTCCTGGCTTATACCCCAACGAGCGTGCAAACTCCCGGCAAAGTCGGAGAGCCGGCCAGACGGCGGATCGCCAGCACAAATGGTCAATACTGTCACCCGTTCTCCGGCAGCAGCCTGTTCCCAGACCAACCCCCCACACGAGAGAGCAACGTCATCTAAATGGGGACTTAGATAGATCCAATCCACAGGATAATTTTTACCACAAAACCCTAATATAAGGGCACGGTGGGAGAAATACAGAACAGGAGTGGACAAAAATCAGCCGCACCCCTACTTGCCACTCCCGCCTGCCGGTGTTATCATCTATCCGCAGGCAGCGCACCTTATGGTCTCTGATCCAACCGCCCGTAACCGTCTCCGCTTTATCCTGGCCATTATTACCCTGGCTACCCTCCCCTGCTACTGCCTGGGCTTGATCGCAGTCCGCCTGGCTCCAGAGCGCGGCCTGGTCCCGACGCCCACGCTCACCTGGACCATCACCGCCTCCCCAACCGGCACCCTTTCGCCAACTGCCACCTTCACTGCTTCCCCTACAACCACATCCACCTTCACCCCCACTGGGACCGCCACGACCACCCAGACTCCCACCTCAACGCAGACGCCTACCGTGAGCGCTTCCCCAACTCCCTCGGCCACCCAGACACCAAAACCGACGGATACTCCGCAACTCACCGCGACGGCAACCTCTTCACCAACATCGACCAACACTCCAACCCCCACCAAGACGAGTGAGGTTCCACCCACTTCTACCGAAGTCCCTGGCTCTACGCCGCCGTCCCCATAACATCTTGGCCGAGTCACACCAACGTATACCCTCCCCCACTATGACCGAATTGCTCTCACTTCTCAAATCCTTGATCTCCGCCCCAGGCCTCTCCGGGCACGAAGCGCCGATCCGCAGCCTGATCGAGGCAGCCTGGCGCCCTCTCGCCGACGAGGTGAGCATCAGCCGGTTGGGCAGCCTGCACGCGCTGAAACGCGGCACTGCGCCAGAACCGCGCCCGAGCATCCTCCTGGCCGCCCACATGGACGCCATTGGTCTGATGGTCACTGGACTGGTGGAGGGCTTCCTGCGCGTGACCGAAGTGGGTGGGTTGGACGGGCGCGTCTTGCCCGGTCAGCTGGTTACCGTTCACGGGCGGGAAGGCCTGCCTGGGATCATAGTCCTGCCCCCCGCCCATCTGTTGCCCCCCGAAGGGCACGAAGGCTCAGTAGCGATCAATTATCTGCTGGTTGATACCGGCCTGCATCCCAATCAAATGAAAGATTTGGTCCGGGTCGGCGATTTGATCTCCTTCGCCCAGCAACCGCTGGAGTTAAGGGGTGAGACTTTGGCCGGCCATTCTCTGGACAACCGGGCTTCGGTCGCGGCGGTCACACATTGCTTGCAGGAATTAAAGGGCCGCACCCATGCCTGGGATGTGTGGGTGGTTGCCACTGCCCAGGAAGAAGAGACCCTGGGCGGGGCGAAGACCTCCGCCTACCAGCTGCGTCCACAATTAGCTGTAGCGATCGATGTAACCTGGGGCCGAGGACCAAACACCCCGGATTACAAGACCTTTCCGCTGGGTAAGGGTCCGACGCTCGGCTGGGGCCCTAACATCCACCCCGGCCTGCACCGGGCCTTTAAAGAGCTGGCCGACCAGCTTGAGATCCCCAACGCAGTAGAGGTCATGCCGCTCCACTCCGGTACAGACGCCATCACCCTGCAGGTGGTTGCAGAAGGCATCCCAACTATGGTGATCGGTATCCCTCTGCGTTACATGCACACGCCGGTGGAAGTGGTCGCGTTGAAGGACATCACCCGCGCCGGCCATCTGCTCGCCGAGTTCATCGCACAGCTGGGGGTCGACTTCATCGATAAATTGACTTGGGATGAAAAAAGATGACCACCAAGACCGATCCGAAAACGACCCGATCCCGCATTGGCCCGGCGCAGATTAGACTGTTGGAACGCCTGTGCAATGCCTGTGCTGTCTCGGGTGACGAGGGGGAGGTGCGTGCCATTGTGCTGGAGCAAGTCCGCCCCCATGCCACACAGGTGAAAATCGACGCATTGGGGAACGTCCTGGTGACCCGTCCAGGGCAAGCAGGTAGCGGGGATACCCAGAAGCGGCTGCAGGTGTTGCTGGCCGCCCACATGGACGAAGTGGGGTTTATGATCACTTCGGATGAGGGAGACGGTATCTTTCGCTTTGAGACCGTCGGTGGACTGGACGAACGCCAGCTGGTTGGCAAGCCAGTTTGGGTCGGCCGTGAACACGTTCCTGGAGTGATCGGGGCCAGGCCGATCCACCTGACCACCCCCGACGAACGCAAGCGCACCATCCCATTGGACTCGCTGCGCATCGACATTGGATTGGGTGGCAATTCCAAAGTCAAGGTTGGCGACCGGGCGGTGTTCGCCACCACTTTTGCTCGCCTCGGCCCAAGTCTGAGGGGCAAAGCCCTCGATGACCGCTTGGGTGTGGCCACCCTGATCGAGCTGGTCAAGCTCGCCCCACCAAACCTGGATTTGCTGGCTGCCTTCACTGTCCAGGAAGAGGTCGGCCTGCGAGGGGCACGCGTGGCAGGCTTTACCTTTCATCCGGACCTGGCGATCGCCATCGACGCCACCCCCGCCTTAGACCTGCCCAGTTGGGAGGAGAGCGCCGGCCAGCCCCTGGAAAATACGCAATACAGGACGCGTTTGGACGGCGGCCCCGCCATCTACATCGCCGATGGTGGCACATTGAGCGACCCTCGCCTGGTACGCCACCTGGTGGATACCGCCGAGTCCTTGAAAATTCCCTACCAGTTCCGCCAGCCGGGAAGCGGCGGCACCGACGCCGGCGCTATCCATCTTTCCAGAGAGGGCATCCCCAGCATCTCAGTCTCCGTGCCCGAGCGCTACGCCCATACCGCCGCCGGCCTGGTCCGCCTTTCCGATTGGCAAAATACTTTCGCTCTGCTGCACGCCGGCCTTTCCCGGATGACGCCGGACATCCTTTCAACTGACCGCTGATCGCTGGTTGTTATCTTACAATTATTAATTCGCAGATGGAGCCTCTATGAAATCCTTGATCCAAAAGCTCGTCGAAACCACCGGACCCTCCGGCTATGAATCCCAAATTCGCGCCGTCATTCGCGCCGAGGTCGAAGCATACGCTGACCAGGTTCACGTTGACGCCCTGGGGAATCTGATCATCACTCGGGGTCAGCTCAATCCCGGCGGTCAGAAAGTCATGCTCGCTGCCCACATGGACGAGATCGGCCTGATCGCCACCCACGTGGACGAGAACGGTTTCGTCCGTTTTACAACCATAGGCGGCGTCCAGCGCAAGTATTGCAGCGGCGGGCGTGTATGCTTTTTCAACGGTACCCCCGGGGTGATCGGTCTCGAGCAACTGGAGGATCAAAACAAGCTGCCTACCTTCGAGCAGATGTATATCGACGTCGGCGCAGCCAATCGCGCCGAATGTCCGCTGCGCGTTGGCGATATGGCTACCTTTGATCGCCCTTTCGCCGACTTCGGGGATCGCCTGGTCTCAAAAGCGATGGATGACCGCATTGGGGTGGCCGTGCTGATCGAAACCCTGCGGCAGATGGGCGCCAGCCCCAACCAGGTTTTCTTCGTCTTCAGCGTGCAGGAAGAGGTTGGCCTGCGCGGCGCCACCACAGCGGCCTTCGGCCTGGACCCAGATATCGGCATCGCCGTGGACGTCACCGGTTCCGGTGACACACCCAAGGGACTAAAAATGAGCGTAGCGCTAGGCAAAGGTCCGGCAATAAAGGTGCGCGATGGTGGCATGCTCTCCGACCCGCGCATCGTAGACTGGATGGTACACACGGCCAATAACGCCCAGATCCCCTACCAGATCGAAGTTCTGGAGAACGGGACGACGGATGCCCGCGCCATTCAACTGACCCGCGCCGGCGTGCCGGTTGGCTGTGTCTCCATCCCCTGCCGCTATATTCACGCCCCTTCGGAAATGGTCGATTACAATGATGTACAAAACGCCGTACGCCTGCTCCTGGCGCTGGTCAGCCAGCCAGTGCAATTCGGCTAATGCACAATCAACGCAGGTTTTAACGATTCGTCGTATCGAATTTATTCGTCCTGCGGCGAGCCAGAGCGACCGATGAAACCATACCTCCTGGTACTGCTCCTTCTTTCCCTGATCTGTTTCGCCTGCGCTGGACCCCTGGTACCAGGGAAAACTCCAGCACCAGAAGCCTCGCCAACGCCTGAAAGCAAAGCAACGCTCACAGCCTTGCCGACGGTGGAGACGACACGTTCCCCGGAAAGACCGACTACTTTACGGATCTGGCTGCCCCCACAGTTCGATCCGGCGGATGGCTCCTCCGCTGGCGATCTGCTTCAGTCGCGTCTGGTCGAATTCTCTGGGCTACATCACGGCGTGCGGATCGAGGCGCGGGTGAAGGCCTTGAATGGCCCCGGTGGACTGCTCGATTCTTTGAGCGCCGCCAACGCCGCCGCGCCTCTGGCTATGCCTGACCTGATCCTGCTGCCCCGCGCCTTGTTAGAAACTGCTGCCCTCAAAGGCCTCTTGTATCCCGTCGATGGGCTGGCCACCACCCTGAACGAAGACGATTGGTTCGCCTACGCCCAACAGCTCGCCCGCTTACAGAACAGCACCTTCGGCCTGCCATTCGCTGGCGATAGCCTGGTCTTGCTCTACCGCCCGATCGATATCGATCCGCCGCCTAAAGATTGGCCAACGGCATTGACTCTCAGCCAACCAATGATCTTCCCGGCGGCGAACGACCAGGCGCTGTTCACCCTGGCGCAATACCTGGCCACCGGCGCATCCATTCAGGACGCCGAGGGCCGCCCGGTGCTGGATTCCAGCACTTTACAGGAAGTACTCACCTTCTATCAGGAGGCTGAGACAACCGGTCTGATGCCTTTCTGGCTCACTCAATTTGCAACCGACGACCAGGCCTGGGAAGCTTATACCGAGAACCAATCCAACATGATCGTCACCTGGACCTCGCGCTACCTGCGGGACCTACCAGGAGATACCTCAGCGACCGCCATCCCCACCTTGGCTGGCGAAACGTTCACATTGGCGGACGGCTGGGTGTGGGCGCTTTCCGCCCCGCAGAGCGAACGCCAGGCTTTGGGCGTCGCCCTGGCCGAATTTCTCACCGGCGGGGATTTCCTTGCTCGTTGGACCGCCGCAGCTGGCTACCTGCCCCCCCGCGCTTCCGCGCTGGCCGGTTGGTCGAACACCACGCTGCGGAGACTGGTTAATCTCGTCGTTCCGTCCGCGCAGATCTTCCCCGCCAACGACATGCTGGCCGTAATCGGTCCAGCCCTGCAAAAGGCTACCGTCGAGGTGTTGAAAGAACAAACTGACCCCAAGACGGCCGCTCAACAGGCGCTTGACAGCCTGGCCGCTCCTTGATGGCCGGTTGACGAATCCCACGGGCAGTGTTATTATGCAACCCGGAGACACCCAGTATGCAAGCTGACCAGCTCCCCGAGGAGCTCTCCAGCACAACCGGAGAGCAAACTCGGAATAATTCAATCGGCGACCCGATAGCGGCCTCGGCAGCAGATACAGCGACAGAACCGGCTGGTGAGAGCCGTGTTTTGTTCCTTTTGGAAAGACTCTCCCACCTCGGTCTGGCCGATTCTGCGCTACGCATTGGCACCCACATGCTTTCGATCGCCGCAGTACTGCTCGTCGTCTGGCTGATGCGCGAGTTTTACTTGCATACCCAAACCAACAATGTCCCTCGTCAGGCTGTCCTGGCAGCTGCCCTACCCACCTCCACGCCCACCACGGCGCCCCCTGAATTGCCTCCACTGGTATCGACTGGAGACATTTACCTCTCAGGGATACCCCGCCTGATCATGGTCCATACTACCATCCCCACCCGCCCTCGCACCGAAGTGATCCCTTACGAAGTACAGAAGGGTGACACCGTCTTCGGGATCGCCGAAAAATTCGGGCTTAAACCTGAAACCATCCTGTGGGGGAATTACGATGTCCTGGCCGACAACCCGCACGCGCTCTCCGCTGGGCAGAAGCTAAACATCTTGCCAGTAGATGGGACTTTCCACAAATGGTCGGTAGGAGAAGGGTTGAACGGCGTCGCCAAGGGTTATAACGTCAAGCCAGAAGACATCATCAACTGGCCAGGCAACCACCTGACCCCCGAAACGGTCGGCAATTTTTCGAATCCAAAAATCGAACCCGGGACCTTCCTGGTCGTGCCAGGCGGCTCGCGCCAGTACGTCACCTGGAGCGCCCCGCGCATCACGCGCGACAACCCAGGAGTTGCTAAATTCATCGGTCCAGGGGCTTGCGGCACAATCATGGACGGTCCAGTCGGTATCGGCGCTTTCATCTGGCCCAGCGCCGCCCATTTCCTCTCCGGTTACGACTATTCACCGTCGACCAACCATTTCGGGATCGACATCGACGGCAATCTGGGTGAAGCGATGTGGGCTTCGGACAATGGGGTGGTGGTTTACGCCGGCTGGAACAACTTTGGCTATGGTAATATGGTGGTCATCGACCACGGCAATGGCTGGCAAACTGCTTACGCCCACATGGACGTGGTCGGCGTGGTCTGCGGACAAGGCGTTTTCCAGGGAACGCCAATTGGCACAATCGGCAGTACTGGCAAGTCCAGTGGCCCCCACATCCACTTCGAAATGCTGCACGACAATTACGGCAAGGTCAACCCCTGGGACTTCTTGCCGTAGGATTATCCCAAGCGGGTTGCCAGAAACGGCACTAACATCTCGTCGGGGGACAGGCCGCCGTGGCGGCCATACAGGTGATCGTCTTTATTCGCCCACCACAAATAAGCGTTCCCCCGTGCCAGCACTAACAGGTCGCCCAGGCGGTCGCGCAGCCGAGGGTGGGGCTTTCCCGGCCCGAACAGCCCGGCGCTAACGGCGAATACCGGGTCCAGAAACACAAATTGATTCGGCCATGTCCGCTCGATATACTCGCGCACCGCCTCCCCCTGGCCAGGACGCAGGTAGAGGTACATCAGCCGGTTTTCGCCGGTCGGCAGGATGTGCAGGCGACGCACCAGGCTGGGATGGTTGCGCAGGTCGTAGTGTGGGTCGGGTTGGGTAGCGACCTGTCCATGGTCAGCGACCAGGATAAACAAAGTGTCCGCACGCTCCGCGCCGTTCAGGCGCTCCAAGAATAGCCGTTCGAATGCAGCCGTGAAACTGACGAACTCCTCGACCGTGCGTTCGTCGTCCGGGCCGTACAAGTGAGAGAAATGATCTACCTCGCCCCAATAGACCCAAAAGTAGTTCCTATCGCGCGCATGACTTTCAAAAGTCTTGCGCAGATTGACCCACAGGTCGGCAGGGGTGTTGAAGGTGCTCACTTCCGCGTTCCGAAACAACATCTGGGATAGTCCGGAACGGCCAATGCTTTGGTGCTGGAAGGCATAGGCCTGAACCCCGTAGCTCGCCAGGTGAGTATCAAGGGTCTGCAGTTTCATGAAGTTCTCTGGGGTGAATCCAGCCCGTTTCAGGCTGCCGACGTCGCCCTGGAAGCTGATCGGAGCGTGTAAGATCGTGTTGGCTACCACGCCGTATTCTTTCAGCCACAGCTCATAGCCAGCGATACCGTGCTCAGCAGCGCTGCGCCCCGTCCACAGGCTGGTCAGGGCAGCGGAGGTGGTGCTGGGTGTGATCGAGGTCAATGGAGCCAGCAGCCCACCCTCGGCCAACTTACCCCACACAGGGGTGGTCCCATTGGCAACCCAGCGCTTTAACCTGTGCAGAGACAAGGCGTCCATCAGCACCAGCAGGACATGCCGCACCTCATCTCCGATCCGGGCGGTGAGCCCTGGGAGCAATGGGGTGGCCCTTATCTCTGGCACGCCCAGCCAGCGGCAGATGCTGGCCGGGATATTCATCACGGACCTCCCGGTGTAATCCGGGTAAAAGAACCCTTCTCCCAGGTCGAGGCCTGGCAGGCGGTGAGTCTGTAAATGCGGCAGAAGTTCTGGGGTCAGGTCAGGCATCCGGTTTCCTCCGGCGAGCTCCAAGGAGGGTTTGATATAATGGCAAGACATTCGCTGGCGTCACCAGGAACGGTGCGCCAATCTTACCGTAATTTCGAAGTTTACTCCAGAAATGCGATCTCCTTTTTCGAATGTTGTCCTAATGCTGGTTCTAACCTTGGCAGCCTGCGAGGCGACGCCCACCATCACGCCTGCCCAAGGAACCCAAAGCACGGTCTTAACCAGCACCCCGGCCGCAACAGATTTTCCACCGCCTACAAGCGAAGCGACCGCCACGCCGGCACCGGTCTCCGTGATCGAGGTAGATGCGAAGACGCTGGGTGGTGTGAAGGTGACGTTTTGGAACGCCTGGTCTGGTCCAGCCGGGGAAGCCATCCAATCCCTGCTCGAGGCATTCAACGCCGAAAACGAGTACGGCATAGTAGTCGAAAGCACCTATCAGGGCAACTACAACGATCTCTACGATCAGATCGATGCAGCGATTCTGGCCGGCGATCCACCCAGTCTGGCGGTGGGTTACAGCTACCAGATCCAGGAGTGGGATGCTAGCCAGGGAATTGTGGCTGACCTGGAGCCATACGTAAATGACCCTCAATGGGGGATAAGCCCCACACAGCAGGCTGACTTCAACCCCACTTTTTGGGAGCAGGAGGTCATTAATAGCAAACGGACCGGCTTCCCCGCCCAGCGCTCGGCGCAGTTGATCTTCTACAACACCACCTGGGCCAGTGAACTGGGCTTCGCTGCGCCGCCAAGCACACCCGAAGAATTTAAGCAGCAGGCCTGCTCCGCAGCCCAGGCTAATAAAACCGACACCGACCTGCAGAATGACGGCACGGGTGGCTGGGTCGTGAGCACGACACCCTCTGCCGTATTAAGCTGGATTTACGCTTTTGGGGGCGAGGGAATCGACCCACAGAGGTCCGGCTACCGCTTTAACACACCCCAAACGGAAGCGGCTCTGACCTACTTGAAAGAACTGTACGACGCCGGTTGCGCCTGGCTATCAGCGGGCGACTATCCGGACGAGGAGTTTGCTGCACGCCGGGCGTTATTTGTCACCGGTTCGCTGGCCGATCTCTCCTTCCAAACAACGGCTTTTGAACGCGCCGGCAATGCTGACCGATGGACCGTGCTCGCTTTTCCCTCGCCACGGAAACAACCTGTCATCGATATCTATGGGCCTTCGTTCGTCTTATTCGAGGCGACGGTGGAGGAAAAATTAGCTGCCTGGCTGGTGGTCAAATGGCTGACTTCCCCAGAAAAACAAGCCAGGTTTATTGCCGCCAGCGGAACGTACCCCATTCGTGCTTCCACGCTGGATCACTTAGAAGAATACGCCGCTAAACACCCCCAATGGTCGGCCGCCCTGGAGCTCCTGCCTTTTGCCCAGAGCGAGCCGGGCTACGCCTCCTGGAGCGTGGTGCGCTGGGTGGTGAGCGAAGTCGGCACCCAGGTCTTCCGCTATTACTTCACCGCCGATCGCATCCCAGCCACCCTGGAGCTGATGGACGAGACAGCCGCCGAGCTGCACGCTCGGAGTGGCGAGTAACTCAAGAAATCAGGCTCCACCATGACCGAATTCCCCCTCGTGACCATCTATAGCGACGGCGCGTGTGACCAGAACCCCGGGCCAGGCGGCTGGGCTGCCCTTTTACGGTATGGGAAGCATGAGGAGGTGCTCACCGGCTCCGAATCTGATACCACCAACAACCGCATGGAGCTGACCGCTGCTATCCAGGCGCTTACGGCCTTGAAACAGCCCAGCCAGGTCGTCTTCTACACCGATTCGGAATACTTGCGGCGCGGCATCACCGAATGGCTGCCGCGCTGGCGGGCGCGGGACTGGCGGCGCAAGGGGGGCGCCCTGGCGAACGTTGACCTGTGGCAAGCCCTGGACGCCGCAGTCCAACCCCACAGCATCGAGTGGCACTGGGTGCGCAGCCATGCCGGCGACCGTCACAATCAGCGCGTGGATCGCATAGCGAAGAAAGCTATCCTACAAAGATAGAGTTACTTTTTCCCCGACGCAGTTTCTCTTTCTTTCCGCACGGATTGCATTCACAGAAATCCATGCTATGATCAGGATCGAAGAATAAACCTTTACCTCTAGAAACCACCGGCTAGGGATTTGATGGCGCTCGAACCTGTTCTGACCACCAAACTCTACTTCCCGCCGCAACGCCCCAACCTCCTCCCCCGCCCGCGCCTGACAGCGGAATTATCGAAAGGTCTGGGGCGCTCACTTACCCTCATCTCTGCACCCGCCGGTTTCGGCAAAACCACCCTGGTCAGCGATTGGCTGCGTGAGCTGGATCGACCTGCGACCTGGCTCTCGCTCGATGAGGGCGATAACGACCCGGCGCGTTTCTTTACTTACCTCATCGCTGCCTTACAGAAGATCGACCCCGGGATCGGGACAAGTTTATCCGCTGCGCTGCGCACTATCCCGCCTCCCCCCCTGGAGGCGCTGCTCAGCGGGCTGATCGGCGAGATAGACGCTGTCTCCCAGCCTTTCATCCTGGTGCTCGATGATTTCCACACGGTGACCATGCCCAAGGTGCAGGACGCCATAGCCTTCATCTTGGAGCACAGGCCATCCCACCTCCATCTGGTGATCATCACCCGCACCGATCCCGCTTTCCCGCTTTCCCGCTTGCGCGCCCAGGGCGACCTGATCGAGGTCCGCGCCGCCGACCTGTGCTTTACTCAGGAAGAGGCCGCCACTTTTCTAAACGAGATCAGCGGTTTACGCTTCACCCCTCAGCAGATCCGTGATCTGGAAACCCGCACCGAGGGCTGGATCGCCGGGCTGCAGCTGGTCACGCTTTCAATGGTGGCCCACCGGGACAGCGCGAATTTCATCGCTGACTTCACCGGCAGCCACCGCTATATAACCGATTATCTGACGGAAGAGGTCCTGCGAGGGCAACCGGTGGAAATCCAGTCTTTTCTCCTGCAGACCTCCCTCCTAGATCGATTGAGCGCACCCCTCTGCGAGGCGCTGCTATCAGAGTATAGAGATTCAAGCGTAGAGGATCTTAGTCCAGGTGTGACTCTCGATCCTCAACTCTCATCCCAGCAGATCCTTGAATACCTCGACCGGGCTAACCTGTTCATCGTGCCCCTGGATGAGGTGCGCCAGTGGTACCGCTACCACCACCTTTTTTCGGATGTGCTCCGCAAACGCCTGCGGCAAGTCTATCCACAGCGCGTCCTTGATATCCATCACAAAGCCGCGCAGTGGTACCAGGCGAATGGCTTTATCGGGGATGCGCTCCATCATGCCTTAACCGCGGGTGATTTCGATTGGGCTGCTGAAATGGTTGAGCAGAACGCCCGGAAATTACTCATGCATGGCGAAGTCATCACTTTGATTAATTGGGCGGGGAGACTGCCCCCTGAAGTGTCGCTAGCTCGCCCCTGGTTATTAACCCATTACGGGACGGCGCTGATGCTGACCGGGCAAATTCAAGCCGCCGAACCTCTCTTTGAGCAAGCCGAGCAATACCTTTCCAACGTCGATCCTGCACAAAGGCGGCACATCCAGGGAGATATCGCCGCCATGCGCGCCAACATCGCCGCGCGCCGCGGCGATGTCTCCCGAACCATAGACCTTTCCCACCAGGCGCTCGAGAATCTTCCCGCCGAAGACTTAACCTTGCGCAGCGTCGTCGCCTACATCCTCGGCAATGCCTGTTATTTAAATCTCGATTTCACCGGTGCAGGCGAGGCCTTCCAAGACGCAGCCAGGATCGGACAGGAAGCCGGCAATATTCATATCGCCGTCGCGGCGATCTGCAGCCTGGCAAGAATGAGAACTATCCAGGGCAGGCCTCACCAGGCATTCGACCTCTACAAACAAGCGGAGCGGCTGGCGGCAGAGCAGGGTGAAAACCAATCCCGCATGATGGATTATGGATATGCCTGGATCGCAGATTTGCTGCGGGAAAGAAACGAACTGGAGACCGCCCGGCGTATTCTGGAGCAGCATCTGAGAAATTGTGAACAGAGGAAAAGTACAGATGCGGTCGCCCTCAGTTCTGCCGTCCTGGCGCGCACGCTCCAGGCGTTGGGCAATCTCGATCAGGCTTTGAATGTGATCCACAGAGCCCAAACATTGACCCACGGCTATTCGATCGACCTGATGAATATCGGGCAGCTCTATGCCGCCCAGGTGATCCTGTGGATAGCCAGGGGTAACCTGGCCGAGGCGGCGCGCGGGTTCCAGGCCTGGCAAAGCAGCCATAGCGAACTTCCCCCTTTACCGCGTGTCTCGCAGGAGCTAATCCGCGCCCGGTTGTCGATTGCTGAACACAAGTTCTCCGCCGCGCTGGATGCATTACCCCCTCTGGAAGTTGTGGCAAGAGCGGGTGGTTTCAACAGGCTGTTGATCGAGGTCCTCGTGTTGAAATCATTGGCATTGCAAGCTGGAAATGACAATCTCAATGCGCTCTCGGCTCTCGAGGAAGCGCTCAGGATCGCCGGGCTGGAGGGGTACGTGCGCATCTTTGCAGATGAGGGTCGCCCAATCGCCGAACTATTCCTGCAAATGAGAAGACACACTCCCGATTTGAAAGTCGATATCGACAAAATCCTCAGGGTGATGGTTAAAGATCCGACCCTTTCAGGCTCCCAAGCAGGCGGCCTGCGCTCATCGGCTCTGCTGGAACCGCTCACCGCGCGCGAAACGGAGGTATTCAAGTTGATCGCAGCCGGGTGCTCGAACCAGGAGATCGCAGACAAATTGGTGATCGAGGTTAACACGGTTAAGCGGCATATCAGCAATGTTTTCGCCAAGTTGGGCGTCCAGAGCCGGACACAGGCTATCGCCCGCGGTCAAGAACTAGAGCTGCTGTAACCAAAGATGCGCCGATTCGCGATGATACCGGCGGTGTTCCCGCAGGTATCATCCTTTAATTTTAAGAAAATGATACAACCTGAAATGCAACTTTCAGGTCATGACACCTGCCCGCCAAATTGCTACACTGTTGATGCAATAAATGCAGAAAGGAAGCGCGGGTATGGTCTCAATCGCACGCGAGATTCTATTCCATGACAAGTTACGTTTTTTCATCACCGTAGTCAGCCTGGGATTTGCGATCGTCATGACGATCTACGATCTGGCTATGTTTTTTGGGGTAACCGGCGATAGCGTAGCGCTGATCGACCACGCCCAGGCTGAGCTATGGATCTCAAAAAGAGAAGAAACTCATCTGAATGCTGCCTCCACCATCTCCCATAACGCCCTGGGTAGGGTGCTCAGGCGGGAGGGCGTTCAGCAGGCCTGCGCGCTCGATATTTCGGTGGGCAACCTGAAAATTGGCGACACTCGCCCGGTGCAGGTGGTGGGCATCGACCCGGCTTGCCCACTTTTTCAGCCCTGGGACGTGGTGGCAGGCGAGGTGAGCGATCTGCGACGTAAGGATACGGTCATTGTGGATGACCTGGCTTTGCGCGGCCTCTCCCGGGCCCGCCTGTGGGAGATCGTCGAACTCAATGGCGAGAAGTTATCCATCGTGGGCATCACCCACGGCAACAAATCTTTTTCATCACCTTTCGTCTATATCAACCTGGATACATTCGAAGACCTCACCGGGAGACTCGGGCTCTATAACTTCGTTGCGGTGCAGCTGAATCCCGGCGCTGATCCAGGCCCGGCGATCAACTCCCTGATCCACGCCGATCCCGACCTGGCGGTCACACCAGCGCCACAATTCAGGCAAGCGACGATCTTGGCGCTGATCGCACAGGGTGTAGGAATGATCTTCGTCATCGTCCTCGTGGGGGTGCTGGTGGGCATGCTGACGATCACCCTGACGATGTACACCGCTACGATGGAACTGTTGCGGGACTTCGCCATCCTAAAAGCGCTTGGCGCCACCCGCCGGAAAATCTGGGGTATCGTTTTGGAACAGGCGATCACCCAAACGGCCGCCAGTTTTGGGATCGGTCTGGCGGCTTCCTTGGGGGTGAATTCCCTGGTCGAGACGGCGTCGGGGATCCGCGGGCACTTTCCCATGCTGGTAATGCTCGCTTGCTTTTTACTGATGGTGGCCCTCGCCATCCTGGGATCGCTGATCTCCATTCGCAAAGCTACCCGGGTTGATCCGGCCATGGTTTTCCGGGCATGACCATCTCTCTGGAAAGCTGCTCGCCTTCGTAGGCCACGCAAAATGACCGTCGAAGAAAAAATCAGTGAAATCTGTGCAATCCGTGTCCCAATCAAATAAAGAGGTTTAATTAAATGGACGCCTTGCTGCGCATCGAAGACGTTACCAAAATATTCGGCAATGGGTCTGCCCCCGTGATCGCCGTCAATCGCGTTAGCCTAGAGGTTAATCCAGGAGAAGTGATTCTGATCTTGGGGCCTAGCGGGAGCGGCAAGACCACTCTGCTTTCTATTATGGGAGGCCTGATGCACCCAACCTCCGGAGAAGTGTATGTAAATGGCCAAAACATCTACAATCTGTCGGATCAGCAGCTATGTCAACTCCGATGCCGGCACATCGGGTTCGTCTTTCAGAGCTTTAACCTGCTGAACTTTCTGACCGTCCGGAAAAATGTCGAGGTGATGTTAAATCTGGCCGGGGTGCGCGGGCGGCAGGCGAGGCTGCGCGCTACGGAGGTGCTCTGCCAGGTCAGGCTGGATCACCGGCTGGATTTTCCCCCCAAGAATCTCAGCGGTGGGGAGAGACAGCGCGTCTCCATCGCCCGCGCCCTGGCGAACAACCCCAAGGTAATCCTGGCCGACGAGCCAACCGGGAATCTCGATTCCAATGCCGGTCGCACTGTGGTCGAAATCCTGACTGGATTAGCCCGAGAACACGGCTGTGGGGTCGTGATCGTCACCCATGATAGCCGCATCCTGGACATTGCAGACCGCCTCCTCCACATCGTCGACGGAGCTCTCATCACTGACCAGCCAGCTGAGAGCCTGGCCGTAAAGTCACGGAACAACCCCTTAGTACGCTCTGCGCAGTCCCTTCACAAATTCAGGACAGGCTTTGCTATGAGCGCTCGACCGAACGGAAACCCCGCCAAGGCCTGCTCTGAGCCAATACCCTGAGCGAAGGGAAAGTCAAATGGAAGCAAATTCTGCTGATAAGAAAACCGACCAAACTCGGATCTCCTCGTTCAAAGGGGGCTTCTATGAGATCTGTGTTCAAGGACAGCTGGATGCCAGCTGGTCAGACTGGTTCGAGGGGCTGGCAATAACTATGAAAGATAGCGGTAATACAATCCTCTCGGGGTACGTAGTGGACCAGGCAGCTTTGCATAGTATACTATCCAAGCTTCATCGCCTTAACCTGCTGTTATTATCATTAAATCGGATCGACCCTGGGCATTCGTCCGATCCACACAAATAAGTACAGCATCTGGTTGGACGCCACAACATTTGTTGCAGGCTGGTTCAATGAATAAGAAGACCACTTCACAAGTCTTGTTACGCATGCTGGCCGCGCCCCTGATGATGGCCATCCCCCTCTTCATCCCGGCCGGGCGGTTGGATTACTGGCAAGGCTGGGTTTACGTTGGCCTGAATATGTTGATCGTGCTGGCCACCTGGCTGACATTGAGGAACAAACCTCAACTGGTCGAAGAGCGGTTAAAACCCGGCGCTGGGATGAAAACCTGGGATAAGTGGTATTTCGCGCTTTCGACGCCGCTGTATTTTGTCATGCTGATCGTGGCTGGCCTGGACGCGGGGCGTTTTGGCTGGACGGGTGCGCTCCCCCGCAGTATTTATGTCCTGAGCTTTGCGATGTATCTGCTTGGTCAGGGGATTTTCTTGTGGGCCAAGTGGGTAAACAGCTTTTTCGCCACCGTCGTCCGCATCCAAACCGATCGTGGCCAAACGGTTTGTCAGGAGGGTCCCTATCGTCTGGTGAGACATCCAGGCTACGTGGGTGGCATCCTGTTCGGCCTGAGCGCTCCCTTGATGCTTGGCTCGTGGTGGGCATTGATCCCGGCAGCGATTGCCGCGCTAATGCTGGTCGTCCGCACCTATCTGGAGGATGAGACCTTGCAGGATGAACTGGCTGGATACGCTGAATATACCAGGCTGGTGAGATACCGGTTATTGCCAGGCGTATGGTAATGAAACGCTATTATCATGCCGTGCGCCGGCCCGTCAGGCGGCCCAGAGCGGACAATTACCTGCTGCTCACGCTGCTCAGCTTTGCCCTGTCGGTTTCGCTCACCCGCTTGTTTTTAGAATTGACCGGCTATCCACAGCTGGGGAGCGGTACCCTGCATATCGCGCACATGTTGTGGGGCGGCCTTTTGTTGTTCATCGCAGCCCTGCTGCCGCTGATCTTTGCCAACCGCTGGGTGTATTGGGTAGGGGCGGTCCTGGCTGGGGTGGGTGTGGGTGTGTTTATCGATGAGGTGGGCAAGTTCATCACCCAGAGCAATGACTACTTCTACCCACCCGCCGCGCCGATTATCTATGCCTTCTTTGTCATCTGTGTATTGGTCTACCTTCAGTTAAACCGCCCCCCCTCCCGCCATGCGCGCGCTGAGCTGTACGCAGCCCTGGAGATGATGGAAGATGTGCTCGACCACGACCTGGATGCGCGAGAAAGGGCGGACCTCGAAGAACGCCTGCGCTACGTTGTCGTACAGAAAGACCAGCCAGAACTGGCCCGCCTGGCGGAAGAGCTGTTGGACTATGTGAAAGATGAACAGATCTACATCGCCCCTCCCCCGCCTGATTACCTTAAGCGCCTGGAAGCGAAGTTGATCGCCTTCGAGGGACGCTATTTCGACCGGGCGCGCTTCCGAGCTGTCCTGGCGCTAGGCCTGGGTGCCCTGGGGTTGGTGTCACTCGTCAATACGATCGGCTTAATGGCCTCCAATCTCGAGCCCGGCCCGCCTGGACTGGCGTTTGCGTTCGTGATTCAGGCGGTGAAAAATCCCAGTTACGCTTATGTTCTATGGTTTTTTATGCTCCAGGTCGTTCAAGGCCTCTTCGGCCTGCTGTTAACTGCCGGGGCGGTGCTGCTGGTGACAGGACGCGAACGGCAAGGGATAAGATCAAGCTACTTCGCCTTGCTCGTGTACCTTACCATGGTCAACTTGTTGATGTTTTACTACTACCAGTTCTCTACGATCATTTCAGCGATCATCCAGTTTGTGCTGCTGCTGGCGGTGCTGTACTACCGGCAAAGATTTCTCTCTTGACATTTCTTACAAATTATCAGCGGCTCGAGGCGCTGCTGGCTGGGAAGTAGCGCTGCTCGAAAACCTCCGAGGGTTAAGATATCCTCTTCATCCGTCTGCGAGTCTGCACCACCATGCGGGTGAATTCGATCACGTGCTGCAGGGGCTGGATATGGCTGCTCTCGCCGGCATAGATCGTGCGAATGGGCACCCAATCCAACGCGTAGCCTTTTTGAACGCAGACCACGATCATCTCGACCTCAAACTGAAAGCCCTGTTCCTGGCTGGCCAGCATGGCCTCCATCAACCGGCGGCTGATCAGGCGGTAGCCCGACTGGTTATCACGCACCGGCCGGCCCACCGCCCAGGAGAAGCTCCAGCGCCCCAGCGTATTGGCCGCCCGCCGCACGGGCGGGATCTGGCTGAAGTCGCGCCCCCCGATGATCAAGTCTACACCCCGCTCCCGGTAAACCTGTAGAAACTGGGGAATCTCGGCCGGGTCGTGCTGCCCGTCGGCGTCCAGGGTGAGCACGGCGGCACAGCCCTCGGCGATCGCCCGGCGAAAACCAGCTGTGAGGGCCGCGCCCTTGCCCTGGTTGGGTCTCTGGCTGAGCACCCTCGCCCCGGATTGGGACGCCACGGCGGCGGTGTCGTCCATCGAGCCGTCGTCCACGACCAGCACCGGCAGGTACTGGCGCGCCCCAGCGACCACCTCGCCAATGCGCTGGGCTTCATTGTAGGCCGGGATCAGGGCCAGGATATTCAGAGTCTCGTCAGTCTTCATCTCTTTCCAAGAGGAATAATAAGCGACTGAGTCGCCGGATGGTGAGATTATAAAGCAACCAAGGCTTAGATTTCAGCTGTACAAAAAGATCATGTCTCTATCTAAACCCGCGTTGGGGCGCTATTGGTGCGTATGTTAAAATCAATCCCATGAAACTCACCACCTGGAACGTAAATGGCCTGCGCGCCGCCCTGGGTAAAGGACTGCTAGCCTGGGTCCAGGATTATGCTCCCGACGTGCTCTGCCTGCAAGAGATCAAGGCCCGGCCCGAGCAGCTCGAGGACTCCCATCTCCAACAGCTCGAAGAGGTCTTTGCTCAAATTACCTGGAACCCTGCCGCCCGTCCCGGCTACAGCGGCGTCGTTACGCTGGCGCGCACCCCGCCGCTGGAAACCCGCCTGGGGCTGGGCGCGTCCGAGTTCGATGCTGAAGGACGGCTGATCGCCAGCCGCTACCCAGGCTTCCTGCTCTTCAACATCTATTTCCCCAACGGGCGCCACGATCACGCCCGCGTGCCCTACAAGCTGGATTTCTACACCCGCCTGCTGGCGCAGTGTGACGCAATGCATGCCCAGGGGGAGCAAATCATCTTATGCGGCGATTTCAACACCGCCCACCGGGAGATCGACCTGCGCCACCCGAAAGAGAACCAAAATACCTCCGGTTTCCTGCCCGAAGAGCGCGTCTGGATCGACCACTTCCTGGCGCATGGCTTTGTGGATATTTACCGCATACTCTACCCCGAGCGCGTCCAGTACACCTGGTGGACCTATCGCCTCAACGCCCGGGCGCGCAACGTTGGCTGGCGGCTGGATTATTTCCTGGTCTCGCAAAGCCTGGTCAGCCGGGCGAAGGACGTCATCATCCACGCCGAGGTGCCCGGTTCTGATCACTGCCCGGTAACGCTGGTGTTAAATAATTAAGGGGGTTATCTGGCCTGATCAGGGGATTGAACGACATTCTATAAGCTTTTTCCTGATTATTGGAGTATATGAATCGTAAGGATGGGCATGCACACACATCAATCCATGAAAAGGATGGTTCTCGTTGCATTTGTAATGTTGGTTGCCGGTTGTGAACCATCTCCGACACCAGTTCCGGCAACAACCTCGTCTGTTTCTCCAAAAAAAACATCAGTTCTGCCAACCTTTACGCCGGTGCAGCCAATGCCTGGCTCCACTGAAAGCGGGGAGGCAATTCGCTCGATCCTGACCTACAACGCTCTAATGAACGGATTCGCGGCCGCTTCGCCGGTAATCGATGCCGCCCTGGCCATGCCTGCCAACGCCGCCCCCGCCACACACATCTTCGAGGGCCGCCTGGAATTGCTCCGTGAAAAAGAAAACGGTCAAATCCAGGTGCTGCGCGGTGAGCTGGAGCCGGAACATGTCTACCTCCCGGAGTTCGACTTCGAGTTCGTGCAAAGCGCTGGATACTTGATCCCCAAGCAGCGCGGCCTGATCATCGCCGACCACCCTAAGTGGGACATCATCCTCGAGCCTGGGCGTGTCTGGCAAGAAGCCAGCGATGGCGGATACTCACGAGCCTCCTTCCCCTTTGCGCTGGTGGTCGAAGGTGGCAACGCGGCCTTCGACGGCACGCTGACCTTCCTGTTCGATGACAAGAACGTCTCGAAGGCCTGGTACCAGATCACCCAGGAAACCACCAATTACACCCGCGCCAACTTGTGGGGCTTGCTGGACGCTGCCTACCATCCGGGACCAGTGCAAGGCGCCGAACGCATCCAGGCCGACTTCGCCCAGGAGCTGGCCTCCCGTTTCCCGACCAAACCCATCCAGGCGTTGGCCGAGGATTACCCCGGGGTGGATGTCTCCGCCTTCGGGCGTGGCGTCACCACTGAGCACATGACCTGGTATGGCGTCGTGGTAAATGGAGTTAACTATCTCGGTGGCTGCCAGACCCGCTTTGGGGTTTATCCCTACTGCGAATCCATGCGCGCCACCTCCTATTCCACAGCCAAATCGGCCTTTGTCAGCGTGGCGTTGATGCGCCTAGCGCAGAAATATGACCCGCAGGTGACCGGCCTGCTCATCAAGGATTACGTTCCGGAGTACAGCGAAAGCCCCGGCGATTGGGAGGGGGTGACCTTCAACCACACCATCGACATGTCCACCGGCAACTACGCCTCGCCAGGCTACATGACCGATGAAGACGGCTCCAGAATGGGCGAGTTTTTTGGCGCACAGCCCTATTCAGCGCGCATCGCCGCCGCCTTCGATTGGCCGCACGCCGCTGGGCCGGGGACGCGCTGGGTCTACCGCACCAGCGATACCTTTATCCTCACCCGCGCCCTGCACAACTACCTGCAAACCCAGGCAGGGCCTGAGGCGGACATCTTCCAGTTTGTGGTGGATGAGGTCTACCAGCCGCTCGGTCTCGGCCGCGGCGCGTTTACCACCCTGCGCACCGCCGACGACGGCTGGCAGGGTCAGGCCGAGGGCGGCTACGGCCTGTGGTGGATCCCGGATGACATCGCCAAGATCGCCGCCCTGCTCAACAATACAAATGGTCAAAACAACGGGGTTCAGGTATTGCACCCGGATCTGCTGGCAGCCGCCCTGCAGCGCGATCCAGACGACCGCGGCGTCGAGGTTGACAGCCAGTGCATGTACAACAACGCCTTCTGGGCGGACCAATACACCCAGGCCGACGGTTTCGACTGCGCGTTCTGGGTGCCCCACATGCTGGGGGTCAGTGGCAACGCCGTTGTCCTGATGCCCAACGGCATTATCTATTACTACTTCAGCGACAACCAGGAGTTCACCTGGGACGCGGCTGTCCGGGAGGCAGACAAGATCAACCCCCTCTGCCCATAACGGAAAACTAGATCTTGAAATGAAAATCCTGATCCCAACTCTCGGATCGCGCGGTGATGTACAGCCATTCATCGCCCTTGCCCAGGGTCTAACGCGTGCCGGGCATATTGCCACGCTGGCCTCTCACCCCGTCATGAGATCGCTGGTCGAATCGCACGGCGTAACGTTTGCGCCAATTGGTCCCGATATCGACCTCGCTCAGGAAGTGGCTGCTATCCGCCACCAGGCTCGCAATGCAGCTATCGGGCTGATAAAAGGGATGCGTTTCGGCTTCGAAATGCTGGAACGCTCCCATGATGATATTCTGGCTCAGTGTCAGGATGCCAATCTGGTAGTTGTCCCTTCAGCAGTAGCTGCGGGCAAGAACGAAGCAGAGCTATCAGGTCTGCCTTACCTGAGTGTAACGTTAATGCCCTGGGCAATCCCGTGGGATGACCCCAAACGACCAATCCTCAAACGGATGGTTTATGGTGCGATAGATGGACTGATATCCCTGGTCACCACCCTGCCTCTCAACCGTATCCGCAAGCGATTAGGGCTTCCGCCTGTCGGGAAAGAAGGCTTTACTTCAACGCGCCTGAATCTCGTGCCGGTCAGCCCGGTGGTCTTCGCGCCCAATCCACACTGGGAGCGCCAGCACCGTATTGTAGGTTATTGGTACGCGGAAACGCCGAGCGTATGGCAGCTCCCAGCCAACTTGCTGGCTTTTCTCGATAACGGCGAGCCGCCGTTGCTGATCAACCTGGGGGCGATGAGCCTGGGGGAGGATGACGCGCTGGAGAACGTCAGCCTGTTTGTGGAAGCGATCCAACAAGCCGGGGTGCGGGCGATTGTCCAGGGCTGGGAGCATGGGATCAGAAAGTTGACTTTGCCGTCAACCATCTATGCCGCTGAGTCCTTACCGCACAGTTGGCTGCTGCCGCATTGCGCTGGCGTGGTTCACCACGGGGGGTTCGGCACCACGGCCGCCGGCCTGCGGGCAGGGGTGCCGCATCTGGTCATCCCCCACATCGCCGACCAATTCTATTGGGGCCAGCGCGTCGATCAACTCGGCGTTGGGCTGCCGTTCATTCCGCGCCCGAAGTTGAGCTGCAGCCAGCTTGCCACCGCGCTGAAAGAACTATCCGGCAATGCTCGGCTGCGTGCCACGGCCTCCGCCCTTGGCGAGCAGATCCGCACTGAGAATGGGGTTGAGAAAGCGGTAAGTTTGATCGAAGAGGAGTTCTGATTATCTCGTTCTGACAATGAGAGAAATCAATTGATCTGGAGAAATGATTTGGACGCCCTGGCTGCTTCCGTGCTCAAGCAAGCGAACGTCCCAGGTAACGATAAACTCAGCTTCTGCTTCCAACGCAGCGCTCAACAGAAAATTATCGCCTGGATCGGGTAATTCGCCGCTGGCGACCACCCTGCCGGCCGTCCAGATCGCGTCGTAGCGCAGCCGTCGAAATAAAGCCAGCTTTCTCTGTCCATCGACGTGAGGCGAAATATCTGCCCGGTTCAGCACCTCAACCAGCTCCGCGAAGAGCTCAGGGGAGATGATGATTTCAAACCTGCGCTCACTCCATATCGCCATCAGCCAGGCGCCTGCACCGCGTGGGGAGAACAGCATCGAGACATAAACATTCGTATCGATTACTGCCTTCATGACTTTTATGGGGTGCGCCGGGATCGTTCTTCACGTACGACTCGAACTGCCAGATCCCTGGCTTCGTCCTCGGTCAGTGCGCCTGCGGGGGGAGGGGCCAAAAGGGTGTCGAAGTCTTTTTGCCGCTGCTGCTCCTCAATCGCCTTTAGTCGCCGATACTCATCGATCCCGATCAATACAGCCAGCTCCCTCCCGCGACGCGACACGACAAAAGTGTGACCCGCGCCCGCACGGTCGGTTAACTCGGGCAACTTCTTGCGCGCTTCTGCTAGATTAATCGTCTCGTTCATCTTGTACACTCCCTGATGAACATATTGTACAATTTATTCGCTTCGGAGTCAATCCCTTTAAAGAAAAGAGCGGGATTATTGCCCGCTCTTGAGAGGCGACGACGGGATTTGAACCTGTGATCGCCGCTCTGCTTACGGTTTTGCAGACCCTTGCCTTGCCCGACGTCGCCCAACAAAAGAGCGAACCCGATGGCCCGCTCCTGAGAGGCGACGACGGGATTTGAACCCGTGATCGCCGCTCTGCTTACGGTTTTGCAGACCCTTGCCTTGCCTGAACATGCGCAGCATGCCGGCCACGTCGCCAAAATAGAAGAGCGAACCCGATGGCCCGCTCCTGAGAGGCGACGACGGGATTTGAACCCGTGATCAGGGTTTTGCAGACCCTTGCCTTGCCACTTGGCCACGTCGCCGAATAGAGTATTGATTTAGAAAAGAATGCTGATTGGTCTCAACACAATCAGCAATCAGGGATCTTCAATCCATAGAGCGGGCGATGGGACTCGAACCCACGACCTTCTCCTTGGCAAGGAGACGTTCTACCACTGAACTACACCCGCCTGAGCAACCATTCGCTGGTTGCAGACACCGGCCCCTCCGTCAGGCCGAGAGGTGCCGAGAGCCAGAATCGAACTGGCGACACCGCGATTTTCAGTCGCGTGCTCTACCAACTGAGCTATCTCGGCCTTAACGTGCGCTGTTCTCTCGCCTTAGCAACCTTTGCCAGCGCAGCGTAATTTTACACGCGCCAGGCATGCTTGTCAAGCAGCGGCAATTTCGATCTCGATCCAGGCTGGTTGCGGATTGGACAAGGTGCCATAGCGCAGGCGGCCATCCGGGGGTAAGGCAGCGTACTGGTTATCGACCCACAAAACCAGCCCCAACGGGCCGGCTGGTACGATTTCGGTTGCAAGCAGGGCTTCACCATCCAGGCGGAAAGT